>NZ_JBBWWT010000002.1:406252-771693 GCF_038321125.1 Pseudoxanthomonas putridarboris | reverse complement strand
ATCCGTGACTACGTCCATTTCTACAACCACCAGCGGTTGCATTCGGCGCTGGGGTATCGTTCACCCGTCGAGTTCGAACAGTGTTGCTAGAACAGGGGTGTCTACTTTTTCGTAGGAACTGCCACCCTCTTCGCGGGTCGGCTTAACTCAAGCGTTAGGTCTTTTCTGGAGACATCCATGCTGATTGATTGTCCGCATTGCCAATCTAGAGTGAATGGAACAGTCAAGGGCGAGAGCAAAGTTCACGACGATGGCGGTTACGGGATCAAGCAGGTCTTGATCGAGTGTCCAGCCTGTGAGGCGTCACTACTTGGCTCGTCCGAGCAATATCCCTCCGATTACGACGGAAATGACGGGCGCTACATCTACTCTTGGTCCGCATTGAAACGCCTTTGGCCAGAGCCAGAAGATGGGCCGGATTGGGAGATACCAGAAATAGCAAGCGTCTCACTCGATGAAGCAAAACGATGTTTTAGAGCGCAGTGTTACAGCGCAGCGGCCGTCATGTGTGGGCGAGCAATCGAGGGCGTATGCAAGCACCACAAAGCTAGCGCCAGAAATCTTGCTGACGGACTAAAGCACTTGAAGACGGCAGGAATCATCGATACTCGCCTCTATGAGTGGGGTGAGGCCCTGCGCAAGCACCGAAATCTAGGCGCCCATGCCTCAACCGAGCGAGTGACTAAAGAAGACGCGCAGGATCTCGTCGATTTTGCTTTTGCTATCTGTGACTATGTCTTTGTGCTGAACGCAAAGTTTGAGAAGTTTAAGAAACGCCAGTCAAAGACCTAACAATTCATTCAAGCCGACGCCGCTTCGCGGCGCGGCTTAATTCAGCAACTGTCTTGTAGATCCTGCCTTTCAGGCCGCGATCACACCCTCTGCACGTAGCTCATCACGACGTCTTGCGTTGACAATGCCCAGCAGCTTGCGCATGCACGCCACCAAGGCCACCTTGCCCAGCTTGCCGTGGGCCCGCAGGTGCTGGTAATGCGCTTTCATGGTGGGGTCCCAGCGCACCGCCGACAGCGTGGCCATGTACAGCGCCACCCGCACCGGTGCCCGACCGCCGCGGATGCGCCGCTTGCCTTGGCCTTGTCCGCTGTCGCGGTTCATAGGCGCCACGCCCACCAGTTTGGCGATCTTCCGTCGGCTCAGCTGCCCCAGTTCCGGCAACAGCGCCAACATGCTCGTCCGGCTCAATCGAGCTGTCGCCGGATCGAATCGGAATGCCGCCATCCGCACGCGACGATACCTGCGCAACTCAATCGTCTTGCCTACAACATTTCTCGATTGAGATAGGTCGCTTTCTCGAATTCCGCGACGTTAGTGGCGATTCGATGAATGGCCGGAAACATGTCAGCCAGTTCGCCGACGATCCTCCTCGAGAGATCTGCGCGCTGCTCGATGGTTCGTCCCTGCATGATGTACGAGAACACGTGGATGAAGTCTTCCTTCCCCCCGCCGACGGTGTAGACCAGGAAAGGATTGACCCGGACCTTGATGTCAGACTCCTCGAACAACCCCGTGGAGTTCACGGCGTGATGCAGTCGTGCAAGGACCTCTTCCTCACTGCGCTGTCGCAGTATTCCCTGCGAGCAATCAACCACAAAGTGCGGCATGCTGTCTCTCGTATCCTGATCTTGGGAAAGGATGATTTACGTCGTGCTACGACTCAATCGAGTCGTCGCCAGACCGAAATCGGGATGCTGCCGTCCGTCCGTGGCGGTACCCGGTAACTCAGCTCCTTGTCTTCCAGCTTGTACTGACGCCGTTGCAGGGTGCCTTCCCAATTGGGGAAGGATGAGCCCTCGATCGAAAAGACGAGCCGTCCCGCCTTTTCATCGATCATGACCGTGCCGTAATGGGTGCTGCTGCCCATCACCGCGGAATTGAATTCATCAGTGCTGCCGTCAGCCTTGCTGTCGGTGGCGAAACGCAGGCGCTCGGATTTGAATATCTGCAACGAGTATCGGCCCTGGGCGTCGACGATCAGTCTGCCCTTGGGCTGCTCGCCATAGTCTCGTACCAGTGCGCCACCAGGCAGGATCTTGTCCGCGGCCACCAGGGTCCAGGTACCGTGCAGCGGGAATTCATGGGCCGGTTCAGGCATGTCGCGCGTGGCCAGCCCGGCCAGCATCGCGAGCATCGCACCGGTCAGGCTTTTCATCGCAGGCTCCTTTGGGAACGGGGAATAGAGTCCAGTCTAGATCTCTTGCACGATCAGTAAAATGTATCTATAGATATATCTATCATTTCCAATCCGAATCTTCCCGAATGAAGGCGATGGATGTCGATGCGGTCAAGGCCTTCGTGCTGGCCGCCGACCTGCAAAGCTTCACCCGCGCCGCCGACGTACTGGGAACCACCCAGTCTGCGGTCAGCCTCAAGCTGCGCCGGCTGGAAGACCAACTGGGCCGGCGCCTGCTGGAGCGCACGCCTCGGCATGTGCGCCTGTCCGCCGAAGGGCTGGCATTTCTCGGGGCAGCGCGCGAACTGGTTTCGACCCATGACCGTGCGCTCGCCGCGTTCGAGGTCGAGCGGCGCCGGTTGGCGATCGGCATCAGTCATTTGCTGGTCGGCGGCGAATTGCCGTCGTTGTTGCGGCGGATGCGGGACCACGATCCGGGCTTGCTGGTCGAGATGCGCGTCGCCGGCACGCACGAGCTGATGCAGGCCTACGAACAGGGTGAACTCGATGCGGTGCTGGCGCTGCGTCCGGAGGACGGCCGCAAGCAGGGCAAGGCCGCTTTCGTCGAGACTTTTTCCTGGTTCGCAGCCGTTGGCTGGGAGCCCCATGCCAACCGACCCCTGCCGTTGGCAACGCAGGGCGAGTCGTGTCGCATCAGAGCGGTGGCGATTCGTGCGCTCGACAAGGCCGGAATCGAATGGAGTGAAGTTTTCGTCGGCAAAGGTGCCGCGATCCTCGGCGCCGCTGCGGCCGGGGGATTGGCCGTGGCTGTGTTGGCGCAACGCGCCGCGCCATCCGGCACGGTCGATATTGGCGAAAGCCTGTCCTTGCCGCCGATCCCCCCGCAGGATGTGATGCTCTACACCGCACTCAGTGACCGTCGATCACGTGAAGCGCTTCGTGTGCTCACGCTGGCATTCCGGTGAGCGAACGTCAAAGCCATCGGGATGGGGCCAATGGGTAACGGAGAAGCGGGATGAGGTCAACTTTCCCGGATACGCGCGTAAGGGACAAGGCCATGCAGTCCATCAACGCGCCAGAGTTCGTCCATGAGTTCGCCAAGCCAGGATCATCTAGCATGGGGCCTGACAATTCATTCAAGCCGAGCCCGCCTTGCAGCGCGGCCCAGCTCAGGCGTTAGGCGCCACACACACGCACTTCACATGCCATCTCTCGGGCTGCCACCTTCGATCTGCGAATGGTCTGGGTCGCAACGTTGGATAGCGTGGTGCAAGGCCCCATAGCCTGGCCCTGAAATAATCCAGGTCGAATGCCCCCTTGACACATTTCGATGATTAGCTAATCATCGCATCATGAGTCAAGTGTTCAGAGCCCTCTCCGATCCCACCCGCCGGCGGGTGCTGCAGCTCCTGCGTCGAGGGCCGATGAGCGCGGGCGAGCTGAGCGACCAGTTCAACGTCTCCAAGCCGACGATGTCTGCGCACTTCACAGTGCTGAAGGATGCCGACTTGGTGCACACTGAAAAGGCCGGCAAGTCCGTGATCTATCACCTGAAGCTCTCGGTGCTCGAAGAGGCGCTGCTGGGCTTCGTCCATTCCTTCGGCGTGGGTGCGGAGGCGCCGAAGCCCCGGAACAAGAAGGAGAGTGCACGATGAACAAAGAACTGATCCCATGGCTCGCTTGGGCCGTCGGCATCCTCGTCGTGGCGCTCGGCGCGCGCTACGCGCGCGAGCTGGGTTACATCGATAGCGAGACGACCACACGGGTGGTGATCGGCCTCAATGGACTCATGATCGCCTGGATGGGCAATCGGATGCCCAAAGCCATCGCCCCAAACGCCTGGATCGGGCAGGTCAAGCGGCTTGGAGGCTGGTCCATGGTGCTGAGCGGGCTTGTCTATGCGGGACTATGGGCGTTCGCCCCGATTCCGGTAGCGAAAGTGGTCGGCTCTGCCGCAGTCGTCGCCGGAATCGCGGTGACGCTCGGCTATTGCCTGTCGCTGCGGGCCAAAGCGAAAGCCGCCTGACAACTCATCCAAACCGAACGGGCTTCGCTCGTCGGCTTAATCGAGATGTCAGGCCCATCCGATGGCATCACCGTCCTTGCCGGCATAAGATCGCACCAGAACAGGATGCAATGAACCCGCCCTCTCGATGGAGGCCCCATGAAAACGATGTTCGCTGCGTTACTGACTGCGGTCGCGCTCCAGGCCGCACCAGCGTTCGCCGGATCGCCGACCGTGTCGCCCCTGTTGGGCCGCTGGGCAATCGATGTCGCGGAACTGCCGATGCCACCGGGAGCGCGGCCGAGGAGCGTGACCCTCGAATTCCACGACGCCGGGGCCGGGAAATGGTCGACGCAGGTCGAAATCATCGACCAGAACGGCGACAGGATGCACGCAGAAGCGACGCTGCCCCTCGACGGCACGCCTGGGCCGACCACCGGCAATTACTGGGCGGACGTTTCCGCCGTGAAGATGCCTGCCCCGAACGTGCTGGTGATGCAGTTGGTTGATCACGGCACTCCTGCATCCACGCGTATTTATTCCGTGACCGGGGACGGCAGGAGGTTGACCGAAACCAAGGCCTTCTTCGGCAAGGACGGCAGCCCGATCCTACAGACCACCCTCTTCACCCGCCTGCCTTGATCCTTTCCAGCCTGCCAGCCCACTTCTCCATTTTCGGGCGTCGCAGTGGTGCACCTGGTTTGCCGACCCGCGATGCCTAGCCATTCATTCGAGCCGATGCCGCTTCACGGCGCGACTTGGTTCAGGCACTAAGTTCCAAGAGAAATCCCTATGAGATATGCAGAGAAAGTTATCGGCTACCTGATCTCTGCATTGGGCCTCGGCATCGTGATCTTCGGCTTGCTCGGGCTGCTTGACCCGCTAGGCGCACAAATAACCAATGATTCAGATCCATTCGGTGTACCGCCTTCCGCTACTCAGCTTTTGCTCCATGTCGCTCTTGGCATAGCGGTGCTGGTCGCCGGCATTTGGCTTGCCGTCCGGAATCGCCGGATGTAGCTTGGTCCCAACAATCCATTCAAGCCTATACCGCCTCGCGGCGCGGCTTTAATCAGTCGTTTGACATCAAATCCAGACACATTTTCGAATCCGCCAACAGAGGACATTCATGAGGATAGGCAACAAGCGGGTGGGACGCGGCACCATGGTTTTCACGCTTGCATGTGCGATGGCGTCTGCTGCGGCGCAGGAAGCTCCCGCGGTGGGCAGTGCCGCGACGGCCGGCGCCGTCGTCCAGACCGGTGACGTCGATCTTTTCTATCGCGTCTACGACAAGGCGGATGGACGCCCAACCGCGGAACAGCTTCAGCGCGACTATCTCGACCAGGGCTCGGAAGGACTGCACCTGTTCGCGCGGCTGCGCAACATCTCCGGCCAGCGGATCGCCGATACCTTGACGACGAATCCGTCCCTGTACGCCGACGCCAAGCGCTGCCTGGCCGTCCTCCCACGGGCACGGGAGCGGCTGGAGACCGCGCTTCGCACGCTGGGAAGTTCGTATGCGGACGCGCGCTTCCCACCCGTCACCATCGCCATCGGCCGCGGCAAGCCGGTGGCCGTGGGTGCGCCCGACACCGGCATCCAGGTCGGACTCGAGGCGCTGTGCGCGACCGACTGGCTCAACCCGGACGTCGAGGACCGCATCGTCTATGTGCTCGCCCACGAGTACGTCCACGTGCAGCAAGTGGAAGCGCATGCGATCAGCGAAAAGGAAGCGCCTACGGTGCTCGAGATCTCCCTGATCGAAGGCATCGCCGAGTTCGTCGGCGAACTCATCGCCGGCCAGGTCGCCTATTCCCGCAATGCGGCCGCCGCCGCCGGGCGCGAACTGGAGATCGAAACCCGCTTCGCCGCCGACGTGGACAAGACCGATCTGTCCGACTGGGCATACAATGCGACACCGGATACCCCGGGCGACCTCGGCTACTGGGTGGGCTACCGGATCGCCAAGGCTTACTACCGCAATGCGCCCGACAAGCGCCAGGCCTTGCGCGAGATCCTGGAGATGGACGACGCGGAAGACTTCCTGGCAAAGAGCGGCTGGTACCCGGGGATCGAACTCGAATAGGACGAGGCGCCACCATGTCCGTCTCACCCGGAGCAGGCACGCATGCTCGTCGGACCTGGCGTCAACCCTTCACTCAAGCCGAATCCGCTACGCGTGCCGGCCTGATTCAGGCGTAGACGGCGGCGCAAGCCGCCCCGCAATTGGAACCTGCCATGGAATCGAAATTCCCGACCGCCCAGGAGTATTCGTCCCAGCGGGCGCGCTATCCGGCGATGACCGTCGTCGACATCCGCTCCGAGCAAGTCGCCGTCACCGATGCCTACAAGAATCAGGTGCTGTTCGACATCAACAAGGAGTGCGTTCGCCTTTCCGTATTCGAGGGAGAGTATCGCTGGCATCATCACCCGGACTCCGACGAACTCTTCCTTGTCGTGGCGGGCGAACTCCAGATCGATTTCGAGGATGGCACGCAGGCAACGCTTACGGAATGGCAAAGCATCGTCATACCGGCGGGCACCGTGCACCGTACGCGGGCGGTAGGTCGCACGGTCAACATCACCTATGAAAAGCAGGGCGCGCAAACGGTTTTCGTGGAAGCCCGGCCAGATGCCCCACCCCAGCCGTAGCCGTTTCGCGACTCGGCTCAACTCGGGCGCTGCCCTGCGCAGAGTTTATCGAGAGAGGTCCTGATGCTGTCCTGGCTACGAAAATTCGCGATGCGGGCCCCTCGACTTGAAGATCCGACCTTCGGGACGCTCACGTACATGGGCGGCTATTGGGAAGGCGCAGGCCAGTTCCCGCCCACAAAGGATGCGGTCGAGTATTTCGTGACCGCGGACGAGCATGGCCCCACGGACGCGAACCGGGATGCCTTCCGGTTCATCTGCGCCCATTACCCGGAGTTGGAGATAGGCGCAAGGGCCGCCATTTCCGCTGCAATCGACGATGCGGCAGCGGGAAACGCGCTGTTCATCTCAAGCCTGGATGTTCCGGCGGGGGACATGGGTTCGACCACGTGGGAGATCAGCTTTTCCGATGCAGCGGGCGCCCTGTTCTCCGTGGAGTTCAGAGGACTTGAAGCAACGGGCAACGTGGAGGTGTCGCGTTGAACGTTTCGGCCCGGGTACCATCCCAGCAAGGCCAACGCCTCCCAACATCTATACCTGATCCGCCGCCAACTCGCGCAGCCTGCCCTCGTGCAGTTCCAGTACGCGGTCCAGGCGTCGCGCCAGGCGGCGGTCGTGCGTCACCAGCACCAGGCTGGTCTTCTGCGCGCGGTTGAGGTCCAGCATCAGTTCGAACACCGTGGCGGCGGTCTTCTCGTCGAGGTTGCCGGTGGGTTCGTCGCCGAGCACGCAGGCGGGCTGGTTGACCAGCGCGCGCGCGACGGCGGCACGCTGGCGTTCGCCACCGGACAATTCGCCCGGCTTGTGGCCGATGCGATGGCCCAGGCCCACGGATTCCAGCAGGGTCCTTGCCTTGGCCGATGCGGAACCGGCATCGGCCCCGCCCAGCATCACCGGCATCATGACGTTCTCCAGCGCGGTGAACTCGGGCAGCAGGTGGTGGAACTGGTAGACGAAGCCCAGCGCGCGATTGCGCAACTGCCCGCGAGCCGCATCCGACAGCGCGGACATCTTCTGCCCGGCGACATAGACTTCGCCCGCCGTGGGCGTATCCAGCCCGCCCAACAGGTGCAGCAGCGTGCTCTTGCCTGCACCGGACGCACCGACGATGGCGACCGTCTCGCCCGGCTGCACGTTGAGTTCCAGGCCGTCGAACACCGGCGTGCGCAGCTTGCCTTCCGCGTAGGTCTTGCCCAGTGCCTCGGCGTGGATGACGGCGGTCAGCATCTCGCTGCTCATGGCCTCGTCCTGCTTACTCATAGCGCAGCGCCTCCGCCGGTTGCGTGCGCGCGGCACGCCAGGCCGGGTACAGCGTGGCCAGGAAGCTCATCGCCAGCGCCACCGCGGCGATCAGCACGACTTCGCTGGCGCTCAGCTCGTAGGGAAGTCCGGTGATGTAGTACACGTCGGGGGGCAACAGGGTCACCTTGAACACCGCCTCGATGGCCGCGAGGATGTATTCCAGGTTGATGGTCAGCAGGATGCCGCCCACCACGCCCAGCACGGTGCCCATCACGCCGATCAGCACGCCCTGCACCATGAAGACCTGCATCACCCCGCGCGGCGTCAGGCCCAGCGTGCGCAGGATGGCGATGTCGGCCTGTTTGTCGGTGACCAGCATCACCTGCGAGTTCACCAGCGAGAACGCGCCCATCAGGATGATGAAGGACAGCAGGATGCCCATCACCGTCTTCTCCATCTTCAGCGAGTGGTACAGGTTGGCGTTCTCGCTGGTCCAGTCGCTGATGCGGTACGGACCCTGCAGGCGCATGGCCAGGTCGCGCGCCACGTCCCAGGCCTGGTACATGTCGTGCAGCTTCAAGCGCACGCCGGTGACCCCCTCGCCCATCCGCAGCACGCGCTGCAGGTCGCCCATGTGGACGAGGGCCAGGTTGCGGTCCACGTCGTTGTGACCGACGGAGAAGATGCCGGTGACGGTGAAGCGCTTGATCTTGGGCATCGCGCCCATCGGGGTGCCCTGGAAGTCGCCGGCGGTGACCACCACGCTGTCGCCCACCTGCACGCGCAACCAGGCGGCCAGTTCCTGGCCCAGCAGGATGTGGAACTCGCCGGGCTCCAGCGAATCCAGCGAGCCGGCCTTCATCTTGTCGCCAATGACCGACACCTTGGGTTCCTCGCCGGGCAACACGCCCGTGACCAGCGCACCCTGCGGGTCGGCGTTGCCGGTCAGCATGGCCTGGACATGGATGAAGGGCGCCGCCCCCACCACGCGCGGATCGTCCATCGCCACCTTCACCGCGTGCGGCCAGTCGGACATGGCTTCGCCCGCGCCCATCACGGTGGCATGCGCCGTGGCCTGCAGCAGGCGGTCGCGGATCTCGCGCTGGAAGCCGCTCATCACCGACAGCGTGGTGATCAGGATCATCACGCCCAATGCGATGCCGACCACCGATGCCAGCGAGATGAAGGAAATGAAACCGTTGCGGCGCTTGGCGCGGAGGTAGCGCAGGCCGATGGCGACAGGGATGGGTTTGAACATCAGGGCCTGGTAAGCGATAGGGAGCAGGCCGCGCCGGACCTGGGGACGTATGGAGCAAGGAAGAGCGAGGGAGTGTATGCCAACACACGACCGAGCGATGACGACGCGCCATGCGCCCTCGAGCCCGGCCCTCCGTGTTGTCCCGCAATGGCCGCCATCCGGCGCCGCACCGTTCGACCTTGCGGCCAGCAAGGCGCTGCACTGCGCGACACCACCTGACGGTCATTGCGGGACAACGCGGTCCACTCCCTATCGCTTACCAAGCCCGGCCTATGGTGCCATCCCCGCACTCCGGCGCGAAGCATCGGAGTCGCCCGCGGCCAGCCGCAGTTCACGCCGCGTCCGGGCCGGCAGCGTGTCCGGCCACCAGGCCAGCCGTTGCCAGGACCCCGCCGCGACTTCCCGCCACTTCACGAAGGCCAGTGGCCCGCGCCACGCCACGTGGACGGCTTCAACGGGCTTTCCATCGACCATGACCGCCCGGCCATCGCCGGGAAACCAGAGCTGACGGCGCGGCCTGCGGCCCTCGCGGCGGGCCAGCAACATGCCGTATCCGGCGGCCAGCGCGCCCGACGGCCATGCCGCGGGGCGTGGCATCTCCGAGGCCAGTACGGACAGGGCGGCAAGGCCACCGAGCAGGACAAGGGCCGCTTGCAGCAGCCGCGACGGCCGCCACTCAAGCCGGCAGCTGACGGATCCGTTCGACCAGCGATGCGAGCGCGACATCGGGACACTGCTCATAGCCCATGAACCAGCGCCAGAGCTTATCGTCCTCGCAGTCCAGCAGCCGTAGGAAAACGCCGCGCTGGGCCTCGGATTCCGTCGCCCAGCATTGCCTCAGGTAGCGGTCGAACAGTTGGTCCAGTTCGCGCATGCCCCGGCGGCAGCGCCAGCGGATGCGCTTGAGCCCGATTTCGTCGGCAGTCGGCTCGTTCATCAGGCCGACGCCATCGACCAGGCGATGCGCGCCCAGAACGCGATCAATACCAGCGCCGCCAGCAGATAGGCGACGAAGCGGGTCATGACGTGGTTGAAGCTGCACTGCACGGCGCTGTGCACGGCACGCAACAGCACGAACGCCCAGGCCATCGCCACCGTCACGGCATCGACGACGCCAAGCTGCGCAGCGAGCAACACGCCGGCGTAGAACAGCACCGGCAGCTCGAACAGATTGCGGAAGTTGTCCGAGGCACGGGTATCGGTGAGCTGCCGCGCCGAATCGGCCGAACCGGCCAGCGACTGCGCATGGATGCGCTTGCGCATCATTTCGCCGAGCCGCAGGTGGTACAGGCGGAACCAGACCACGAAGGTCAGCGCCGCCATCGCCACCGCGGGCCAGAGCATCGCCGTGGCGGACGAGGCGCCGGTCATCGCGTCAGGCGCGGCGCGCCATCATCAGCTTCTTGATCTCGGCGATGGCCAGCGCCGGGTTCAGGCCCTTCGGACAGGTACGGGCGCAGTTCATGATGGTGTGGCAGCGGTACAGCTTGAACGGGTCTTCCAGGTCGTCCAGGCGCGCGCCGGTGTCCTCGTCGCGCGAGTCCACGATCCAGCGGTAGGCCTGCAGCAGGATCGCCGGGCCGAGGTAGCGCTCGCCGTTCCACCAGTAGCTGGGGCAGCTGGTCGAGCAGCACGCGCACAGGATGCATTCGTACAGGCCGTCCAGCTTCTTGCGGTCTTCCGGCGACTGCAGGCGCTCGCGGTCCGGCGGCGCCGGGGTCTGCGTGCGGATCCACGGCTTGATCGACGCGTACTGCGCGTAGAAGTGGGTCAGGTCCGGCACCAGGTCCTTGACCACGTCCATGTGCGGCAGCGGGTAGATCGGCACTTCGGCCTTCTTGCAGTCGCTGATGGCGCGGGTACAGGCCAGGGTGTTGGTGCCGTCGATGTTCATAGCGCACGAGCCGCAGATGCCCTCGCGGCAGGAACGGCGGAACGTCAGCGTCGGATCGATCTCGTTCTTGATCTTGATCAGCGCGTCCAGGACCATCGGGCCGCACTTGTCGAGGTCGATCTCGTAGGTGTCGGTGCGCGGGTTCTGGTCGTCGTCCGGACTCCAGCGGTACACCTTGAAGGTACGCACGTTCTTCGCGTCCTGGGCGGGAAAATGCTTGCCCTTCCGGACGCGGGAATTCTTCGGTAGTGCGAATTCGGCCATCTGTCTGTCTCTCGCCCTGGCTTAGTAAACGCGCGGCTTGGGGGGTACCACGTCCACGTCCTTGCTGAGCGTGTACATGTGCACCGGACGGTAATCGAAGCTGCACCGGCCGTTGTCGTCGACGCTGACCAGCGTGTGCTTGTGCCAGTTGACGTCGTCGCGCTCGGGGAAGTCCTCGCGCGCGTGCGCGCCGCGGCTCTCGTGGCGCTGTTCGGCCGAGTTGATCGTGGCCACGGCGTTGAGCAGCAGGTTCTGCAGTTCGTAGGTCTCGATCAGGTCCGAGTTCCAGACCAGCGAGCGGTCGCTGACCTTGACGTCCTGGAAGGAATCGTAGATCTCGGCCATCTTGTCGCAGCCTTCCTTCAGCGTCTTGCTGGTGCGGAAGACGGCCGCGTCGGCCTGCATCGTGCGCTGCATCCTGTCGCGGATGACCGCCGTGGGCGTATCGCCGTTGGCGTTGCGCAGCTTGTCCAGGTTGGCCAGCGCCTTGTCGCAGGCGTCGCCGGCCAGCGTCTTGTGCGGCGAGCCGGTCTTGATGGTCTCGGCGCAGCGGTTGGCCACCGCGCGGCCGAACACCACCAGGTCCAGCAGCGAGTTGGAACCCAGGCGGTTGGCGCCGTGCACCGACACGCAGGCCGCTTCGCCGATGGCGTACAGGCCCGGCACGACGGCGTCGGGGTTGTCGCCGACCTTGCGCACCACTTCGCCGTGGTAGTTGGTCGGGATGCCGCCCATGTTGTAGTGCACGGTCGGGATGACCGGGATCGGCTGCCTGGTGACGTCCACGCCGGCGAAGATGTGGGCGCTCTCGGCGATGCCGGGCAGCTTCTCGTTGATGACTTCCGGACCCAGGTGGGTCAGGTCGAGCAGGATGTGGTCCTTGTGCTCGCCCACGCCGCGGCCTTCGCGGATCTCGATGGTCATCGAGCGCGACACCACGTCGCGCGAGGCCAGGTCCTTGTAGTGCGGCGCATAGCGCTCCATGAAGCGCTCGCCGTTGCTGTTGCGCAGGATGCCACCTTCGCCGCGCACGCCTTCGGTGATCAGGCAGCCGGCGCCGTAGATGCCGGTGGGATGGAACTGCACGAACTCCATGTCCTGCATCGGCAGGCCGGCGCGCATCACCAGGCCGCCGCCGTCGCCGGTGCAGGTATGGGCCGAGGTGGCGCTGAAGTAGGCACGGCCGTAGCCGCCGGTGGCCAGCACCACGCCGTGGGCGCGGAACAGGTGCAGCGAGCCCTCGGCCATGTCCAGCGCCAGCACGCCGCGGCAGACGCCTTCCTCGTCGAAGATCAGGTCCAGGGCGAAGTACTCGACCATGAAGCGCGCGTCGTGCGCCAGCGACTGCTGGTACAGCGTGTGCAGCATGGCGTGGCCGGTGCGGTCGGCGGCGGCGCAGGTGCGCTGCGCCGGCGGGCCTTCGCCGTAGCGCGTGGTCATGCCGCCGAACGGGCGCTGGTAGATCTTGCCTTCCTCGGTGCGCGAGAACGGCACGCCGTAGTGTTCCAGCTCGATGATGGCCGGGATCGCCTCGCGGCACATGTACTCGATGGCGTCCTGGTCGCCCAGCCAGTCCGAGCCCTTGATGGTGTCGTAGAAGTGGTAGCGCCAGTCGTCCTCGCCCATGTTGCCCAGCGCGGCGGAAATGCCGCCCTGCGCGGCCACGGTATGCGAGCGGGTCGGGAAGACCTTGGTCAGGCAGACCGTCTGCAGGCCCTTGGCGGCCAGGCCGAAGGTCGCGCGCAGGCCGGCGCCGCCGGCGCCCACCACGACCATGTCGTACTTGTGTTCGGTGATCTTGTAAGCGGACATTGACTCAATTCCCCAGCGCGATGCGGGCCACGGCGAAGACGCTCACGATGGCGCCCAGCACGGCGATGAACTTGACGGTGGTCTGCACCGCCAGGGCGAGCAGCGAGTTGTGCACGTAGTCTTCCAGCACGACCTGCAGGCCGAGCTGCGCATGCCAGAACATCGCGACCAGGAAGCCCACCAGCAGCACCGCGTTCCACGGCTTGGCCACCGCGGCGGTGGCGGTCGCGTAGTCGGCGCCGACCAGGCTGAGCACGAACACCAGGAACCAGATCGTCAGCGCGACCAGCGCGGTGGCGGTCAGGCGCTGGTGGACGAAATGCTCGGTGCCGGTCTTGGCCGAGCCCAGGCCGCGAGCGTTCTTGATGGGAGTACGGAAGTCGCTCACGCGCCACCTCCCAGCAGCACATACGCCCACACCAGGGCGGTGATGACCAGGCTGCCGATCACCGACAGCCAGCTGCTGCGCACGAAGGTGGCGATGCCGTAGCCGATGGCGAAGTCCTGCACGATGTGGCGGATGCCGTTGCACAGGTGGTAGGCGAAGGCCCAGGTCCAGCCGAACAGGAAGAGCTGGCCATACCAGGCGCCGGCAAGGGAGGTGAAGCAGTTCCATGCTTCCGGGCCCAGCATCAGCGTCAACAGTCCCGCGGTGATGATCAGTGCGCCAGCGGCCAGCACGACACCCGTACCGCGGTGGAGGATGGAGGTGACCATCTGGATCTGCCAACGGTAGACCTGCAGATGGGGGGAAAGCGGACGTTGTGGGGTCGCCATTCGCTGCGCTCGTTGTCTCGGCTGGGCGGTGCTTGCACCGCGTTGGCTCAACGCTGATCAGAAATCGATGCAGCGCCCGTTTTTTTCCCAATCCCCGTAACGTGTCGGCTCGAGGCCGCCGCGCCCGCCGATCTCCTTCTGCACGACCACCTCGGCGTCCTGTTGCCCAGTGGGCAAAGGTTCGCCTGCGGGCGGCTGTGTTCCGGGATCGGTATCGGGGATCGGTGGAGTTTGACCTATCATGGCGGTCTCGCAACGCACAAAATTTTAATCCCCGCCCCCGTGGCTGACAACCTTTCCCGTACCACTGTGTCCGGATTCGCCCTCGCCGACCATGCCGTCATCGCGCTGGAAGGCCCGGAGGCCGTGGCTTTCGCCCATGCGCAGTTCGCCAACGACGTGACCGGTCTACCGACCGGCCAGTGGCAATGGAATGCGTGGCTGACGCCCAAAGGCCGCGTGATTGCGCTGTTCTTGCTGGCCAGGGTCGCCGACGATCAGCTCAAGCTGGTATTGCCCGATTACCCGGCGGACGCGTTCGCCACTGCATTGCAGCGCTATGTCTTTCGACGAAAGTTGAAGATCGCGGTGGCGGACGGCTCGCGGGCGATCGGCGCATTCGCCCCACCCGCCCAGGCGCGTGCCGCGCGGATCGGCGTGTCCGGAGAAGGGCTCGAACTGGACCTGGGTGGCGACGGCGGGCCACGCACGCTGTGGCTTTCGTCGTCAGCGGAAGCGTCTCCCGATCCGGCCCGGCAACAGGCATGGCTCGACTTCGACCTGCGCCACGGTGTACCGCGCCTGCCCGCCTCTCAACGCGAGCAGTGGACGCCGCAACAACTGTCGCTGGACCGCCTGCAGGCTTTCAGCGTCAAGAAAGGCTGCTACCCGGGCCAGGAGATCGTGGCCCGCACCCACTTCCTCGGGAAAGCCAAGCGCGGCCTGATGCTGTTTGCCGCCACGGGAGAGATCCCGGAAGGTGTCATGGTACGCAGTGCCGAGAATGACGTGGGCGAAGTGGTGGCCTGTTCCCGGCATGGAGATGAGTGCCTGCTGCTGGCCGTAGTGCCGCTGGAACACGATGGCGAGGGTCTGACCGCCAACGGACTACCGCTGCGCCGGCAACCGCTGGCGGGCGGCCTGCAACGCTGACGCACCGGCGCTTCCTCCGGCGCCGCGATTGATCCATGTCAATGACGCCGCCCGTGCGATGCCTAGACTGCGGAGAGTCCCGGTGGAGCGCTGCAGATGCACCATGACGTCGTGATTGTCGGCGCCGGTCCGGTGGGCCTGTGCCTGGCGCGTGCCTTCGGCGACCTGTCGCTGAGGGTGGCGCTGGTGGAGAGACAGCCGCGCGCGGCGATCATGGCGCCGGCCTTCGATGGCCGCGAGATCGCACTGACCCATGCCTCGATGCGCCTGCTGCGCGACCTGGGCATCTGGAAGCATCTACCCCCTGCCGAGCTGTCGCCGCTGCGCGCCGCCCGGGTGATGGACGGCGAATCCCCTCATGCCGTGCAGGTGGACGCGGCGCTGGCCGGCAAGTCCCGACTGGGGATGCTGGTGCCCAACCACCGCATCCGCGAAGCGGCATGGCAAGCCGTCCGCGACATGCTGCACCTGGACCTGTTCGACGATGCGCGCGTGCAGTCCGTGCACACCACCGACGCCAGCGCCTGCCTGGTCCTTGGGGATGGCATGCGCCTGCAGGCCCCGCTGCTGATCGCGGCGGACAGCCGGTTTTCCGAGACGCGCCGCGCGATGGGGATCGGCGCCGACCAGCACGACTTCGGCAAGAGCATGCTGGTCTGCCGCATGCGCCACGAACGCCCGAACGAAGGCACCGCCTGGGAGTGGTTTGGCCACGGGCAGACCCTCGCGCTGCTGCCGCTGCAGGCGCACCTGTCCTCGACGGTGGTGACGTTGCCCGATGGCGAGGCACGGCATCTGCTGCGATTGCCGGTGGACGAATTCGCGGACGAGATGGAGCGGCGCTTCCACCACCGGCTGGGCGCCATGCAACTGGAGAGCAGCCGCCACGTCTATCCGCTGGTGGCCGTGTATGCGCGGCGCTTCGTGGGCCGGCGCTTCGCCCTGGCCGGCGACGCGGCCGTGGGCATGCATCCGGTGACCGCGCATGGCTTCAATCTGGGCCTGGCCAGCGTGGAGCGGCTGGCCGACCTGGCACGCGACGCGCTGGCGCGGCATGGCGACCTGGGCGCACCACGCCTGCTGGCCCGCTACGAGCGCCGGCACAGGCAGGGCACGCGGCCTTTGTACCTGGCCACCCGCGCCATCGTCGACCTGTATACGAACGATCATGCCCCTGCCCGCCTTCTTCGCGAAAACGTGTTGAGGATGGGCAGTCGCCTGCTGCCCTTTCGCCGCGCCATGGCGGCGGCATTGGTGGACGAAAGCCCGGCGGATGTGCCCGCCTGGCGACGGCTGCGCGATGGACTGGCGCACCTGCGGCCGGGCTGAAGCGCACCCGCGCTTGATTCAGCCCAGCCAGGCCTCGAAACGATCGAGGAACAGCAGCAGCCGCTTGTGCAGGCGTTCGTCCGCGACCTCGCCATCGGCATCGATCTGCCCCTCGCGGAACTGCACCGCGATCTCCGGCTGCGGCAACACCGCCACGTCCACCGCCGCCAGTACGTTGCGCAGGTGCTGTTGCGACGACACCGTGCCATGGGCGCCCGGCGACGTGCCGATGATCGCGCCGCGCTTGCCGGCGAACGAATTGCTGCCGCCCGGCCGCGTGCCGATGTCGATGGCGTTCTTCAGCACGCCGGGGATGGAACGGTTGTATTCCGGCGTGACGAACAGCAGCGCGTCGCACTCTTCGACCTGCTGCTTGAAACGCAGGCCGGCGGCGGGGAAGTCCGCATCGTCGTCCTGGTCGTACAACGGCAGGTCGCCGATGTCGATGAACCCGAACGCGAACCGGTCGCCCGCCAGCTTGGCCACCGCGTTCGCCAACTGACGATTGAACGAGCCCTGGCGCAGGCTGCCGACGATGATGCCGATGCGGGGGATGGTCATGGCCGCTCCTCTGGATGTGCCGGCATTGTAGAGCGGAGCTTGCCCCGCTGCCGCGCGTTCCGGATTCCGCAGGATGCCGCGTCCTGTGGGAGTGCTTCAGCCCGCGCCACGATAGCCCTGCCATTCGCATGACGATCAACGCGCCGCAGCGCGCCCGCGTGATGAACGGCCAGGTTCCGAGCAGGCCTCGCCGGGAATCCGGTCGCGGCCGAAGCCGCTCCTGCCCCCTCGCTCCCTTGTAGGAGCGCCCCATGGGCGCGATGCCCTTCTCTGCAAAGAGCATCGCGGGCATGGCCCGCTCCTACAATCGCGCCCCACGAAAGAAGCCTTGTGCCGATGCCTTCACAGCCCGACCGCTCATGGCCCCGCATCACGCCAGCCGGTCGGCCGCCGCCACGATGTCCTCGTCGCCCGGCAGCACCAGGAACGCCGCGCCGGCCAGCGGCGTGTAGGTATCGGCCCCCACCACGCGCTGGAACGGTCGCGCGCGGTAACCCGCTTCCGCGATGGCGGTGATGACGCCCTCGCCCACGCCGGCCGAATGGCGGCCCTCGTCGACGATCAGGATGCGCTTGGCGGTCTTCGCCTGTTCGGCGATGAAGGTCTCGTTGAGCGGCACCAGCCAGCGCAGGTCGACCACGCGCACCTTCCAGCCATGCTTCTTCCCGATGCTGCGCGCGGCGCGCAGGCTCATCGGCACACCGTTGCCGTAGGTGAAGATCACCAGGTCGTCGGCCTTGTCGTCGTACACGCGGCCTTCGCCCAAAGGCATCGCCTCGTCCTGTGCGGGATACGGGAACAGCCACTGGCCATCGCCGGCCTCGTACAGATCCTTGGCCATGTACAGCGCGATCGGCTCGAGGAACACGGTGACGCGCCCGTCCACCTTCGCCAGCGCGGTCAGCGTGCGCAGCATGGTGGCCGCATCGTCGCCGCGCGACGCGCAGCCGACCACCAGGCCGGGGATGTCGCGCAGCGCGGCGATCGAATTGTCGTTGTGGAAGTGCCCACCGAAGCCGCGCTGGTAGCCCAGCCCGGCGATGCGCACCACCATCGGGTTGCGGTACTGGTCGTTGCTGAAGAACTGCAGGCTGGCCGCCTCGCCCCGGATCTGGTCGCAGGCGTTGTGGAAGTACGCCAGGTACTGGATCTCCGGCAGCGGCAACATGCCCAGGTTGGCGTAGCCCTGCGCCAGGCCCAGGATCATCGTCTCGTCCAGCAGCGTGTTGAACACGCGGCTGCCCTTGAAGGTCCTGTGCAGTCCCTTGGTGACGGTATAGACGCCGCCCTTCTGCGCCACGTCCTCGCCGAACAGCAGCGCCTCGGGGTACTTGCAGAACAGGTCGTGCAGCGCGTTGTTGATCTGGATGGCCAGGTGGCGCGGCGGTTGCTTTTCCGGCAACTTGTCCTCGCTGCCGAACGCGGCCACGCGCCTGTCGGGCGGCGCGGGACGCGCGGCTTCCTTCGCCACCGCATCCGGCGTGTACGGCGCCAGCGGCGCCATCACCTCTTCCAGCGTGGCGATGCGCGGCCGGCGGTCGGCATCCTCGGCGGCGGCGAAGCAGCGCTTGCGTGTGCTTTCGTACAGCGCCAGCAGGTCGTCCTTCGACATCAGGCCGGATTCCAGCGCGATGGCCGCGCTGCGCAGCAGCGGATCGGTCGCCTCCACCGCGCACAGTTCCTCGATGGAACGCCACTCGATCTCGAAGTCGGTGCCGGCGTGGCCCATGATGCGGGTGGTGCGCAGGTGCAGGAACGTCGGGCGACGCGTGCGGCGGCAGTGTTCCACCGCCGCCTGCGCCTGGCCGTAGCCGTTGGCCAGGTCCAGGCCGTCGGCGTGGAAGTAATCCAGGTCGGCGCGGTCGCGGAAGTTGCGGCCGATCCAGCCGTCCGGGGTCTTCACCGAAATGCCGATGCCGTTGTCCTCGCAGACGAACAGCACCGGCGCCGGCAGCTTCTGGTAAGCCGTCCACGCCGCCGCGTTGAACGCGGTCTGCGCGGTGGCGTGGTTGCTGGAGGCATCGCCGAACGAGCAGATGGCGATGCTGTCCTCCGGGATCGGCAGCGCGTGGCCGATGCGGCGCGCCTGCTCGATCGCCACCGCCGTGCCCAGCGCCTTGGGCAGGTGCGAGGCGATGGTGGAAGTCTGCGGCAGCACCCACAATGGTTTGCTGCCCCACACCTTGTGGCGGCCGCCGGAGGCCGGATCCTCTGCGCTGGCGGCGAACGACAGCGCCGAATCCATCACCGGATCCATGCCCGGCAGCTTGCGGAAGCGCTCGGCCATGAAACCGCCGCTGCGGTAATGCAGGAAGGCCGGATCGGTATGCCGCGTCAGCCGCGCCACCATCGCGTTGCCTTCGTGGCCGGAACTGCCGATGGTGTAGAAGACCTTGTTCTGCACGCGCAGCACGCGCGCCATCAGGTCGAGGTGGCGCGAGATCAGTTGTGATTCCAGCAGCTCGGCGAAGCTGCGCGCGTCCAGCGCGCTGCCGGGCAGGATCGCATCGCCCGCCGATGGCTTCGCGCCTGGCTGGCCGTTCCACTCCTTCACGAACTCGATGAAGTTCTGGTCGCAGATCTCGGCGCGGTTGAGGCCCTTCATGCGGGCGGGAATCGGTTTGGACGTCATGATGGTCTTGGCGGACTCAGGAAGTGGCCAGGCGTGCGGCGACTTCATCGCTCACGGCCGGCATGGGAATGAAACCGGGTGTCGCGCGGACGCGCGCCAGCCAGTCGGTGATCCGGGGCAATTTCCGCAACTCGAATCCGCCATCGCCCGCGCAATGGGTATAGGCGAACAGGGCGATGTCGGCCACGCCATAGGCATCGCCGGTGAACCAGTCGGCGGATTGCAGGTGCTTCTCCATCACCGCCAACGCCTGCCCGCCCCGTTCGACCAATCGCGGCAGGTCCGCGCGGCGCGGCGAATCCGGCGGCGTCCAGCCGCGGATGAAGCGCGCCACCGCGATGTAGGGCTCGTGGCTGTACTGCTCGAAGAACAGCCAGCTCAGCACCTGCGCGCGTTGCCAGGCATCGGCGGGAAGGAACGGAGTACCCTCGGCCAGCCAGCACAGGATGGCGTTGGACTCGACCAGGATGCGGCCATCGGCGCGTTCCAGCATCGGCACTTTGCCGTTGGGATTCTTGGCCAGGTATTCCGGCGTGCGCGTGGCGCCGTTGGCGCTGTCCACTTCCACCCACTGGTAGGGGCGGCCCAACTGCTCGAGCAGCAGGCGCACCTTGTGGCAGTTGCCGGAGGTGGACATGCCATGCACGGTGACGGCGTCAGGCGACATGGGGTGCATCCTTGGTGAAGTGGTCCAGCATGACGGCCTTGGCCAGGTCCTTGTCGCGACCGAACAGATGCAGGATGCGCCGCTGTTCGTCCAGCGTCGGCATGGGCACTTCCGTTCCCGCGATGCGGACGTGCGTGGCCGCCGCAACCCGCACCGGCCGCCAGCCCGCCCCCGTCATGACCTCCAGTCCGCCCATCGCCTCCAAGGGCATGGGCAAGTGGATGAAGCACGCGAAACGGGAGCGGAAGCGCGCCTCGTCCCGAGGCGTGTAGCCGGCATCCAGATGCCGCGACCATGTGGCGCGCAGCGCGTCGGCATCGCGCACGCTGCACAGCACGTCGATGTCGTGCGGCACGACGCCAGGCACACCGGAGAGCGCCATCGCCGCACTGCCGATGATCCACCAGGGCTCGTGGAACGTATCCACGATGACCGGCAACGCGGTCCGCAACGCATCGTGCAGCGTGCCGGTGGGAGTCACGGCGCGGCCGCCTTGCGTGCCCGCCATTGCGCGCGCGTCTGGCCCCAGATCTCCACGGGCTTGCCATGATGCGGCTCGGGCAGTTCGCCCATGCGCAGGAAGGTGGAGCCCAGCTTGTCCGCGACGGCCTTGGAGTTGGTGTTTTCCGGAGCGATCGTATGGATGACCTCGTCCCAGCCCAGGTGGTCGAAGGCCCAGTCGATGCTGGCAGCCGCCGCCTCCGGCGCGTAGCCGCGCCCCCACGCCTCGCGGGCGATGCTCCAGCCGACTTCGGTGCCCGGCCATTCTTCCGGTTGCCACGGTCCCACCCGGCCGACCCAGCGGCCGGTCGCCTTCTCGATCACCGAGAACATCGCGAAACCCTGCAGGTGCCAACTGCCCAGCATCGCCGCCAGGCTGCGCCACGCCGGCGAACGCGCCTGCGTGCCGCCGATGTGGCGGGTGGCTTCCTCGTCGGCGACGAACGCCGCCCACGGCTCGTAGTCGGCACGCGTGGGCAGGCGCAGGATCAGGCGCGGGGTTTCGATTTGGAGATCGGAAAGGCTCATCTGTATCGCGTCATTCCACTACGGGAAGTCAGTCGCCATGAAGGACGGAACGCTACGTGCCCTCTTCCCTCCGTCCTTCGGCGCATGCCTACTTGCGTGCCCTCATCCGGCGCTACGCGCTACCCCGCATCGGATACGGGACAAACCCTTCTCCCACACGCGGGAGAGGGGAAACCCTCAGAACGCGTTGATGCCGGTCAGCTCGCGGCCGATCACCAGTTGGTGCACGGTCTCCGTGCCTTCGTAGGTGATCACCGACTCCAGGTTCAGCGCGTGTCGGATCGCGGCGTGCTCGGTGGTGATGCCCGCGCCGCCCAGCAGGTCGCGGCACTCGCGCGCGATGTCGATGGCCATGCGGCAGTTGTTCCACTTCGCCAGCGAGACCTGCGACGGCTGCATGGTGCCGGCATCCTTCAGGCGACCCAGTTGCAGCGACAGGAGTTGCGCCATGGTGATGCGACGGGCCATCTCGGCCAGCTTGATCTGCGCGCTCTGCGTGGCCGCCACCGGGCGGTCGAACAGGATGCGTTCCTTGGAATAGTTCAGCGCCTCGTCCAGACAGGCGATGGCCGCGCCGATCGGGCCCCAGGTGATGCCGTAGCGGGCCTGGGTCAGGCAGCCCAGCGGGCCTTTCAGGCCCTTGACGTTGGGCAGGCGGCTGCTGTCGGGCAGGCGCACGTTGTCGAAGAACAGCGCGCTGGTCACCGAGGCGCGCAGGCTCATCTTGTGCTTGATCACCTGGGCGGTGAATCCGGGCGTGCCCTTCTCGATCAGGAAACCCTGGATGCCGTCGTCGGTCTGCGCCCATACGATGGCGATGTCGGCCAGGTTGCCGTTGGTGATCCACATCTTGGAGCCGTTGATCACCCAGTCGTCGCCGTCGCGGCGCGCGCTGGTCTTCATGTTGGCCGGATCGGAGCCGCCGTGCGGTTCGGTCAGGCCGAAGCAGCCGATGACCTTGCCCGCGGCCATATCCGGCAGCCAGCGCTGGCGCTGTTCCTCGCTGCCGTAGGCGTAGATGGGGTACATGCACAGCGAGGACTGCACGCTGACGAAGCTGCGGATGCCGCTGTCTCCGCGCTCCAGTTCCTGGCAGATCAGGCCGTAGCTGACCGCGTTGAGGCCGGCGCAGTCGTACTTTTCCGGCAGCGAGGAGCCCAGCAGGCCCATCTCGGCGATTTCCGGCACCAGTTCCCCGGGAAACCGGCCCTGGTCGAAGGCGTCGCCGATGATCGGGCGCACGCGCTCGTCGGTGAACCGGGCCACCGCGTCCTGCACGGCGCGCTCTTCTTCAGTCAGCAGGGAACGGACATCGAACAGGTCGTACGGGTTCAGGGCCATTGCGGGTCAACCGATTTGCGGGTAATCGACCCATTGTATTCGGAGCGCCTCGGCCCCGGTAAGCGCCAGTCCGTAAAGCAAAGGCCGGCGAAATGCCGACCTTTGCTGGGTGCTACGTGGAAATGCAGGCCCCCCGGCGACCGGGGCGCTTCGGTCAACCCTTGTCGGGCGTATCCGCGCTGGCGGTCTGCGTCACCACCTTGCCATCGATCACCGGCAGGCGTTCGCCCGGCTTCTCTTCCATGCGGATGGTCTTTTCCTGGCCATCGAAACGATAGGTCACGTCGTAGCCGATCACCTTGTCGGTGGTGCCCAGGGCGATGCGGGTGCCCGGCTTGCTGCCCATGCGCATGGTGCCGGTGGTGCCATCCGGGTTGCGGTAGGTCACGTTGTAGCCGGTGACGCGCGAGGATTCGGAACGGGCGTTCTCGGTGTGGCACTGGCGCTCGGTGCGGGAGACGACCTTGCCGCCCACGTGGCGCTTGTCCACCTGGTTGCCGATGGCGCCGCCGGCCACCGCGCCGGCCACCGTCGCGGCCTTGCGGCCGCTGCCCTTGCCGACCTGGTTGCCCAGCACGCCGCCGATCACGGCGCCGGCCACGGTGCCGCCGACGTTGCCGTCGCGTTCGGGCAGGCGTTCTTCCACCACCACGTCCTCGCAGACTTCGCGCGGGGTGGTCGTGGTGGTGGTCTCGCGCACCGGCTCGGTGCCGATCACGGTGGCGTAGAGTTTCTCGGAACTGGTGACCGGATCGGCCTTCAGCACCTCGGCGTACTGCAGGGTGCTGGCCGGGATCAGGTTGTCGGTCGCCGCCGCATCGTCCGCGACCAGCGAACTCTCCGTCGTCGGCGCCGTGATGGCGGTATCGGCCGCCGGGCTCTTGTCGCCACCCTTGAGGAACGCAGCCGTGGCCACACCGCCCACCAACAGCGCGCCAACGGCGACCAGAATCGTAGTGGTATTGCTCTTCATCGCTGCCTCCAAGTCGGGCCGTCCCCGATTCGTAACGATCATCATTGCACCACTACCAACCTGAACCAAGTACCTGCTCCGGTGGGTGGAAAACAACGGAAAATGAACGCTTCCACGAGGCCGTGGACATGCTAGCGTGACGGCCGTCAACACTGTCGAGCACGCCGTCATGCCGAACCCGATCCTGCTGCCGATCCTCAACTGGGCGCAGAAGCTGCGTTACCCCACCCTGTTCAAGATCACGGCCGCCCTGTTCCTGCTGAGCGTGGTCATCCCCGACCCGATTCCCTTCGTGGAAGAGATCCTGTTCGGCCTGGGCACCCTGCTGCTGGCCAACTGGAAGCGTCGCAAGACCGACGATACGGTGATCGAGCAGACCGATCCCCACCGGTGATGCGCGATGCTGGTCGACAGCCATTGCCACCTGGATGCCCCCGAACTGGATCATGACCGCGACGCGGTGATCGCGCGCGCGCGCGCGGCCGGCGTCGGCCGGCAGATCGTGCCGGCCGTGGACGCGGCAGGCTGGGCGAAACTGCGGGACGTGTGCGCGGTGGACGACGGGCTGTTCCCCGCCTACGGGCTGCATCCGATGTACCTGTCATCGCACCGGCCGCCGCACCTGGACGAACTGCGCGACTGGATCGTGCGCGAGCGGCCGGTGGCGGTGGGCGAATGCGGGCTGGATTACTTCGTCGAGGGACTGGATGCCGAACAGCAGCAGTTCTATTTCGACGGGCAACTGCGGCTGGCGCGCGAGTTCGACCTGCCGGTGATCGTGCACGCGCGCCGCGCGGTCGATGCGGTGATCGCCTCGTTCAAGCGCATCGGTGGGCTGCGTGGCGTGGTGCACAGCTTTTCCGGCAGCGCGGAGCAGGCGCGGCAGCTCTGGCAACTCGGTTTCATGATCGGGTTGGGCGGCCCGGTGACCTACGAACGTGCCAACCGGCTGCGTGGGCTGGTGGCGACGATGCCGCTGGACTGCCTGCTGCTGGAAACCGATGCGCCGGACCAGCCCGACAGCGGGATCCGCGGGCAACGCAACGAGCCGGCGCGGCTGGCCGTGGTGCGCGATGCCATCGCCGGACTGCGTGGCGAGCCGCCCGAAGCGATCGCCCAGGCCACCACCCGCAACGCCGAACGGTTGTTCGGCTTGCCGCCCCCGTAGGCGCGACCTTGGGCGCGATGCCCTCCGGCTGTCTGTGAGATCGCCCTGGGGCGCGATGCTTTTCAGCGTTCCATGAAGCAAGAGCATCGCGCCCCAGGGCGCTCCTACAAGATTACGATGCAGAGGATGCGGCGTCCTTCTTCGGCTTGGACAACAGTTCCAAGGCCTTGCCGACCATCGCGAACGCGAAGGCGCCGGTGATGTGCGTGGCCGCGCCCAGGCCGACGCCGCAGTCCAGTTTCAGCGCCGCATCCGCGCCCAGTTGCGGGCGCAGGCCGCAGACGCTGCCGTCGGCCTGCGGATACTTGACGTTCTCCAGCGAATACACCGCCTGTACGCCGAAATAGCGGTCGGGATTCTTGGGGAAGTTGAAATCGCTGCGCAACTTCTTGCGCACCAGCGCCAGCAATGCGTCGTGCTCGGTGCGGGACAGGTCGCGCAGGCGGATCTGGGTGGGATCGGTACGCCCGCCCGCCGAACCGGACACCACGATGGGCAGCTTGCGGCGGCGGCACCACGCGATCATCTCCACCTTGACGCGGAAGCTGTCGCACGCGTCCAGCACCAGGTCGAAGCCGCGGTCGAGCAGTTCGGCCATGTTGCCGCCGGTAAGGAACATCGGCACCGCGTCCACCTCGATCAACGGATTGATCGCGCGGCAACGCTCGGCCATGGCCTCGGCCTTGTTGCGGCCGTAGTGGCCCTCCAGCGCCGGCAACTGCCGGTTGGTGTTGGACACGCAGATGTCGTCGGCGTCGATCAGCGTCAGGTGGCCCACGCCCGAACGCGCCAGCGCCTCGACCACCCACGATCCCACGCCGCCCATGCCGACGATGGCGACACGGCTGTGCGCATGGCGCTCGACCGCGCCCCGCCCGTACAGGCGGTCGATGCCGGCGAAACGATCCCGGAGTTCTTTCTTCATCCGGCCATTGTAAACGTGGCGGAAACTGCGACGGCCGTCGTACCATCACACCGTACCATCGCGCCATCACCCCAGAAGGAGCCCGCCTCATGGCCAGCCAGCCCGCCAAGTCGTCCAACGCCTCACGCTATTTCTTCCTGTTCCTGATCGGCCTGGTGGTGGGCGCGATCTGCACGGTCATGGCTTTGCGCGCGCTGCAGGCACGCAAGGACCATTTCCCCGACAGCGTGATGCACGTGATGTCCAAGCATTCCGGGCTGCTGGCCGACAAGGTGAAGCAGAACCGCTGCGCCGCCACCGACACCGTGCCGCACGTGCGCGCACTGCGCACGATGGCCAACGACCTGGAACTGGCGTTCCCGAACCTGGCCGACGATCCGCGCTTCGGCACGCATGCCAGCCAGTTCCGCGCGCACCTCGACGCCACGCTGGGCGCGCCGCCCACCGACTGCACCGCCGCCGGTGCGGTGGTGAAGCAGGTCGGGGAAAGCTGCAAGGGCTGCCACCAGGATTTCCGCGGCTGAACTCGCGCTGACACCTCGGGCCGCGAAAGCGGCCCGATTGCCACGGCGTTCACGTGGACGGGGAGACGATGCGGCCATGCGATGTGAAGCATCGCACGCGGCCCGCATGCCGCGCCCGACAACTCAGGAGAACCGCATGAAGACCCGACTGATCGCTCTTGGCATCACCACCTGCGTCGCGTTGGCAGGCTGCGCCAGCACATCTCCTGGTTATGGCAGCGGCTACGGTGGCGGTTACAACAACCCCGCCCCGTCCAATCGCTATTGCGCCGACTGCGGCATCGTCGAACGCATCGACGTGGTGTCGGGCGGGACACCCTCGCGCACGGGCGCCGTGCTCGGTGGCATCGTGGGCGCCGTCGCCGGTCGCCAGATCTCCGACCGCACCGGTGGCAGCGAAGGCAACAAGAACGTCTCCACCGTCGCAGGCGCCGTTGCCGGCGCCGCGACCGGCAACGCGATCCAGAACCGCAACAACGGCGAGAGCTACAACCTCACCGTGCGCATGGACGATGGCCGTCGCGTGACCATCAACCAGAACGACCTGGGCGGCATCCGCGAGAACACCTACGTGCGCGTGCAGAACGGTCGCGTGGTGCTGCGCTGAGGCGCGTCGCGCCACAAGCCAGGAAATCGAAATCGCGGAGCCCGCTATCCGCGCATGCCGGCCCCGATGCCGGCCAAAGAAAAAGCCCGGTCGATGCCGGGCTTTTTCCTGTGGCGTCCGCGCGGTGGCGCGCGGGTCCGGCCTTCGGGTCAGAGCGCCTGCACGGCGTCCGCCTGCAGGCCCTTCTGGCCCTGCACGACGGTGAAGCTGACCTTCTGGCCTTCCTTCAGGCTCTTGAAGCCCTGGCTCTGGATGGCGCGGAAGTGCACGAACACGTCTTCGCCATTTTCGCGGCTGATAAAGCCGAAGCCCTTGGCATCGTTGAACCATTTCACGGTCCCGGTTTCACGATCAGACATCTACTTGCTCCTTGGAACGGGTGGTGGATACGCCTCTCGGCGGCTGGTTGCAAGGAGGACGCGAGGTACAAGCGATGTAGCGGATCATGGATCTACCCCATCAGGCCACGATTCACGGTGACCTTGGCAACGGCAGCGCCCGAACAGTAACGCGGCAATTGTGAAAATGCAAACGCTTCCCCGACCCCCTCGACGACGTCCCAACCCCTTGATTCCCTAGGAGAATTACGTGGACATCCACATGCTCTACTACGCCCTGGCCGTGCTGCTGATCCTGGTGGGCATCGCCGGCGTGATCCTGCCCGCCCTGCCCGGCCTGCCGCTGGTCTTCGCCGGCATGCTGCTGGCCGCCTGGGCGGGCGATTTCCAGCAGGTCGGCTGGGTCGCGCTGGTGGCGCTGGGATTGCTGACCCTGCTGTCGATCGCCGTGGACGTGTTCGCCACCGCGATCGGCGCGCAGCGGGTCGGGGCCAGCAAGAAAGCGCTGCTGGGCGCGGTGCTGGGCACGTTCGCGGGACTGTTCTTCATGCCCATCGGCCTGTTCGTGGGACCGTTCGCGGGGGCGCTGCTGGGCGAACTCTGGCATGGCCGCGAGCTGCGCCAGGCCGCCAAGGTGGGGCTGGCGACATGGCTGGGCATCGTGCTGGGCGTGGTGCTGAAACTGGGACTGGCGTTCGCGATGGTGGGCCTGTTCCTGTTCGCCTGGTTCCTCTGATCGCAAGTAAACGCGTGTATCTCGCTGCCTGCGGCAGAATGTCCCCCTGTACTTCTTGTGGATCGAGCTCCCTTCGCATGACGCATCGCACCCGACTGCTGCCGTTGGTAATCGGCATTACCTTGTCCATCGCCGCCCAGGCTCAGGAATACGTCCCGGCCGTGGCCACCCCGGAAGCCTGCCTGTCCATCGAAAGCGACGCCGTGCGCCTGGCCTGCTACGACGCCGCGCTGGGGCGAGACGCGCGCGATACCCGCAGGGCCGACGAGGAAGCACAGGCCGCCAAAGCCGCCAAGGCCGCCGAGGCGCAGGCGGCCGCCGAGGCGGAAAGAAACCCGGACGCGCCGCTGAGCGAGCGTGCCCGCCGGCGGCTGGGGGCCTGGTTCCGCGCGGACGATCCCGCCGACGCCGACCTGATCGCCAACGCCGGCCGCGGTTCGCTGCTGGACAGCCGTTGGGAACTGGCCAAGGACTCCAAGCTGGGCGTGTTCCAGATGCGCGGCTACAAGCCGGTCTACCTGCTGCCCGCGTTCTGGACCAGCAGCACCAACGAAACGCCCTTCTCTCCCAATCCCGACAACACGGTCACCGAGCCGCAGGACCTGCAGGACGTGGAGACCAAGTTCCAGTTCAGCTTCAAGACCAAGTTCGCCGAGAACCTGTTCGGCGACAACGGCGACCTGTGGGGCGCCTACACGCAGAGTTCGCGCTGGCAGGTCTTCAACAGCGAGGAATCGCGTCCGTTCCGCGAGACCAACTACGAACCGGAAGTGATGCTGGTCTTCCGCAACAACTACAGCCTCGGCGAATGGAAGGGCCGCATGGCCGGCGTCGGCCTCAACCACCAGTCCAACGGCCGTGGCGATCCGCTGTCGCGCAGCTGGAACCGGGTGATCGCCACCATCGGCCTGGACCGCGACAACTGGGCGCTGGTGCTGCGGCCGTGGTGGCGGGTGCCGGACGGCAACGACGACGACAACCCGGACATCGAGGATTACATCGGCCGCGGCGACGCCATGCTCACCTACACCCGCAACGGCCACATGCTGACCGTGCTGGGCCGGCACACGCTGCGCGGCGGCGACGATTCGCGCGGGGCGCTGCAGGTGGACTACGGCTTCCCGATCAACGGCACCTTCCGCGCGCACCTGCAGTTCTTCCACGGCTACGGCGAAAGCCTGATCGACTACAACCACAAGGCGACGTACCTCGGCCTGGGGATTTCGTTGCTGGATTGGTATTGAGGGAGGGTGGGTTCCTGGTTCCTGGTTCCTGGTTCCTGGTTCCTGGTTCCTGGTTCCTGGTTGTGGGTTGTGGGTTGTGGGTTGTGGGTTGTGGGTTGTGGGTTGTGGGTTGCGGGTTGCGGGTTGCGGGTTGCGGGTTGCGGGTTGCGGGTCGGCAAGGGCCTTGCAGCCTGCATTTAATGTGACAGCACGGTGCTCGCACCGATCCATCGCCTGCGGCTATGCTGCGGGCTGGCCCACCCACCCGTTCGCGCATGGCCCGTCAACGTCGCTCGTTCTTCGCCTACTCCGCCGCCCTGCTCGGGCTGCTCAGCCTGATGGCGGTGTTGTGCTTCCACTTTCCCGAGTTGCTGACCAGCAAGGAATTCCGCGCGGTCTACAACGAACAGTTCGCCCGCCACCTGTTGCTGGTGGGACTGGCCGCCGCGTTCGGCATGGGCACACTGGCCATCCTGCGCGACCGCAACAAGCGGGTGGCGCTGATCGGCGTGGGCAGCGCCACACTGGCGGTGCTGCTGGGCGGCACCAATGTGCAGTTCGACAGCATCGGCAAGACACCCTACTCGCTGGGGCTGGACTGGTTCGTGATTTCGCTGTTCTTCTCGGCGCTGGTGTTCGTGCCGCTGGAACACTACCTGGGCCAGCGCCGCATCTCGCCGCTGCGTTCGGGCTGGCGCACGGACGTGGCCTACTTCTTCATGAGCCACGTGCTGGTGCAGTTCATCCTGATCCTGGTGACCGCATCGACCTCGACCATCGCCGGGCTGGCCGCCTTCCCCGCCCTGAAGGATGCGATCCAGTCGCTGCCGGTGTGGGCGCAGTTCCTGATCGCCGTCTTCGTGGCCGATCTGGCGCAGGCGCTGCTGCACCGGGCGTACCACAACGTGCCGTGGCTGTGGCGCTTCCACGCCGTGCACCACTCCAGCCGCGAGATGGACTGGCTGGCCGGCTCGCGCATCCACTTCGTCGAGATCGTGCTGACCCGCAGCGCGGTGCTGCTGCCGCTGCTGATCCTGGGTTTCTCCGCGTCGGCGGTGAACGCGTACGTGATCCTGGTCGGCCTGCAAGCCGTATTGGCGCACGCCAACCTGGGCATCCGCTTCGGCTGGCTGGAATACCTGCTGGTGCTACCGCGCTACCACCATTGGCATCACGCGCGGCACAAGGAATATCTGGACGTCAATTACGCCATCCATCTGCCGCTGGTGGACATGCTGATGGGGACGTTCAAGCTGCCGAAGCGGCAGGAGGAATGGCCGGAGGAATACGGCGTGATGAAACTGGAGACGGTGCCGCGCGGCATCCTGCGCCAGCATCTGATGCCGTTCCAGGGCGGGAAAAAGTTCGACGATTACGTGAAGTGAAACCGGCTTCCTGTAGGAGCGACGTGAGTCGCGACCGCACGGCCGAACAGGCGGGGACGTCATTCCTCGCGATGCACATGGAGCGTGGTGGCGCGTGCTGTCACAGCCTCCTGCCATCGCCAATCCGCGGTCGCGACTCACGTCGCTCCTACAGTGACTCCGTTCGGATCAGGTCCAGTCGGTCAGGCCTTCGCGGGCGTAGACTTCCTTGAAGCTGGGCAACGCCTTCATGCGCTGCGCATGGGCATGCAACACCGGCCACGTATCGCTGGGGCGCGGCATGTTGCGCGACCAGCGCATCAGCATGGTCAGCAGGAAGTCCACGGCGGTGCGCTGCGCGCCCAGCAGGTAGGGACCGTGGCTTTCCAGGTGATCGGCCACGTACTGCCAGGCGTTCTCGATCTTCTGCCGAGCATGCCGCTGGCTGGCTTCGGTGTTCTCCGCGCCGGCGACCTCGTCGGCGTAGAACCACGCGCGGTAGGCCGGCATCAGCGTGTTGGCGCAGAACAGCATCCAGCGGTAGTACTGCGCCCGCTGCGTGGTGGCCACCGCCGGCGCCAGTTCGGCGCGCGGATGCAGGTCGGCCAGGTGCATCAGGATGGCGGCCGTCTCGGTGATCACCTGCCCGTCCATGACCAACGTGGGCACCACGCCGGCCGGATTGAGCTTCAGGTAATCGGCGGATTTCTGTTCGCGCCTGTCGAAGTCCAGTTCATGCAGTTCGTGCGGCACGCCCAGTTCGATCAGCAGCCAATGCACGACCAGGCTGGCGGTGCTGCGGGAATAGTAGAGCGTGGCGGGCATGCAGGACTCCTGGAATCGAAGCCCCTCTCCCACCGGGAGAGGGGTTGGGGTGAGGGGCGATGGAAGTCGGGATGAGTCGGGCATCTTGACTTCGTTCTCCCCTCATCCATCCTTCGGGCACCTTCTCCCGATGGGAGAATGGAGCAGCACTTACGCCACCACCACCGGGATCTTGCCGATGCGGGCCTGCCATTCCTTCGGGCCGGTCTGGTGCACCGAGGTGCCCTGCGAATCGACGGCGACGGTGACCGGCATGTCCTGCACGTCGAATTCGTAGATCGCCTCCATGCCCAGGTCGGCGAAGCCGACGACCCTGGCGGCCTTGATCGCCTTCGAGACGAGATAGGCCGCGCCGCCGACCGCCATCAGGTAGGCCGATTGGTGCTTCCTGATCGCCTCGATGGCCGCGGGGCCGCGCTCGGCCTTGCCGACCATGCCCAGCAGGCCGGTTTGCGCCAGCACCTGCTCGGTGAACTTGTCCATGCGGGTGGCGGTGGTCGGGCCGGCCGGGCCGACCACTTCGTCGCGCACCGGATCGACCGGGCCGACGTAGTAGATGAAGCGGCCCTTCAAATCGACGGGCAATGCCTCGCCCTTGTTGAGCATGTCCACCATGCGCTTGTGCGCGGCGTCGCGGCCGGTCAGAAGCTTGCCGTTGAGCAGCAGCACCTCGCCCGGTTTCCAGCCGGCGACATCCTCGCGGGTCAGCGTGTCGAGGTCGACGCGGCGGCCCTTGGAGGCGTCGTAGGTCAGCTGCGGCCAGTCCTCCAGCGACGGCGGGTCCAGCATCACCGGGCCGCTGCCGTCCAGGGTGAAGTGCGCGTGGCGGGTGGCGGCGCAGTTGGGGATCATCGCCACCGGCAGGTTGGCCGCGTGGGTGGGGTAATCCTTGACCTTGATGTCGAGCACCGTGGTCAGGCCGCCCAGGCCCTGCGCGCCGATGCCCAGCGCGTTGACCTTCTCGTACAGTTCCAGCCGCAGTTCCTCGGCGCGGTTGGACGGACCGCGCTGCTGCAGGTCGGTGATGTCGATGGGTTCCATCAACGACTCCTTGGCCAGCAGCATCGCCTTCTCGGCGGTGCCGCCGATGCCGATGCCCAGCATGCCCGGCGGGCACCAGCCGGCGCCCATGGTCGGCACGGTCTTCAGCACCCAGTCGACGATGGAGTCGGACGGGTTGAGCATGGCGAACTTGGACTTGGCCTCCGAGCCGCCGCCCTTGGCCGCGACGATCACGTCGACCTTGTCGCCCGGCACCACCTTGAAGTTGACCACGCCCGGCGTGTTGTCCTTCGTATTGGTGCGCTTGCCGGCCGGATCGGCCAGCACGCTGGCGCGCAGCTTGTTGTCCGGATGGTTGTAGGCGCGGCGCACGCCTTCGTGGACCATGTCCTCCACGCCCATGGTGGCGTCGTCCCAGCGCACGTCCATGCCGATCTCGAGGAACACGGTGACGATGCCGGTGTCCTGGCAGATCGGGCGGTGGCCCTCGGCGCACATGCGCGAATTGATCAGGATCTGGGCGATGGCGTCCTTGGCGGCCGGCGATTCCTCGCGCTCGTAGGCGGCGGCGAGGTTCCGGATGTAATCGACGGGATGGTAATAACTGATGTACTGCAGGGCGTCGGCGACGCTCTGGATGAGATCTTCCTGCTTGATCGTGCTCATAAAGGCGGGGTCACGGCTGGCTCGGGCGCTGGCGGGGGTTGCGCCGCCGATTTTACCCGAGCGGACGCGCACCGATTGCACGGAAGGCCGATCCCTGCCACTTTTCCTGTTGCCCGTTGGAGACCCCCATGCCCTCGAGTCCTCGCCTGCTGATGTGCCCTCCCCTGCATTTCGGGGTGGATTACGTGATCAATCCCTGGATGCAAGGCCGGATAGGCAGCGCCGTGCCGCTGCGCGCGCAGGCGCAGTGGGATGCGCTGCACGCGGCGTTGTCGGCGCTGGCCGACATCCAGACCGCGCGGCCCGGTCCCGGGCTGCCGGACATGCCGTTCGCCGCCAATGCCGGGCTGGTGCTGGAGGACACGTTCGTGGTCAGCCGCTTCCTGCATCCGCAGCGCCAGGGCGAGGCGCCGCTGTTCGCCGACTGGTTCCGCGAACGCGGCTGGAACGTGCGCGAACTGCCCGCCGGCATCGCCTTCGAGGGCGCCGGCGATGCGTTGCTGGACCGGGCGGCGCCGCGGCTGTGGCTCGGCCATGGCCATCGCAGCGATGCGGCGGCGGCCCCGGCGCTGGCCGACCTGCTCGACATCGAGACGATCCCGCTGCGGCTGACCGATCCGCGCTTCTACCACCTCGACACCTGCTTCTGTCCGTTGCAGGGTGGCGGCCTGCTGTACTACCCGCCGGCTTTCGACGAACCGGCGCAGGCGGCCATCGCCGCGCGGGTACCGGCCGGGCAGCGGATCGCCGTGGGCGAAGCGGACGCGCTGGACTTCGCCTGCAATGCCATCAGCATCGGCGACACCGTGGTGCTGAACCGTGCCAGCCCCGGCTTGCGGGACGCGCTGGCGCGGGCGGGCTTCAGCGTGGTGGAAATCGCACTGGACGAATTCCTGAAAGCCGGCGGCTCGGCCAAATGCCTGACCCTGCGGCTGGACGAACCGCGGCTGAGCGAAACGGTCGCCGGCTGATCGCGCGCCCGTGTCACGCCGGACCACCCTGCCCCGTCCTGGCCGCATGAACGAAGAAAACACCTTCGAAACCCACCGCCCGCGGCTGTTCGGGCTGTCCTACCGGCTGCTGGGCAGCCGCAGCGACGCCGAGGACGTGGTGCAGGACGCCTGGCTGCGCTGGCAGCAGGCCGACCACGCCAGCATCCGCGACCCGGAGGCCTGGCTGGTCACGGCCGCCACGCGGCTGGGCATCGACCGCCTGCGCGCCGCGCGCGTGCAGCGCGGGCGCTACGTCGGCCCGTGGTTGCCCGAACCGGCCGAGATCGACGAAGCACCCGGCCCCGACCACCACGCCGAGCGGGCCGAACAGGTGTCGCTGGCCTTCCTGGCCGTGCTGGAGCGGCTGGGACCGGAGGAACGCGCGGCCTACCTGCTGAAGGAAGCCTTCGATTACGAATATGCCCAGATCGCGCCGTTGCTGGGCCAGAGCGAGGCCAACTGCCGGCAGATGGTCCACCGCGCCCGCGAACGCGTGCAGGCGGCGCGACCGCGCTTCGAAGTGGAGCCCGAACGCCACCGCAAGCTGCTGGAGCGTTTCATGCACGCGGCCAGTCGCGGGGACCAGACCGCCATCACCGCGCTGCTGCGCGAGGATGCGCGGCTGGTGTCCGACGGCGGTGGCAAGGCGCTGGCGGTCATCCGCCCGCTGCTGGGGCGCGAGCGCATCGCGCGGCTGTTCTGGGCCGCGTACCGGCGGCGCGATCCGGCCATCGAGTGGCGCATGGGCATGGTCAACGGCGAACCGGCCATCCTGCGCTACCGCACTGGCAAGCTGGCGGCGGTGATGGTGGCTACCACCGATGGTGAGCGGATCGTCGAACTGTTGAACGTGGCGAATCCGGACAAACTGGGCGCGGGTGTCACGCCGGATCCCGGTCGCGCGTCCTGGTAGCGAAAGCGGCCACGGTGGCCGTTACGGAAGCGAAGCACCACCATGAAATTCCATCGCGTCAAATACCCCAAGTACGTTCCCGAAGCCTTCCGCGGCCTGCTCGCCGCCAGCCAGAGCCTTCACGACGGCAAGCTGGACAAGGCGTTGGTCGATCTGATCTTCCTGCGCGTCTCGCAGATCAACGGCTGCGCGTTCTGCCTGGACATGCACGCCACCGCGCTGCGCAAGGCCGGCATCGAACCGCGCAAGATCGACACCGTCGCCGGCTGGCGCGACAGCCGCTTCTTCGATGCCCGCGAAGGCGCCGCGCTGGCCTGGGCCGAGCAACTCACCGCCCTGCCCTCCGGCGCCCCGGCCGATGCGACCTATGAAGCCCTCAAGACGCACTTCGACGAACACGAGATCGCCGAACTGACCATGGCCGTCGCCACCATCAACGCCTGGAACCGTCTCGGCGTGGGCCTGCACCCGGTACTGCCGTAAGGTCGGCGCGGGAAGGCAGGCTCCGGCCGATGCGCCCAAGCGTGCGCATCGGCCGACGAGCCGTTGCCGCAACGCCATCGCCGCGGGGGTAGCATGTCGCCATCCGCGTCTTCGCCGAGCCCGCCATGGCCATCGCCGCCCCTCATCCGCTGGACCTGCCGCGCCAGCACCTGTTCTGGCTGTTGCACCTGGGTGGGTGGGGCGCCTATTTCAGCCAGGGCTACCTGGCCGCGATCGCCCACGGCAAGCCGTCCGGTTACTGGGTGGTGCCGCTGACCGCCGCCGTCACCGGCGCCACCGTCACCCTCGGCCTGCGGTTCCTGCTGCGGACCTTCTGGGGCCTGTCGCCGCGCCGCCTGCTGGCGGTGATGGTGCTGCCCATCCTGGCCAGCTCGGCCATCATGGACATGGTCACCCGCGAAGTGCTGGTCGAATTCTGCGAAACCTGCAAGCCGGCCAACCACATGGCCTTCGTGGCGTATTCGCTGGGCTACATCTACGTGGTGCTGGCCTGGGTGGGTATGTACTTGGGCATCAAGTACTACCGCCAGTTGCAGAACGAGACCCAGCGCGCGCTGGCCGCGCGCAGCATGGCCCACCAGGCGCAGCTGAAGATGCTGCGCTACCAGTTGAACCCGCACTTCCTGTTCAACACGCTCAACGCCATCTCCACCCTGATCCTGGACCGCGACAACGCCACCGCCAACCGCATGGTGCAGGGCCTGTCGGCGTTCCTGCGCCACTCGCTGGACAACGACCCGATGCAGCGCGTGACCCTGCGGCAGGAACTGGACGCGCTGACGCTGTACCTGGACATCGAGAAGATCCGCTTCGCCGAACGCCTGCGCATCGAGACCGGCATCGACGAGGACTGCTGGCGCGCGCTGCTGCCCAGCCTGCTGCTGCAGCCGCTGGTGGAGAACGCCATCAAGTACGCCGTGGCCAAGCAGGTGGCCGGCGGCCTGCTGCGGATCGAGGCCGAGCGCGAAGGCGCCCAGCTGATCCTGCGCGTGATCGACGACGGCCCGGGCTGCAACAGCCTGGAAGGCGACACGTTGCCGCCCGGCAAGGGCGTGGGCCTGCGCAATACGCGCGAGCGCCTCAACGTGCTGTACGGCGAGGCCGGCGGATTCTCGGTGCGCAACCGCGAGCGCGGCATCGAGGTGACGCTGCGGCTTCCCTACGAGACTTCGCAGACCTTCGGGGATTGAGCCATGGACAGCGCCCGCCACGCCGCCGCCACGCCCCGCAACGAAAGCGCGGCGCGCCTGCGGGCGCTGATCGTCGACGACGAACCCCTGGCCCGGCGCGGACTGGAAATCCGCCTGCAAGCCCATCCGGACGTGGAGATCGTCGGCCAGTACGGCGACGGCGCCTCCGCCATCGCCGGGCTGCGCGAACACCAGGCCGACCTGATGTTCCTCGACGTGCAGATGCCGGGCATGGACGGCTTCGCCACGCTGCGCGCCATTCCCGCGCGGGAAATGCCGCTGGTGGTCTTCGTCACCGCCTACGACCACTACGCCATCCGCGCCTTCGAAGCCTCCGCCACCGACTACCTACTCAAGCCGGTCGAGGAATCCCGGCTGGAACAGGCCCTGGCGCGCGTGCGCAGCGCACGCGCGCAGCGCGAGGCCAGCGGACACTGCGCGCAGCTGCTGGGCCTGCTGGGCGAACTGAGCGGCCGCCCGCCGCTGGACCTGGACGAGGCCCTGAAGCCCGATGCGCTGGAACAGCTGCGCCGCGAGGAAAAACTCGCCGTGCGCGATGGCGGCCGTACCGTGCGCGTGGACCTGCGCAGCATCCGCTGGATCGATGCCGCCGGCGACTACATGTGCATCCACACCGACGGCGATGCCCCCAACGGCAACACGCTGATCCTGCGCGCCACCATGCGCGAGATGGAGAAACAGCTGGACCCGCAGCGTTTCCCGCGCATCCACCGCTCCACCATCGTCAATGCGCAGCGCGTGGTGGAGCTTCGCCCGCACACCAACGGCGAAAGCTACCTGCGCCTGGACTGCGGCCAGGAACTCAAGCTGTCGCGCAGCTACCGCGACAAGCTGTCCGTGCTGTTGTAATCGCCACGCCCCCTGTAGGAGCGACGTGAGTCGCGACCGAAAGAAAGAAGACCCTTTCAGCCACGGATTGACGCGGATAACCGCTGACAAGACTTCAGCTTCATCCGCGGGATCCGTGTCAATCCGCGGCCAAAGCTTCTTCGTGGTCCGCGGTCGCGACTCACGTCGCTCCTACGGCGCGTAACCGGGATTCTCAGGCCTCGGTTCACCGCGCGGCGTCCACCACTCACCGCAACACATGACTATCGGACCATAAGGTCCGATCCCGCCTGCCGCATCGTGCGCTCCGCTGCCCATCTCCGCGGACCCGCCGATGAAACTCACCGACGCCTCGCTACGCAATCCCGCCGCGGTCGCGGTGGTGGTCGCCATGGTCTGCGCGTTCGGCCTGATGAGCCTGATGAAGCTGCCGCTGCAACTGTTCCCGGACATCGAGCGCCCGCAGATGTCGATCCAGACCAGTTGGCGCGCCGCCTCGCCGCAGGAAATGGAATCGGAGATCGTCGAGCCCATCGAGGCGGTGATGCAGGGCCTGCCCGGACTGGAGGAGATCGCCTCCAACGTCAACGCCGGCAACAGCTTCATCAACCTGACCTTCGCCGTCGGCAGCGACATGGACGCGATGCTGGTGGAAGTGCTGTCGCGGATGAACCGCCTGCAACCGTTGCCGCGCGACGCCACGCCGCCGGTGGTGCAGGCCGGCGCCGACAACGCCAACAACTCGCTGACCTACTTCTTCGTGCAGAAACTGCCCGGCACGCCCGGCGACATCCTCGACTATCGGCAGACGATCGAGGACCGCATCGTCCCACGCCTGACCTCGGTCAATGGCGTGGCCGGCGTGGAGATCAACGGCGGCGCGCAGGAAGAACTCACCATCACCCTGGACCTGGAACGCGCCGCCGCCCTGGGCATCACGATTCCCGACGTGGCCGCGGTCGCCGCGCGCGCCACCGACGTTTCCGGCGGCATAGTGGAAGCCGGCCGCCGCGAATACGTGCTGCGCTTCGCCGGCCGCTACACGCCCGAGGCGCTGGGCGAGCTGATCCTGGCCTGGCGCGATGGCCGGCCGGTGCGGCTGGGCGACGTGGCCGAGGTGCGGGTGAAGCGCCCGGAGCAGCGCTTCTTCGCCTACCAGAACGGCAACCCCGCCATCGGCCTGCGCATCCTGCGCGAGAGCGGGGCCAACGTGCTGGACACGCTGGACGAAGTGAAGCGGGTCGTCGCCGACGTGCGCCAGCAGGAACTGGCGCCGCTGGGCCTGGACATCGCGCAGAGCTTCGACGCCTCCGTCTTCATCAACCGCGCCATCGGCCTGCTGTCCGGCAGCCTGTTCGCCGGCGTGCTGCTGGCGGTGGGCTGCCTGTGGTGGTTCCTGCGCGACCTGCGCGCCACCGCGCTGATCGCCTGCGCCATCCCCATCTCGCTGCTGGCGACCTTCATCGTGTTGCAGCTGACCGGCCGCAGCCTCAACGTCATCTCGCTGGCGGGGCTGGCGTTCGCCGTGGGCATGGTGATGGACGCCGCGGTGGTGGTGGCCGAGAACATCGTCCGCCTGCGCGAGGAAGGCATGCCGGCCACCCGCGCCGCGCTGGAAGGCACGCGCCAGGTGGGCGGCGCGCTGGTCGCGTCCACGCTGACCACGGTGGCGGTGTTCCTGCCGGTGATCTTCATGGAGGACGTGGAAGGCCAGCTGTTCGCCGACCTGGCGCTGACCATCTCCATCGCCGTGGGCATCTCGCTGCTGGTCGCCGTCACCGTGCTGCCGGTCGCCGCGAACAGCTGGCTGCGCACGCGCCAGGACGAAGGGAAACGGCATCGTTACTGGTCGCGCGTCGGCGACTGGGCGTTGCGGACCACCCAGGGACGCCGCCGCCAGTGGGCCTGGGTCGGCGCACTGGTGCTGGCGCCCGCCCTGCTGGCCGTATTGCTGATGCCACGGATCGACTACCTGCCGCCGGTGAAACGCGCCGCCGTGGACGCCTTCTTCAACTTCCCGCCCGGCATGAGCCCGGAGCGCGTCAACCGCGAGATCGCGCCGGTGCTGCTGAAACGCATGCGCCCCTATATGGACGGCGAGAAGGGCCCGCGGCTGAGCAACTGGTACCTCAACCTGTGGCCGGGCGGCGGCACGCTGGGCGCGCGCGTCGTGGACCCGGCCGACATCGGCGAACTGGAGCGCATCGTCCGCGACGAGGTCGTGGTCGGCTTCCCGGATACGCGCGCCTTCGCCAGCGAGGGCGAACTCTTCGGCGGTTTCGGCGGTTCGGCGCGGGCCATCGCCATCCACCTGCAGCACGCCGACGGCGACGCACTGGCGCGCGCGGCGGAGACCGGCCGCAAGCTGCTGTCCGGGCGCTTCGCCGGCGCCAACGTGCAGGCCTGGCCGAACGCCGACGCCGGCACTCCCGAACTGCGCGTGAGCCCGGACGATCGCCGGCTGGCGGAGATCGGCTGGCGCCGGCCGGAACTGGGGACCGTGGTGCGCACGCTGGGCGACGGCCAATGGCTGGGCGAACACTTCGACGGCGACCGCCGGCTGGCCATCATCCTGCGCAGCAGCCGCCAGGACGATGTGGAACGGCTTGGCGCGGCGCCGCTGGCGACGCCGCAGGGCGGCGTGCTGAGCCTGGGCGAACTGGCGCGGGTGGATACCGTGCTGGCGCCCAAGCAGCTGCGCCGGATCGACCGCCGCCGCACCGTCACCCTGACCGTCGATCCGCCGGCGACGATGTCGCTGGAGGAAGCGCTGGACATCGTCGACGACGCGATCGTGCCGGCCCTGCGCGACGTGCTGCCGCCCGATGCGGCGATCCGCATTTCCGGCAGCGCCGACCGGCTGGGCGAAGTGGTGCGCGGCATGGGCATGAACTTCGCGATGGCGCTGGCGGTGCTGTTCATGCTGATGGCGGCGATGTTCCGCTCGCTGCGCGACAGCGCCTTCGTCCTGGCGACGCTGCCGATGGCGGTGCTGGGCGGCGTGGCCGGGTTGCGCGTGCTGGACCTGGCCGCCGGGCAGACGCTGGACCTGCTGTCGATGATCGGTTTCATCATGCTGATGGGCATGGTGATCAACAACGCCATCCTGCTGGTCGCGCAGGCGCGCGAGGCGCAGGCGGCCGGCATGGGCCTGGACGATGCCCTGAGGCAGGCACTGGACCAGCGCCTGCGCCCGATCCTGATCGCGGCATTGACCGGCGTGCTGGGCGCGTTGCCGATGGCGATCAATCCCGGCCCCGGCGCGGTCATCTACCGCGGGCTGGCCGCGGTTTCCGTCGGCGGCGTCGCGCTGAGCCTGCTGTTCACGGTGGTGCTGGTGCCGGCGCTGCTGCGATTGGCCGCGTCGCCTTCGCCGGCGCCCGATGCCGACCCTTCGGCGTCCGCGCCGCCGCTTCCCCACGTCCTGACCTGATGCCCCGCTTCCCACGGAGAACGACATGCGTACCCTGCACAAGAGCCTGATCGCCATCGCGCTGGCCGGCGTCCTCGCCCTCCCCCTGCTGGAACGGGACGCCGATGCCAGCGCGCCGGCGGAACCGGAAGCGGCGCCCGCCATCGTCAGCGTCGCGCCCGCCGTCAACGCCGAGTTCGCCCCGCGCCACTGGTCGCCGGGCAGCGTCATCAGCCGCCAGGACGCGCGCGTGGCCAGCGAACAGGGCGGCCGGGTGGTGGAAGTGGTGGAGGTCGGCCAGCGCGTGCGCGCCGGACAGGCGCTGGCCGTGCTGGACGACACCGCGTTGCGCCTGCGCGAACAGGAAGGCCGGGCCGACCTGGCCCGCATCCAGGCGCAACTGGACATGGCGCAGGCGCAGGAGCGCCGCTACGCCCAACTGGCGGCGCAGCAGAACATCGCCCGCGCGCAATACGACCAGTTGCGCGCCGACCGCGACATGCTGGTGCAGGAACGCGCCCGCGCGCTGGCCCAGCTCGCGCAGACCCGCCACCAGCGCACGCAGATGGTCGTGCGCGCGCCCTTCCCCGGCGTGGTCGCGGAGCGCCATGCGCAACTGGGCGAATACCTGATCACCGGCGCCTCGGTCGCGCGATTGGTGGACACCTCGACGCAGGAAGTCCGCGTACGCGCGCCGGTGGAGCTGGCCCGCCACCTGGCCGCCGGCACGTCGGTGCTGGTGCGCACCGAGGGCGACGAGCGCGCCTGGCCGGTCACCGCCCTGGTGCCGGTGGGCGATGAAGCCTCGCGCCAGCTGGAACTGCGCATCGCCATCGACGCCGCGCAACTGCCGGTGGGCAGCGCGGTGGACGTGGGCCTGCCCAGGGCCGGCGCGCGCAGCGTGGTGGCGGTACCGCGCGATGCGGTGATCCTGCGCCGCGAGGGCGACTTCGTGCTGCGCGTGGACAGCGCCGGCAAGGCCGAACGCCTGCCGGTGGAAACCGGCACGGAAGTGGATGGCCTGGTGGAAGTGCGCGGCGACGTGCGTGCCGGCGACTGCCTGATCGTGCGCGGCGGCGAACGCGTGGAACCGGGACAGGCCGTCAGCATCCAGCCGGTCCCGCTCGCCATCGCGGCGCGGTGAAACCGGCAATCCGCACGGGGCCTGGACGATGAAGCCGATATTCCTGTTGTTCCTGTTGCTCGCACTCCCCTTGCACGTGCGTGCCGGCGGCGGCGATGACGACAATTACACCACCCAGCGCCTGCTCGTCTTCAACGACCGGGGCGAAGTGCTGTTGCAGTCGAATGCGATGGGCTGGTCCACGCCCGGCCAGCGCTTCGACACGCGATTGTCGCTTCGCGCCTCGCTGGACAGCCTGGCCGGGAAGTACGGGATCAGGATCGAAAACGTGGCGCTGGCGGGCATGTTGACCTACGAGTACGGCTTCACCACCGCCCTGTCCACGCGCACGCACTACATGGCCAGGATCGCCGGCGGCGAACCGAAAGCGCCCGACGGCACGCGGGAACTGCGCTGGTTCTCCCGCGACGAAGCCATCGCCGCCATCTCGGCGGATTCGCAGAAGTCGCCACCGTCGTTCGTGCAGATGACCACCCGCATGTTGCGCGAGCCCGGAACGATCTGGGGCGGCGCCTTCCATGTCTGGCAGGAGGGAGACGCCTACCGCAGCCGCGTCGTCGAACCGATGTACCCGCTGGGCGCCACGCTGTGGACGCCGGCAGGCGCGGTGTCAGGCGATCCACGGTGAACCCACGCCGCTGCCACAGCCCATGCAGGAGCGACGTCAGTCGCGACCGTGAGGAAGAACATCCCTTCAGCCACGGATTGGTGCGGATGAACGCGGATAATACTTCTTGTCTTTAATCCGTGTGATCCGTGTCAATCCGTGGCTGAAGCTTTTTTGTGGTCCACGGTCGCGACTGACGTCGCTCCTACATGGTCCTCCGGTTCCGCATTCACCCCAAATCCGCCGCGGACAGGCACAATCCCCGCATGGCCCAGTCCTCCTCGCCTGCCGGCACGCGCCCCGCCTTCAAGCCCAACCTGCGCGAGCGCTTCGATGCGATGCGCAACCTGCCGCCCTTCCTGCGCCAGATCTGGCAGACCAGTCCCGGCCTGACCCTCGCCAGCCTGGGCCTGCGCCTGATCCGCGCGCTGCTGCCCATCGTCACCCTGTACATCGGCAAGCTGATCATCGACGAGGCGATCCGCCTGGTCGGCCTGGGCCTGGGCTTCCAGGCGCTGGGCGATGCCTGGCGCAGCGGCCAGCTCGATCCGCTGCTGTGGCTGCTGGTCATCGAGTTCGCGCTGGCGATCCTCTCCGACCTGCTCGGCCGGCTGGTGAGCTATGCCGATGCGCTGCTGTCGGAGCTGTTCACCAACGCCACCAGCGTCCGCCTGATGCAGCACGCGGCCACGCTGGACCTGGAGGACTTCGAGGATCCCGACCTGCAGGACAAGCTGGACCGCGCGCGCCGGCAGACGATGGGCCGGATGAACCTGATGAGCCAGCTGTTCGGCCAGGTGCAGGACGCCATCACCGTGGTCGGCTTCGCCGCCGGCCTGCTGGTCTACGCCCCGTGGCTGATGGTGCTGCTGGCGGTGGCGCTGATCCCCGCCTTCATCGGCGAGGCGCACTTCAATGCGGTGGGCTATTCGCTGAACTTCCAGTGGACGCCCGAGCGGCGGCAGCTGGAATACATGCGGCAGATGGGCGCCAGCGTGGAAACGGCCAAGGAGGTGAAGATCTTCAACCTCCACCATTTCCTGATCGACCGCTACCGCACCCTCGCCGACAAGTTCTTCCTGGCCAACCGCGCGCTGGCGCGGCGGCGCGCGTTCTGGGGCACGCTGCTGGCGGCGCTGGGCACGCTGGGCTACTACGTGGCGTATGCGTACATCGCCTGGCGCACGGTGCGCGGCGATTTCACCATCGGCGACCTGACCTTCCTGGCCGGCAGCTTCCGCCGCCTGCGCCAGTTGCTGGAAGGCCTGCTGGTGGGTTTTTCGCAGGTGGCCGGGCAGGCGCTGTACCTGGACGACCTGTTCTCGTTCTTCGAGATCGAACCGGAAATCACTTCGCCGGAAAATCCGATCCCGGTGCCGAAACCGATCACGCGCGGCTTCACCTTCGAGAACGTCGGCTTCCGCTATCCCGATGCCGAACGCTGGGCCGTGCGCGGGCTGGACTTCGAACTGCGCGCCGGCGAGGTGCTGGCGCTGGTCGGGGAGAACGGCGCCGGCAAGACCACGCTGGTCAAGCTGCTGGCGCGCCTGTACGACCCGGACGAAGGCCGCATCCTGCTGGACGGCCGCGACCTGCGCGACTACGACATCGACGAGCTGCGCGCCAACATCGGGGTGATCTTCCAGGATTTCGTGCGCTACCACCTGACCGCCGGCGAGAACATCGGCGTGGGCCAGATCGACGCGATGCACGATGAATCCCGCATCCGCGACGCCGCCGCGCGCGCGATGGCCGACGAGGTGATCGCCCAGTTGCCCAACGGCTACGACCAGTTGATCGGCCGCCGCTTCAAGAACGGCGTGGACCTGTCCGGCGGACAATGGCAGAAGATCGCCATCGCCCGCGCCTACATGCGCGACGCGCAGGTGATGATCCTGGACGAACCCACCGCGGCGCTGGACGCGCGTTCGGAATTCGAAGTCTTCCAACGCTTCAAGGAATTGTCGGACAATCGCACCGCGGTGCTGATCTCGCACCGCTTCTCCAGCGTGCGCATGGCGGACCGCATCCTGGTCCTGCATGAAGGACGGCTGGAGGCCAGCGGCACGCACGAACAACTGCTGGCGCAAGGCGGCCGTTATGCCGAACTGTTCGAATTGCAGGCCGCCGGCTACCGCTAGGGCCTGTTGACGCCATCGGGACATCCGCCCCACCACAGGAGACACGACGTTGCGTACCGCATCCCACAAACGCGCCCCTCGACGACTCGCCATCGCCATCCTGATCGCGCTGCCCATCGCCGCGTGCCAGTCCTCCACCAATGGCGATGCCGCCAATGACACGGCCAGCGCCACCGCGCAGGCCGCGCCCGCCAGCCAGCCTTCGCAGACCCTGCCCAGCGCGCTGGGCACGATCCGCGTGACCGAAGTGGCGCGCGGGCTGGACCATCCCTGGTCGTTGGCCTTCCTGCCGGATGGCCGCATGCTGGTCACCGAACGCCCGGGCCGGTTGCGCCATGTCGCCGCCGACGGCGCGATCTCCGCGCCGATCTCCGGCGTGCCCGAGGTGTTCGCCACCGGCCAGGGCGGCCTGCTGGACGTGGCGCTGGCGCCCGACTTCGCCGACAGCCAGCGCATCTACCTGAGCTATGCCGAACCGGGCGAGAACGGCACCGCCGGCACCGCGGTCGCCTACGGCACGCTGGCCGGCGATGCGCTGACCGACGTCAAGGTCGTCTACCGGCAGGAACCCAAGGTCGAAGGCCCCAACCACTTCGGTTCGCGGCTGGTGTTCGACGGCCAGGGCCACCTGTTCGTCAGCCAGGGCGAACGCAACCAGCGCCCGTTGTCGCAGGAACTGGACAAGCTGCAGGGCAAGCTGGTGCGCCTGAACCTGGACGGCAGCGTGCCGCAGGACAATCCCTTCGTCGGCCGGGCCGGCGCGCGTCCGGAAATCTGGAGCTACGGCCACCGCAACATGCAGGGCATGGCGCAGGACCCGCGCACCGGCAAGCTGTGGCAGAACGAGCACGGCCCGCGCGGCGGCGACGAGATCAACCTGCCGGAACCGGGCAAGAACTACGGCTGGCCCATCATCACCCACGGCATCAACTATTCCGGCCAGCCCATCCCGGAAGCCGTGGGCAAGGCGAAGGAAGGCATGGAGCAGCCCTACCACGTGTGGGAGAAATCGCCGGGCCTGTCCGGCATGGCGTTCTACACCGGCCGCCCCGGCAATCCGTGGAACGACAGCCTGTTCCAGGGTTCGCTGGCCGAACGCAACCTGATCCGCCTGACCCTGCAGGGCGACAGGATCGTCAACGAAGAACGCCTGCTCAACGAGATCGGCGAGCGCGTGCGCGACGTGCGGGTCGGCCCGGACGACAACATCTACGTGCTGACCGACGAGGACGACGGCAAGCTGTGGCGGATCGAACCGCCGCAGGCGCCGTGATGCCCATGATGCGCCGCCAGGGGAGAACCGCCATGCGCCTGCCATTGATCCTCTTCGCCCTGTGCTGCGCGGCCCATGCCCACGCGCAGTCGCCGGGCGACTACCCGCAGGCCAAGGCCCGCGCCGACGCCGACGAGGCGTCGCTGCCGGCCGCGCAGCGCGATGCGCTGCTGCAGGCGCAGACGACGGTGCTGGATGCCGCCATCACCGCCTGCGCGACGCCCAATGCCGACACCTCGCCGTTCGTGGTGGTGGTCGAGCTGGACGCGGCGGGCCGCGTCCAGCGCACCTGGCGCGAAGGCGGCACGCCGCTGGCGATCTGCGTGCAGAAGCAGATCAACGGCACGACGCTGACCACGCCGCCACGCGCGCCGTTCTTCACTTCGTTCGAGTTGACTTTCACCCGATGAGCGACGACGCGACCGACATCAACGCCCTGCTGCGCAGCCGCCTGCCGGCAGGCGTGCCGTTGCAGATCCCGCCGCCCTGCCTGCTGGACATGCAGGGCGAGTTCGTCGAGTACGTGGAGAACGTATCGTTGACGGTGCGCTTCCCGGTGCTGCCGCGCTACCAGAACCCGATCGGCCACATGCAGGGCGGTTTCATCGTCGCCGCGCTGGACAATACGCTGGGGCCGTTCTCCTACCTGATCGCTCCACCGAACGCGACCACCTCGCTCAACACCCAGTACCTGCGCCCGGTGACGCCGGAGCTGACCCACATCACCTGCCATGCGCGGTTGCTGGAACGCACCCGCAACCAGCTCTATCTGGCCGGCGAAGTACGCGACGACCAGGGCCGCGTGCTGGCGATGTGCCAGGCGGTATGCCAGATCCTGCCGTCCAGGAACGCCTGATCTCTCTTATCAGAGCGGACAGGCGAACAGGCGCCTTCCCCGTGCACGCACTTCAAAGCCCCTCTCCCACCGGGAGAGGGGTTGGGGTGAGGGGCGACGAAGCCAGCCAGCCCCGACTGTCCGCGATCCCGCAACGTGCACGATGAATGCAAAATGCACACTTCCAATGAACGTAATGCGTTCATTTCTTCGGAAGGGTCTGCTTTGCCGCCGGCATGGCGCCGCTCGCTGCGGGCAGATAGGTGCCTTCCCCGTGCACGCACCTCAAAGCCCCTCTCCCACCGGGAGAGGGGTTGGGGTGAGGGGCAACGAAGCCGCTCCTCTGTGCTGGCTTAGGGAAGATGCAAGGAGCGCGGTGAGGTTTGCTGGCCTTGCGGGTTGGTTTTTCCTGCGCGGATAGATGGCGCCGCTCGCCGCGGGGGCCCTACTTTCTTTGCTTGTGCAAAGAAAGTAGGCAAAGAAAGCACACCCCGGCGGTCCGCCCGCCGCGAAGCGGCGGGTGCGCAGTCCCGGCAGGAATTTCCGGAAGACACATCCTGTGTCATCCGGAAACGGCGCACATCCTTGTGCGCCGCCCCTGCGGGGTTTGACCTGCCGGGACTGCCGGACCTCAGGGGCCCCAAGGGCGACGCGGATACATCCGGAGCCCAGATGCTTCTGCTTTTGCTGTTGCCTTTCGGGCCCCCATTTAGGCGCGGCAAGCGGGCCGGGTAAAACCCCTTGGGGCGCCGCCCTGGATGGGCGGCGTTTTCGTATGGCACAGGGATGTGCCTTACGAAAATTCCCGGCCTGCTTGCGGACCCGGAGCGCGTAGCGCGCAGGGCGCGCCGCCTGGGGCGTGTTTCTTTGATTCTTTCTTTGCACGAGCAAAGAAAGAATGCCCCCGCGGCGAGCGGCGCCATCTGTCCGCGAAAAAACTTCGACCATAGAACCCAAGCTAAAACAGAAGCATTTGCTAAGGCTGGTCAAGTGACGCCTCGCGGCGAGCGCGCCATCGGTCAGCATCAACGGCATTCGCCACAGGCCCACGGACTATCAGACTGTAAACGCTACTCAACGAAGCTCGAACGCGTCCGCATCCAGCATCGCCGGGAAGCGTTCCCGATGCCCGGCCAGCGCCTCAGCCGAGATCGTCGTGGTCGCCACGCCCTCCTCCGCCGGCAGTTCGACCAGCGGCTGGCCGAGGAAATCGACCACCGCGCTGTCACCGGCATACTCCAGCCCGTTGCCGTCGGTGCCCACGCGGTTCACCGCCGCCACGTAGCAGAGATTCTCGATGGCGCGGGCGCGCAGCAACGTCTTCCACGGATACGCGCGCGGCGCCGGCCAGTTGGCGACGAACAGTTGCAGGTCGAAGTCCAGCTGTCCCGGGCGTTCCACGTCGTAGCGGTTGCGCGCGTAGACCGGAAAGCGCAGGTCGTAGCAGACCAGCGGATTGATGCGCCAGCCTTGCCACTCCACCGTCAGCCGCTCGTTGCCGGCGGCATAACGCTTGTGCTCGCCCGCGTAGCGGAACAGGTGACGCTTGTCGTAATGCCGCAATCCACCGTCCGGCGTGGCGAACAGCAAGCGGTTGAAGACGCCCTCGTGCGTGCGCAACTGCACGCTGCCGGTGACCGCCGCGCCCAGCAACTCGGCCTGCGTCTGGATCCAGGCGACGGTTTCGCCCTCCATGCCCTCGGCCTGGTCGATGGCGTCGTTGCTGAAGCCGCTGGTGAAGGTTTCCGGCAGGATCACCAGGTCGGTCCGCCCCGCCAGCGGCGCGATCAGGTCGCCGTAGTAATCCCGGTTGCCCGCCGGATCGTGCCAGCGCGTGGCGCCCTGGACGAGGGAAATGCGGAGGTCCTGCATGTTCTTTTCCTGCCAACGCCAAATTGGGGTGTGTTCTGCTGTAGGAGGGGCTTCAGCCCCGACCCTTCCGGCAGTCGGGGCTGAAGCCCCTCCTACAGAAGCATCAGAGCTTCTTCAACCTTTCGATCGCCGCATCCAGCGTCGCCTCGTTCTTGGCGAAGCACAGCCGCGCCAGGCGCTGGCCGACGGGCGGCGTCTCGTAGAACGGCGACAGCGGGATGGCGGTGACGCCATGCTCGACCGTCAACCACTTCACGAACTCGGTGTCCGGCAGGTCGCTGACCGCCGAGTAGTCCACCAGTTGGAAGTAGCCGCCCGGCACCGGCAGCGGCTTGAGCTTCGTGCCCAGCAACTGCTCGCGGAAGCGGTCGCGCTTCTCCTGGTAGAACGCACCCAGCTGTTCGTAGTGTTCCGGTTCGTCGCGGATCATCGCGGCGAAGGCATGCTGCGCCGGGGCGAACGTGCAGAACACGTTGTACTGGTGCACCTTGCGGAACTCCGCGGTCAATGCCGGTGGTGCGATGGCATAGCCGATCTTCCAGCCGGTGCAGTGGTAGGTCTTGCCGAAACTGGATACGACGAAGGCGCGCGCGGCCAGTTCCGGGTAGCGCAGCACCGACTCATGGCGGCGGCCGTCGAAGACGATGTGCTCGTACACCTCGTCGGAGATCAGGTAGATGCCGGTGCCTTCCAGCAACGACGACAGCGCGCGCAGGTCGCCCTCGTCCAGCATCGCGCCGGAGGGATTGTGCGGGCTGTTGATCATCAGCAGCCGGGTCTTCGGCGTGATGGCGGCGCGCACCCGGTCCCAATCCACCGCGAAGGTCCGCGGGTCCAGCGGCACGTGCACGGCGCGCGCGCCGGCCAGTTCGATGGCCGGCTCGTAGCTGTCGTAGGCCGGGTCCAGCACGATCACTTCCTCGCCCGGCCGCACCACTGCGTGGATGGCGTTGAACAGCGCCTCGGTGGCGCCGCTGGTCACGGTGATCTCGGTGTCGGCGTTCACCTCGCGGCCGTAGCAGCGCAGCGCCTTCTCGGCGATGGCCTGGCGCAGCGGGGCCACGCCGGTCATCGGCGCGTACTGGTTGTGGCCCTCGCGCATGGCGCGGTCCAGTTCGTCCACCAGCCGCTGCGGCACCGCGAAGTCCGGGAAACCCTGCCCCAGGTTGACCGCGCCGTGCTCGGCGGCCAGTTGCGACATCACGGTGAAGATGGTGGTGCCCACCTTGGGCAATTTGGTCTGGAGTTGCGACATCCGCCTGCCTGGCTCTCGAAACGGGGGACTGTGGAGTGTACGCGGTCCGCCTGACGCGCGATGATGGGGCCATGACCGGACACAGCGTTCCCGCCGACAGCGTCCCCGAAGCCGAACGCGCCCGGCTGGCCACGGCCTGGGCCGCGGCGCACTACTTCGTCACGCTGGGGCGCAAGGAATGGCTGTTCTGCACCGGACTGCCCGCGCCGGAGATCGAACGGCAGGTCATGGCGGAGCGTTATCTGTTCATCACCGCATGGAATCCGCCCCCGGGCGAATCCACGCGCGAGGCCAACGATGCCGCCCACGAACGCCTGCAACAGCGGCTGGAAGCGCTGGGCCTGTCGTTCCACCCGGCGCTGGGCTGCAACAGCCGGGGCGGCATGGTCGAGTACGGCTGGTTCGTGCTGGACGCCACGCCCGGGCAGGCCGACGCGCTGGCGCGCGAGTTCGGCCAGGGCGGCACGCTGTTCTGGCAGGCCGGGGAACCGGTGCGGCTGCGGATGATGTGGCCGCGGCCGCCGCAGGCGGACGGCGACGCCCATACCGACTGGGTGGGCTGAGCCCGCTCGCGACCCGTCTGCCGCAGGCCGGGGCACCCGGTGGTCCGCTTACAATGGGCGGCTGAGCCACAGGACACCCCAGCCTCCCCGCCGCGGGAGCGCCCGACCCGATGACCGAAGCCGTCCACACCCACCCGCCGTTGCTGGCCGCCCGCGCCCTGGCGTTCTCGCGCAACGACGAGCCCGTGTTCGGGCCGCTGGATTTCGCGGTGGACGCTGGCGAAGCGCTGCTGGTACAGGGCGGCAACGGCGTGGGCAAGACCACCCTGCTGCGCGTGCTGGCCGGCCTGCTGCGGGCCGACGCCGGCCGGATCGACATCGACGGCCGGCCGGCCGGTCCCTCGCGCCGCGCCCACGCCATGGCCTACCTGGGCCACCTGCCCGCGCTGAAGGCCGACCTGAGCACGCTGGAGAACCTGCATTTCCTGTGCGGCCTGCACGGCCGCCGCCCGCGCCAGATGCCCGGCAACGCGCTGGGCATGGTCGGCCTGGGCGGTTACGAGGATGCCCTGGCCCGCCAGTTGTCCGCCGGCCAGAAGAAGCGCCTGTCGCTGGCCCGCCTGTGGCTGTCGCCGGCCCCGCTGTGGCTGCTGGACGAGCCTTACGCCAACCTGGACCTGGACGGCATCAACCTGGTCAACCGGATGATCTCCGCGCACCTGCGCGACGGCGGCGCCGCGCTGGTGACCACCCACGGCGCCTACGCCGCCCCGCCGGTGCAGACGCGGATGCTGGTGATGGGGGGCAGGCAGGATGCGTGATCGCCCCCATGCCCCACGTTCACGACACACCGCCCCCTCCCCCGTTCACGGGGGAGGGTTGGGGTGGGGGCAAGCCAGAGCCGGTCAAGGTACCGATGCCAAGCGGCATCGAGCGATGTGGCGTGAAAGCACCCGAACGTGGAAGCGCTTCGCAGTACTCATCGTCCATGGCTTCGCTCCGCCCCCATCCCAGCCTTCCCCCGCACGCGGGGGAAGGGGCCATTTCGTGGGGGCTGATGCATGAGTACTTCCCCTTCCCTCCTTCAAGCAGCCCGCGCCCTGGTCGCCCGCGACCTGCAACTGCTGTGGCGCCGCCGTGGCGATGCCTTGCAGCCGGCGTTGTTTGCGTTGCTGGTGGTGGTGCTGTTCGCCCTGGGCCTGGGCACCTCACCGCAGGCGCTGTCGAAGGTCGCCCCGGCGGTGATGTGGGTCGCCGTGCTGCTGGCCGGCCTGCTGTCGCTGGACACGCTGTTCCGCGGCGATGCCGAGGACGGCTCGCTGGAGCAGTGGATCCTGGCGCCGGTGCCGCTGGCCTGGCTGGTGCTGGTGCGCGTGCTGACCCACTGGGCCACCACCGCGCTGCCGCTGGTCGTCGCCACCCCGCTGCTGGCCGAACTGCTGCACCTGCCGCGCGAACAGCTGCCGATGCTGCTGGCCACCCTGGCGCTGGGCACGCCGCTGCTCAGCCTGCTGGGCGCGGTGGTCGCCGCGCTGACGGTCGGCATGCGGCGCTCTGGTATCCTTGTGGCCCTGCTGGCACTGCCGCTGTACGTCCCGGTGCTGGTGTTCGGCGCCGGCGCCGTGGCCGCCAGCGCGCAAGGGCTGGATGCCTCCGGCGCCCTGCTGTGGCTGGGCGCCGGCCTGTTGCTGTCGCTGCTGCTGGCGCCCCTGGCCGCCGCCGCGGCGATCCGCATCGCCCTGAACTGAAGACCCTACGCACACGCATGAATCCCCTCGTCCGCTGGTTCCACCAACTCGGCTCGCCGCCGTACTTCGACCGCTTCGCGGCGCGCTGGACGCCGTGGTGCTACCTGGCCGCCGTGCTGCTGATGGGCGTGGGGCTGTGGCAGGCGCTGTTCGTGGTGCCGGCCGACTACCAGCAGGGCGACAGCTTCCGGATCCTCTACATCCACGTGCCCAGCGCGTGGATGAGCATGTTCGTGTTCGGCCTGATGGCCTTCTACGCGGCCATCGCGCTGGTCTGGCGGATCAAGCTGTGCGAGATCCTGGCGATGGCCTGCGCGCCGATCGGCGCGGCGTTCACCGTCATCACGCTGGCCACCGGCAGCATCTGGGGCAAGCCGATGTGGGGCACGTGGTGGGACTGGGACCCGCGCCTGACCACCGAACTGATCCTGCTGTTCCTGTACCTGGGCGTGATGGGCCTGTACGGCGCCATCGACGACCGCCGCTCGGCCGCGCGCGCGGCAGGCCTGCTGGCCATCGTCGGCGTGGCGCTGCTGCCGGTGATCCGCTACTCGGTGGTCTGGTGGAACTCGCTGCACCAGGGCCAGACCATCCGCGTGTTCGGCGAATCCAGCATGGATTCCAGCATGGTGCTGCCGCTGGTGCTGATGGTGGTCGCCACCAAGTTCTGGTTCGCCGGTTCGCTGCTGGCGCGCGCGCGCGCCGACAACCTGCGCCGCGAATCCGGCAAGGACTGGGTGGCGCGGCTGGCCGCCGGCACCGCCAAGGAGCAAGCATGAGTTACCTGGAATACGTGGTCGGAGCCTACGCCGTGTTCGCCGCCGTGCTGGCCTGGGACTTCATCGCCCCGCGCCTGCAGGTGCGCCGCGAACTGCGCGCCGCCCGCCTGCGCGCCGCGCGCGAGGCCAGCCGCACCGCGCCCACGGAGTTGGCCCGATGAACCCCACCCGTCGCCGTCGCCTGCTGTTCGTGCTGCTGGCCGTGGTGGTGGCCTCCCTCGCCACCGCGCTGATCGCCATGGCCCTGCAGCGCAACGTCGCCTACCTGTACACGCCGGCCGAAGTACTGCGCGGCGACGCCAGCGAACGCGCCCGCTTCCGCCTGGGCGGCATGGTCGAGAAGAATTCCTTCCAGCGCGAAAGCGGTTCGCTGGTGTCGCGCTTCCGCGTCACCGACGGCGATGCGCAGTTGACCGTGGTGTACGGGAAGATCCTGCCGGACCTGTTCCGCGAGGGCCAGGCGGTGGTGGCCACCGGCACGATGAAGGACGGCGTGTTCGTCGCCGAGGACGTGCTGGCCAAGCACGACGAGGCGTACATGCCGAAGGAAGTGGCCGACAAGATGGGCAAGGCGCATCAGAAGCACGATGTGCCCGATGCACCGGCGGGGTCGGCGAATTGATCGGCTCGCAAGATCGTGCATGCTCTTGCTCTTCCGGGGCCCCTGAGGCGCGGCAGTCACGGCAGGACAGACCCGAAGAGCCTGCCCCGCACTTGATACGGGGGCGCCGCGCAGGGCGCGTGGCGTTTTTGCAAGCTACATGGATGAGCCTTCCAAGAATCCCTGACGTGACCGGGGACCCGCAGCGCACAGCGCGGAGGGCGTGCCGCCGGGGAATGTTTGACCAGCCTGCGGCTGTTGAGAAGCGCTCTTTGGTTACTTTCTTTGCACAGGCAAAGTACGCCTTTCAACAGCCGCAGGCTGGTCAAGTAACTCGCGCGTTAGCGCGGCTCTCAACAGCCGAATGGCTGATCAACGCTGTTAAGCCCTTCCAACTTTCTTCGGCACCCCAGCAAAGTCACTGGGTCCCGGCTTTCGCCGGGATGACGACCTCCCTCTTTCACGGCGCCTGATCCATGTTGCCTGAACTCGGACAAATCGCGCTGATCCTGGCCCTGCTGGTCGCCGTGCTGCAGGCGCTGCTGCCATTGGCCGGTGCACAGCGCGGCAAGGCGGCGTGGATGGCGGTGGCGCGCCCTGCCGCGTATGCGCAACTGGCGCTGCTCGCCGTCGCGTTCGCCGTGCTGACCGCCGCCTTCGTCACGCAGGATTTCTCGGTCAAGTACGTGGCCGACAATTCCAACTCGCTGCTGCCCATGGTGTACCGCTACACCGCGGTGTGGGGGTCGCACGAAGGCTCGCTGCTGCTGTGGGCGCTGGTGCTGGCCGTGTGGACCGCCGCCGTGGCGCTGTTCTCGCGCGCCTTGCCGGAGACCGTCGTCGCGCGCGTGCTGGGCGTGATGGGCGTGGTGGCGATCGGGTTCCTGGCGTTCCTGATCTTCACGTCCAACCCGTTCGTCCGCCTGCTGCCCTCGCCCGGCGAAGGCCGCGACCTCAACCCGTTGTTGCAGGACCCGGGCATGATCATCCACCCGCCCCTGCTGTACGTGGGCTACGTGGGCTTCGTGGTGCCGTTCGCGTTCGCCATCGCCGCGCTGCTGGACGGCCGCGTGGACGCGCGCTGGCTGCGCTGGACGCGGCCGTGGACCAACATCGCCTGGGGCTTCCTGACCGTGGGCATCGCGCTGGGCAGTTGGTGGGCGTACTACGAACTGGGCTGGGGCGGCTGGTGGTTCTGGGACCCGGTGGAGAACGCCAGCTTCATGCCGTGGCTGGTCGGCGCGGCGCTGATCCACTCGCAGGCGGTCACCGAGAAGCGCGGCAGCTTCCGCGGCTGGACGCTGCTGCTGGCGATCACCGCATTCTCGCTGTCGCTGCTGGGTACGTTCCTGGTGCGCTCCGGCGTGCTGACCAGCGTGCATGCGTTCGCCGCCGATCCCACCCGCGGCCTGTTCGTGCTGATCTTCCTGGGCATCGTGATCGGCAGCTCGCTGCTGCTGTACGTGCTGCGCGCACCGCAACTGGCCGATGGCGATGGGGAGAAGTCGTATTTCGCCGCCAGTTCGCGCGAAACCCTGCTGCTCGCCAACAACGTGCTGCTCACCTCCGCCTGCGGCATGGTACTGCTGGGCACGCTGTATCCGCTGCTGGCCGACGCGCTGGACCTGGGCAAGATCTCGGTGGGCCCGCCGTATTTCAGCCTGTTGTTCATCGTGCTGATGGCACCGCTGGTGGCGCTGGTGCCGTTCGGGCCGCTCACGAAATGGCAGCGCGAGAACGCCGCGAAGCCGCTGGCGATGCTGTTGCCATGGGCCGGCCTGGCCGTGCTGCTGGCGGTGATCGCGTATTTCGTCGCGCCGCAGGGCAAACTGAAAGCGGCCGCCGGCATCCTCGGCGCCGCGTGGGTGGCGTTCGGCACGCTGCGCTTCGTCTGGTCGCGACTGCGCGCCAATGGCCGCTTCACGCCGGAAATGCTGGGCATGACCTTGGCGCACACCGGCATCGCGGTGTTCCTGGTCGGCGCGCTGCTGGTGGAAGCGTTGAACGTGCAGCGCGAACTGGCGGTGAAACCGGGCCAGACGGTGGAAGTGGGCCGCTACGGCTTCCATTTCCAGGGCGTGGACGAAACCCAAGGGCCCAACTACCTGTCCGACCGCGGCCATGTGCAGGTGCTGCGCAACGACCGGCCCATCGCGCTGCTGCACCCGGAGAAGCGCGCCTACGCCAGCGGCGGCCAGGTGATGACCGAGGCCGGCATCCACCCGGGCGTGCTCGGCGACGTGTACGTGGCACTGGGCGAACCGCTGGGCGATGGCGCGTGGGCGCTGCGCGTGCACATCAAACCCTTCGTACGCTGGATCTGGCTGGGCGCCGCGCTGATGGCGCTGGGCGGATTCGTCACCGCGGCGGACCGACGTTTCCGCCGTTCGGCGGTCGAAGACCGTCGCAAACCCGAGGCGCAGACCGCATGAACCACGCTTCCGAACTCCCGCCCTCCCCGCCGCGCTCGCGTGGCGCGCTGGCCTTCGCCGTGATCATCATCGGCCTGTTCTTCGTCGGCCTGATGGGGTTGTTGTACTACGGCGTCAGGCAGTCCGACCGCGCCGACCGCGAGGCGCTGCCGTCGCCGCTGATCGGCAAGCCGGCGCCCGCGTTCGACCTGCCGCTGCTGCACAACCCCGACAAGCGCGTCACCAACGCCGACCTCGCCGGCCAGCCCTATGTGATGAACGTGTGGGGCAGCTGGTGCCCGGAATGCCGCGTGGAACATCCGGTGCTGACCAAGTTCGCGCTGACCAAGCGCGTGCGCTTCATCGGCTACAACCTCAAGGACGAACGCGACGACGCGTTGCGCTGGCTGGAGCAGTTCGGCAATCCGTACCTGCTGGTCATCGCCGACATCGAAGGCCGCACCGCGATCGACTGGGGCATCTACGGCGCGCCGGAAACCTTCCTGGTCGACGGCGACGGCATCGTCCGCTGGAAGCACGTCGGCGCCATCGACGACGCCATCATCGCCAACCAGCTGATCCCGGCGCTGGAAAAGATCGAAGCCGGACGATGAACGCTCGATTCCATCACCGGATATATCTGTGGACGGGGCTTCAGCTCCGACCGGGGCAGCAGGACAAAGGCATCGGGGCTGAAGCCCCTCCTACAGGGATGCTCGGCCATCCTTCTCGGTCATCGGCAAGGCTGCACCGCATGGCCTGGCTGCTGCTCCTGGCCTGGCTGGCCTGTGAGGCCGCCTTCGCGCAGGCCAGCGATCCGACCCCGCTGCAGTTCGCCGACACCGCCGAGGAAGCCCGCTTCCACAAGCTCACCGCCGAACTGCGCTGCGTGATGTGCCAGAACCAGTCGCTGGCCGATTCCAACGCGCAGATCGCCCACGACCTGCGCCGCGAAGTGCTGGACCTGATGCGGCAGGGCAAGAACGATGCGGAAGTGAAGCAGTTCCTGGTGGACCGCTACGGCGAATTCGTGCTGTACAGGCCGGAGGTGGCGCCGGGCACCTACGCGCTGTGGTTCGGCCCGGTGCTGTTGCTGCTGGCCGGCGGCATCGTGGTGTGGCGCATCGTCGCCCGCCGTGCGCGACAGCCCGCGCCTCCCGCCGACGACGACCAGGAGTGGTGATGGCCACGTTCGCATTCCTCGCCGTGGTGTTGACCCTGGCCGTGCTGCTGGCGGTGCTGTGGCCGCTGTGGCGCGACGCGCGCGGACTGGTGCTGGGCGGCGTGGCCGCGCTGGGCATCGCCACGTTCGCGCTGTACCGCGTGGTCGGCACGCCGGCCGCATTGCAGCCCGATGCCACCGCCGCCATGCCCGCCACGCTGGACGACGCGGTGGCGCAACTGGAAGCGGAGCTGGAGAAGAATCCCGACGAACCCGAAGGCTGGCGCCTGCTGGGCAAGTCCTACGCCGCGCTGGAACGCCATGCCGACGCGCAGAAGGCCTTCGACCGTGCCGTGCAGTTGTTGCCCGGCGATGCCGACCTGCTGGTGGAAACCGCGCAGGCGCACCTGTTCAACCATCCGGAAAAGAAACTGGATGACGCCGCGGTGAAGCTGCTGGAACAGGCCCTGGAGATCAATCCCGCGCACCAGCGCGGCCGCTGGTTCACCGGCGTGGCGCAGCGCCAGAACGGCCAGCCGGCCGAGGCCGCGAAGACCTGGGAGCCATTGCTGGCGCAGGTGGACGCCAGCACCGCCACCACCCTGCGCACGCAGATCAACGAAGCGCGCGCAGAAGCCGGCCTGCCGCCGCTGGCGGATACCGCCCCGACCGACGCCGATGCCGCGCTGCTCACCGTCACCGTGGACATCGCACCCGAGTTGAAAGCGAAACTGGCCCCCGGCGACACGCTGTTCGTGTTCGCACGCCAGGTGGGCGGTCCGCCGATGCCGGTGGCCGCCAGGCGCGTGCCGGCCGGCGCCTTCCCGATGACGATCGCGCTGGGCGACGGCGACAGCCCGATGCCGACGATGAAGCTCTCGCAACTGCCGCAGGTGCAACTGGTCGCGCGCGTCTCGAAGGCCGGCGACGTGACCGCGCAGGCCGGCGACCTGGAAGCCACGCCGGTCGCCGCCGAAGTGAAGGCCGGCAACCGGTACGCGCTGACCATCGACCGCGTGGTGCCCTGAGTCCCCTGTAGGAGCGCCCTCGGGCGCGATGCTTTTGTTGAGATGCCCGCTGAAAAGCATCGCGCCCGAGGGCGCTCCTACAGGATGACCGTCTGAAATGGCGCCGCCGGGTCGGTTTGCCTACACTGGCCCGATGACCGAATTCATCCCCCCCGGCACGCGCTTCCATCCCCTGCCCTCGCCGTTCCCCATGAAGCGCGGCGGCGAACTGCACGGCGCGCGCGTGGCGTACGAAACCTGGGGCGCGTTGAACGCCGCGCGCGACAACGCGGTGCTGATCGTCACCGGCCTGTCGCCCGATGCGCATGCCGCGCGCAACGAAGGCAACGACGCCGATGGCTGGTGGGAAGCGATGCTCGGCCCCGGCAAGCCCATCGACACCGATCGCTGGTACGTCGTCTGCGTCAACTCGCTGGGCAGCTGCAAGGGTTCCACCGGTCCGGCCTCGGTCGATCCGGACACCGGTGCGCTGTACCGCCTCGACTTCCCCGAACTGTCGGTGGAAGACGGCGCCAACGCGGCGTTCGAGGTGGTGCGCGGGCTGGGCATCGAGCAACTGGCCTGCATCATCGGCAACTCGATGGGCGGCATGACCGCGCTGGCGTTCCTGCTGCTGCATCCCGGCGCGGCGTGCACGCACATCAACATCTCCGGCAGCGCGCAGGCCTTGCCGTTCTCCATCGCCATCCGTTCGCTGCAACGCGAGGCGATCCGGCTGGACCCCAACTGGAACGGCGGGAACTACGACGACGAGAGCTACCCGGAATCCGGCATGCGCATGGCGCGCAAGCTGGGCGTGATCACCTACCGCTCGGCGCTGGAATGGGATGGCCGCTTCGGCCGCGTGCGGCTGGAATCCGACCGCCCCGACGAAGACCCGTTCGGCCTGGAGTTCCAGGTGGAAAGCTACCTGGAAGGCCACGCCCGCCGCTTCGTGCGCCGCTTCGACCCCAACTGCTACCTGTACCTCAGCCGATCGATGGACTGGTTCGACCTGGCCGAGTACGCGGACGGGAAGCAGGCCGATGGAAAGCAGGCCGACGGCGACGTGATGGCCGGGCTGGCGAAGATCCGCGTGCAGCGCGCGCTCGCCATCGGTGCCAGCACCGACATCCTGTTCCCGTTGCAGCAGCAGCAGCAGATCGCCGAAGGGCTGGCGGCCGGCGGCGCGCAGGCCGAATTCCTGCCGCTGGAATCGCCGCAGGGCCATGACGCCTTCCTGGTGGATTTCGAGCGATTCGGGCCGGCGGTGGCCAACTTCCTCGCCACCCTCTAACGCTTTTCCCTGCCTTCCCCTTCTCCCCGCAGGCGGGGAGAAGGTGCCCGGAGGGCGGATGAGGGGCGAACGAAGACCGCCCTTCACCCGCCTTCGGCACCCTCTCCCCACCAGCGAGAGAGGGGAAACACGCACCGCACAAACCCTCCATGCCCGCAGCGGCTAAAATGGCCCCACACTTCCACCGGGCCTGCCCCATGTCCCTCGATTTCCCCGGTTCAGACAAGCTGGTCGCCTCGCTGGACGCCGCTGTTGTCCTGGGCGACGACCGCGCCGTCACCGACGCGCTGCGCAAGTCGCTGTGCGAACTGATCTGCGACGAAGAGGTTTCCCTGCCCGCCTGCGTCATGGAGCCCATTTCCGACCACTATGCCCGCCGCGAGCTGTACACCAGCCCGGAGCACGGCTACAGCGTCATCGCGATGACGTGGGGACCGGGCCAGGGCACCAAGATCCACGACCATTCCGGCATGTGGTGCGTGGAAGGCGTGTGGCGCGGGCGGCTGGAGATCACCCAGTACGAACTGGCCGAGCACGACGAGCAGCGGTACCGCTTCGTGCCGGCCGGCACCATTGAGGCCGGCACCGGCTCGGCCGGCAGCCTGATCCCGCCGCACGAGTACCACACCATCCGCAACCCCAGCGACAAGTCCATCGCGGTCAGCCTGCACGTGTACCAGCGCACGATGGTGCGCTGTGGCGTGTTCACGCCGGAGGACGAGGCCGGCACCGAGGGCTGGCAGCGCCGCGGCGAGCGCCTGCTGGGCACCGACAAGGTGCTCTGAGGCCTGTCCGGGCGGGGCCGCGCCCCTGCCCCTGTCGGTGGCCGGCCCCGGTCGGCTATACTCCGCCTCCGCGCCGAAGTGGCGGAATGGTAGACGCAGCGGACTCAAAATCCGCCGCCCTTAAAAGCGTGTGGGTTCGAGTCCCACCTTCGGCACCAAGCAGCGATTCCAGGAAGTCCGACGAAATCCAGGAATCAAGAAAAAGCCCCGCGCATGCGGGGCTTTTTTGTTCCATGCCGTCCGATCACACCCGATTGAATCCGGCCCTGCCTGGGAGCATGGGCACCCACCCAACCCGGGAGAGGCAATGGCGAAGGATTCCGGCAAGCTCAACGCTGTACGTGAAAAATGCCGCACCGGGTATCGGAGGCGATCGGAGGCGTCACGCCGCGGCCGCCTTTTGCGACGCTTCCAGCGCAAACCCTTCGTCGAGCCAGCCGGTGATTCCACCTGCCATCAGCTTCACCGGAAACCCAAGCTGCGCCAGCCGTACGGCCGCGCGAGCTGCGCCGTTGCAATGCGGGCCCGCGCAGTAGGTCACGAACAACGTGTCCACTGGATAGGTGCTCATGCGGGAGCCGATGATCTTTCGGTGCGGGATGTTGATCGCACCGGGGACGTGTCCCGCAGCGAAAGCATCGGGGCCGCGTACATCGACCAGGATGAAGCCGGGATCGCCGCAGCTCAGCGCATCGTGCGTATCCCAGCAATCGGTTTCGTAAGCAAACTGCGACTCGAAGTGCTCGAGCGCCAGCTTCGAGGGCGCGGCAGGAATCCGGGTGACGGCGTTCGGCATGGCGGCTCTCCGCGTGAGGGTACGGCCATTGTCTGGACCCGCCCGCCGACGGACAATTGGCTTTATTGCCATTGTTCGATCAAATAATGCCAAAGCGCAGAAAGCCTCCCGCGAAGCCCAACCCGCTGGTCGCGGCCTTGGTGTACGACGGCCTGTGCGCGTTCGAATTCGCGTGCGCAGCCGAAGTTTTCGGCCTGCCGCGACCGGAGCTGGGACCGGATTGGTACCGCTTCGAGACATGCGCTCCGCATCGACGTCCCGTGCGCGGCCAGTACGGCATGCAGATCACCGCCGACGACGGCCTGGACCGGCTGGCAAGCGCAGGTACCGTGATCATTCCGGGCTGGTCTGGCATCGATGCGCCTGTACCTGCCCGCATCCTCGAAGCGCTGCGCGATGCGCATGCCCGCGGTGCGCGCCTGCTGTCGATCTGCTCGGGTGCCTTTGTGCTGGCGGCCACCGGCCTGCTGGATGGCAAGCGTGCCACCACGCATTGGCGCTACGCCGATGCACTGCGGCAGCGCTATCCCTCGATCCTCATCGATCCGGATGTTCTTTATATCGACGAAGGCCAGCTCCTCACCTCGGCCGGCAGTGCGGCAGGACTGGACCTGTGCCTGCACCTGGTCCGTCGCGATCACGGCCCGGATGTCGCCAACCAGGTGGCGCGACGGCTGGTGATTCCACCGCATCGCGACGGCGGCCAGGCGCAGTTCGTCGAACGGCCCATCCAGAAGCGCGAGCGCGACGCCTTGTCGCCGCTCATGGACGCGATGCGCCGCCGGATGGACAAGGCCTATTCGATCGCCGAACTGGCGGGCATGGCCGCGATGAGCGAGCGCACCTTCATCCGCCGCTTCAAGGACGCCACGGGCACGACACCGGCTGATTGGCTGATCGCCCTTCGGATCGATCGCGCCCGCGAACTGCTCGAGAGCTCGGCGCATTCCATCGATTCGATCGCCGAGCAAACCGGCCTAGGCACCGCCACCACGATGCGCCACCACTTCCGCCGCAAGCTCGGCACCAGCCCGATGGCGTACCGCAGGCGTTTTGGCGGCCAGGGCGAGCGCGATTGATGGGTATCGCTTCGCTCAAGTCCTGTTGCCCAAGGCCCTTTTTTCACCAACACGATAGGTTGGGGTGGGCCCGCGAACCCCAACACCCGGATAACCGGCCTGCTGCGGTGTCGGGGTCCGCTTCGTTCACCCCACCCTATCCGCCGCGTCCGCTGCTACGCCACTTGTTGGCATACGGCAGCGCGAACATGTACGGGCCGGTGACCAGCAGCAGCACGCAGGGCGGAACCACCGAAGGCGATTCCGCCGCATGTCGCTGGCGCACTCCATCGCATCCGGCGGAATCCGCTGCGCGGGTTCCGCCCTACGGTCTTCCGCGCCGACCTGCCCACCGGCTTTGCGGCTGGCGGTGGATTCGCTGTCCGATCACGCCGCCGGCGTGGAACAGGACAGTTCATCCTCGATCTGCCGCACTTCGCATTCGATGTCCCACGCGTCGCCGTGCACTTCCAGGAAGCGCTTGGCCAGGGCGATGGCCTCGTCCAGCGAACCGGCGTTGAAGACGGCGTAGCCGCCGATCACTTCCTTGGACTCGGTGAACGGGCCGTCGGTCACCGACAGCGCGCCGTGGCGCAGGCGCACGCGTGCGCCCTGGGCGGTGGGCAGCAGGCCGGCGGTGTCCACCAGCGTGCCATTGGCCGACATCTCCTCGATCAACCGGCCCATGTCGGCCATCAGTTGCTCGCTGGGTTGCTGGCCGGTGTTCTCGTCCAGCCGGATCATCGAAAGGAACCGCATGGTCTGCCTCCTTGGGCATGGTGATCGACCATGCGACGAACGGCGGTAATGGAAATCGACAACGCGCTGGCGGCTCAGGGCAGCCAGAGTTTCTCCAGTTCGCGGAAGCCCCATTGCGCGGGCGATTCCACGCTGACCACGCGTTCGCGGTCGCCACTGGCCGCCAGGTCGATGTCGGTCACCAGGATCTGGGTGTGCGAGCGGGCCGAGTGGAAGGCGCGCACGCGCGGCGCCAGCAGGTTGCCGGGGGTCTGTTCCACCACCACCGCCAGCTTGTCGCTGGACAGGCGGACCAGCGCGCCCACCGGGTAGATGCCCAGCGCGCGGACGAAGGCCTTCAGCAGCGCCTCGTCGAAGTGGCCTTTCCAACTGGCCATGCGGCGCAGCGATTCGGCCGGGTCCCAGCCGGCCTTGTACGGGCGGTTGGAGCTGATGGCGTCGTACACGTCGCAGATGGCGCTCATGCGGGTGAGCAGCGGCAGTTCGGCACTGGGCAGCCGCTGCGGGTAGCCCTGCCCGTCCATCTTCTCGTGGTGATGGCGGGCGATGTGCAGCACCGCCGGCTGGGTGACGCCGCCCTCGCGCAGCAGGCGTTCGCCGTGCACGGGATGGCCGCGGACGATGGCGAATTCCTCGTCGGTCAGCTTGCCGGGCTTGTTCAATACCTCCACCGGCAGCATGGCCTTGCCCATGTCGTGCAGCAGGCCGCCCATGGCGGCGTCGCGCACCTGCTCGTCGGGCAGTCCAAGCTGGCGGGCCAGCATCGTCATCAGCGCGCTGACCGCGACCGAGTGCAGGTAGGTGTAGCTGTCGGCGTCCTTCAGCCGCGCCACGCTGACCAGCGCGTTGGGGTGGCGATCGACAGAGCCGGTGATTTCGTCCAGCAGCGGCAGCGCGCGGGCGGGATCCATGCCGTGGCCCAGCCGCACTTCGCGGAACATGGCCTCCACCGCGTCGCGGCCTTCCTCGCAGATGCGCTTGGCGCGCGCCAGTTCGGACACCAGACTGACACCGGTGGCGATGGGGGGTGCCCGACGACGGCCGGGGTCGCCGTCCAGGGGGGCGTCGGCGGCCGGGGCGTATTCCCCCGCATCGCCGGCGGGTGCGTCGCCGCCATCGTCATCGTCGATGTCGTCGCCGCGCGATACGTCGATGACCACCTGCTCCACCCCGCTGTCCCGCAGCTCCCTGATGCGATCGGCATCGACCAGGAACGCGGTGCGCCAGAACGGGTGCTCCAGCCAGGGCCCCAGCAGCTTGTGCACGTACATGCCCGGACGCAGCGCGGCGACGTCGATGGTCCTCAGCATGAAGGGCTCCGGTGGGCTGGGCGCCAGTATTCTCCCCGCACCGGGTGGCGACAAGCGGGGTTGCCCCGACAGGCCCGGTCCCGGGCGCGTCCCACGCTTCCCGCCGGCTCCCGGACTGGGGCAAGGCAACGGGTTCCGCCGGTATCCATCGGTGCCCGATGTTTCTCCGTTTCCGCCCCTACAGGGAACCGGCGGGCACGGTCTCCCCGGCCGAATACAGCACCTCGCCCCCGCGCATCACCCACACCACTTCGGCGAAGGCGCGCACGTCATCCGCCGGGTCCCGCGCCAGCAACACCAGGTCGGCGTCCATGCCCGGCGCGATGCGGCCGCTGCGGTCCTGGAAGCCGAAGCGTTGCGCCGGCGCGGTGGTCAGGGCCGCCAGGATCGCGCGCCAGTCCATGCCGGCGCCGGCCATCAGTTCGTATTCGCGGGTGGTGTCGGCGTCGTGGATGAACCCTACGTCGGTGCCGAACAGCACCTGTCCGCCGGCCTCGCGGAATGCGCGCAGCTGTTGCTGGCCGGTGGCCAGGAAACGGTCGATCACCTCCTGCGGAGCGTCCTCGCGCCGCAGTTCCACCTCGAACAGCTTCAGCGTGGGGATCAGTGCCATGTTGCGCGCCACCAGCCGCGATGCCAGCTCGCCGGACCAGGGGCCGTCGCCCGGCGTGGAGTGGCCCAGGATGTCCACGCCGGCCTGCCATGCGATCTCCACGCCCTGCGTGGTGCTGGGATGCGCGAACACCGGCTTGCCGTGCGCGTGCGTGGCGCCGGCGACGGCGCCCGCGATGCCGGCATCCATCGGCAGCACACCGACCTCGCCGCCGACGATGGCGCCAACGAACAACTTGCTGCCGTCGGCCCCCCGCGCCAGCTGCGCCTGGGCGCGCGCACGCGCCTCCTCGGGCGTGGCCACTTCGTCGCTGCGCGCGTCGTGGTCCGGCGGCATCAGGTCCCACACGTAGATGGGCGTGCCGTCTTTCGGATAGAACGGCGCGTCGACGGTCAGCACGCGCGGTCCGCGCACTTCGCCGGCCTCGATGCGCCTGCGCAGGGCCAGCGCATTGCCCGGCGGGCCGGCGATGTCGAACACGCTGGTGAACCCCCAGCGCGTCAGCAATGCGCCCAATCCGGCCTCCACCTCGGCCGCCGGTGCCGTGCCGGCCTTGACCAGGTCGGACGTGAGGAAGTGCACGTGGCTGTTCCAGAAACCGGCCGCCAGCGTGCGACCCCGGCCGTCGATGCGCCTGGCATCGCGTGGGACCTCGACCTCCTCGCGCGTGCCCACCGCCACGATGCGGCCATCGCGCACCACCACCAGGCCGTCGGCCAGCGGCACCGCCTCGGGCGAAACCAGCACGTGGGCGCCTTCGACCACCCAGCTTTCGGCCGCGGCCGGACCGGCCAGACCGCAGGCCGACAACACGATTGCGAGCAAATGCCTCACCCTGCCACCCTCTTCGCACGAAACCCCGGAGTCTACCCGGCCCGCTCCGCGCGCGGCGTGGAAGCGGCCCCGCGTCCCTCCGGCGCGCCTTGCGTCAACGATCCGTCATGCGCTTGCCACAGTCGCGCCGGCTTTTGCTAGGCTGCGGAACAGTGGTCCATCGACGCGCAAGCAGGTGAATGCCGTGAGTATCCCGTCCGATCTAGTGGAAAACGTTTTCACAGACACCGCCAGAACGGTCACTCCCCTGCGCCCGCGACCGCACGTGGAGCTGTGCAAGCGCGGCGAGATGCGCGCGGAGAAGTTCCTGGACGCGGCCACCGAGGTGTTCGCCGAGAAGGGCTACCAGCACGCGCGCCTGAGCGAGATCGTCGCCCGCGCCGGCGGCTCGCTGGCCACGCTGTACCGCATCTTCGGGGACAAGGAAGGGCTGGCCTGCGCCATCCTGGAACGGCGCATGGACATGCACATCCACCTGCTGCGCGACCTCAACCTGTCCGAGCTGCCGCCCGAACAGGCGCTGCGCCGGGTGGCCATCCGCATGGCGCAGGCGATGGCGCAGCCGGAATCGCAGGTGATCTACCGCATCGTGATCGGCGAGGGGCAATCCTTCCCCGCACTGCGCGACTGGTTCTTCGACCACGCGGTGGCCTCGATCCGCAGCACGCTGGCGGAATACTTCGAGCAGCAGGTGGCGGCCGGCCGCTTGCGGCTGGCATCGCCCAGGGCGGCGGCGGCGCAGTTCTACATGAGCCTGTTCGGCGACCAGATCGTGCGGCTGGCCGCGGGCAGCACCCACATGCCCGATGCGGACATGCTGGAGGCGCAGGCGCTGTCGTCGGTGGAACTTTTCCTGCAGGGCGCCCTGCCCCGCTGACCCACCCGGGCGCGGGCTTCACCCGCGCCTGACTTGCGCCATGCCAGCATGATGCCGGCACTTCCCTGGACGAGGCGGCAGGCATGGACCTGAAAAGCGGCTATCCGTACTGGGCGGTGAAGAACGGCCTGATGCAGGCGTTCCCGCAGTTGCAGGAGGACCGTCGCTGCGACGTGGCCGTGCTCGGCGGCGGCATCACCGGCGCATTGATCGCCGACGAACTGGGCAAGCACGGCCATGACGTGGTGGTGCTGGAACAGCGCGACATCGGCTGGGGCAGCACCGCCGCCAGCACCGCGCTGCTGCAGTACGAGATCGACACGCACATGTGCGACCTGGCCAAGAAATACGGCGAAGCCGACGCCGCGCTGGCCTATCTCGCCTGCGCCGATGCCATCGACAAGCTGCGCGAGGTGGCCGCTCCATGGCGCGACGTGGAGTTCGCCCGCAACCGCAGCCTGTACTACGCCAGCCGCCGCCGGCACGTGCGCGCGCTGAAGGAGGAAGGCGAACTGCGCGCGCGCCATGGCCTGCAGGTGGAATACCTGGAGCGCGATGAGCTGAGCCGCGACTATGGCCTGGACGCGCCGGGGGCGCTGCTCAGCCAACAGGCGGCGCGCGTAGACCCGTACCGGCTGGCGCACCGGCTGCTGCAACGCCTGCAGCGCGATGGCGCCGGCGTGTTCGATCGTACCCGCATCGAGACGATCGAAACCCATTCGCGTGGCGTCATCCTGCGCACCACGGACGGCCGGACCGTGCGCGCGGGCCACCTGGTGATGGCGGCCGGTTACGCCAGCCAGCACTGGCTGAAACCGCGCGTGGCGCGCAACCGCAGCAGCTATGCCTTCATCACCGATCCGGTGGCGTCCGACGCGATGGGCTTCCTGGAGGACACGCTGCTGTGGGAATCCGCACGCCCCTACCTGTACGTGCGCAGCACGGCGGATCGGAGGCTGCTGCTGGGCGGCGAGGACGATGCCGTCGACATCCCCGCGCGGCGCGATGCGCGCGTGGAGAAGAAAGCCGCCATCCTGCTGAAGCGGCTGCATGGGCTTTTCCCCGATCTCGAGCTGACGCCCGCGTTCTCGTGGGCCGGCACGTTCGCGGAAACCGAGGACGGCCTGCCGTTCTTCGGCCCGCATGCGCAATGGGGCCCGCGCGTGCACTTCGCCATGGCCTATGGCGGCAACGGCATCACCTACAGCATGCTGGGCGCGGGCCTGCTGCGCGCGCTGATCGAACGCAGGCGGCACGCGCTGTGGCCGCTGTTCTCGTTCCAGCGGCTGGAACGCTGAACGGAAGGCATCGCTTCGCATCGCGTTGACGCCACCGTCATCGAGAACTCACGCGCCGGTTCCTAGGCTGCACGCGTCATCCCGGACAGGAGGCATGCCATGCCACGCGGCGACAAATCCGCCTACACTGAAAAGCAGAAACGGCAGGCCGAACATATCGAGGAAAGCGAGATGGAGCGCGGCCGCTCGCGCGAGGAGGCCGAACGCATCGCCTGGGCCACCATCAACAAGCAGGACGGCGGCGGCAAGCAGTCCGGCTCCGGCCGCAAGAAATCGAAGTGATCCCCTGTAGGAGCGACGTCAGTCGCGACCGCACGCCCACAGTGGTCGCTGTGCAAGCCGAGCTGTTCGCTATCCAGCTTGGCTGCGGCACATTCTGTCTGCGCGCGCCGACAGACCTTCGAAGCGGGGTCGCGACTGACGTCGCTCCTACGCTGCTCCGCCCGGCCACCATCCCTTCCCCGTCATCGCGTAGCGATCGGCGGCGCGTTCGAACGGATTGCGCACGCTGACGCCGCCGCACAGCAGATACACCGGCAGGAACAGCGGCCCCAGCACCATGTACTGGTAGACATGCGCGCGTTCGTGGTCGCCCAGGCGGATGGGCGGATGCCGGCAGCGGCCGGCACGATGCTCGTAGGTGATGCATTCGGCATCCAGCGAATGGCCGGTATGCAGGATGGTGTTGCCGAAGGTGATGGCGCCGCCCGGTCCCCACGGCCAGGCATGGAACACCAGCGCGAAGTCGCGGCGGTTCCATATGGCCCTGGCGCCGAACGGCAGGCCCGCCACGCCGGCCAACAGGCCGATCAGCGAGTTGGGCAGGGCCCACGCCACGCCCAGCGCGCGCGCGATGGCGAGCCCCGCGGGGTGCATGGGGCGTGGGGCCTCAGTCCTGTTCGTTGGGTATCAGCAGCCAGAGGATCAGGTAGACCAGGATCCCGGGGAACGCCGCCGACGCGATGGAGACGATCACGTAGATCACCCGCAACAGCGTGGAGCTCCAGCCGAAGCGATGGGCGATGCCGCCGATCACGCCGGCGATCATCCGGTCGTTCAGCGACCGGGCCAAGGGCTTGGAAGCGGTGTTCATGCGTTCAACTCCCCATGGTTGTCCGACGCCAGTCTAGCGCGTCATCGCGCCGGCGTTCCTGAACCACGCAACGCATCGAGCCTGCGCCTGAACCAGTCGCCGGCCGGCTGCACCGGCTGGCCGGGGCAGCGCACCTGGTAGGCCCTGCCGCTCAGGCTGCTCGCGCTGGCGGCGCGCTCGATGAACTGTTCGGCGGTGTCCACCAGGTCCTTCTTCAGCAGATAGTCGTACTTGCGCTGCAGGTGTCTGCGCGCTTCCGCGCGGCCATGCCACGTGCCGTTGCGCTGGAACTCGCACTGCGAGTCCGACAGGCTATCCATCAACTGCTGGATTTCCTGCTTCGCCTGCGGGGATGGCGCGGCGAATGTCACGGTCGGCGCCAATAGCAGCATAAAAGCGACAACAAAGCGGAAACTCAGCTTCTTCATGGACGCGCCATCAACTTGATCTCAATCCGCCGCAGATTATCCGCCACTTGCTGAACCCTTCTCCCCGCGTACGGGGAGAAGGTGGCCGCAGGCCGGATGAGGGGCGACGGAGCCGACCTGCTGCGAGCAAACAACAAGATGCATCGAGTGAGAAGACCCGCGGGAGAGCGCCTTCGGAACGGTCAGAACAATCGACCGGAACCGGCTTCGGCCGGCCCCTCACCCGCCTTCGGCACCCTCTCCCCGCAAGCGGGGAGAGGGAAATCCCTCACGGGCCATGGTGCTACATCGACCTGCAACTCAGCCCGCGCGCTGCGCCAGCCAGTGGTGGATGGCGGTGGGCACTTCGCGCTGGGCGCGGCTGGAGACGTAGATGCCGATGTGGCCGCCCTTGAAGCTCAGCTCGGTGTAGTCCTTGGTGCCGGCCAGGTCCTTCAGCGCGCGCGAGGCGTCCGGCGGCACCAGGTGGTCCTGTTCGGCGTAGATGTTCAGCACCGGCATGTCGACGAACCCCAGGTCGACGCTTTCGCCGCCGATGCAGATGCCGCCGTTGATGAAGCCGTTGCCCTGGTAGAACTGCTTGATGAACTGGCGGAAGGCCTCGCCGGCCAGGTCGGGCGAATCGAAGATCCACTTCTCCATGCGCAGGAAATCCTCGATGGCGCGCTTGTCGTCCAGGATGTCCACCAGCCCCATGTACTTCTGCAGGTTCAGCCGGAACGGCTTCAGCATCAGGTAGCAGGCGTTCATCATGTTGGCCGGCACGTTGCCCAGCGCGTCGACGAACAGGTCCACGTCCAGTTCGCGCGTCCAGTGCGACAGCATGTTGTCCGGCGTGTGGAAGTCCACCGGCGTGACCATGGTGATCAGGTTCTTGACCTTTTCAGGGTGCAGCGCGGCATGGCACAGCGTAAACGCACCGCCCTGGCAGATGCCCAGCAGGTTGACTGCATCGCGCCCGCTGCTTTCGCGCAGGTGGTCCACCGCGCCGTCGATGAAGCGGTTGATGTAGTCGTCCAGTTCCAGGAATCGGTCGGAGCGGTCCGGGTAGCCCCAGTCGACGATGTAGACGTCCTCGCCCTGCGCCAGCAGGCCCTTCACCAGCGAGCGGTCGTGCTGCAGGTCCACCATGTACGGCCGGTTGACCAGTGCGTAGACGATCAGCAGCGGGATTCTGGCGGTGGGCGCCTTGTCGCCGATGAAGCGGTACAGCACGGTCTTGCCGTCGCGCCAGACCTCCTGCTTGTGGGTGGCGCCGTAGTGCACCTCCTCCACGTCCGGCAGCGTGCGCAGGCCGGCGGACAGCTTCTGCGCCATCGCGGTGGCTTCCAGCGCCAGCGCGTCCGGGGTGAAGTTCAGCGGTCCGTTCACTTGCGGCTACCTCGCCTGGCTTTCTTCTTCTGCTTGGGGGGCTCGGAAGGCATCGCGGCGCGTGCGGCATTGCGCGCCACCCAGTCCTTCATCGACACCACCGCCGCGGAGGGCCGTACCGCGGCCTGTGTAGCCGGCTTGCTCGTCTTTGGCGCGGGCTTGCGGACCGCTGCCTTCTTCGGCTTCGCCGGGCCCGTTTTGGCGGACTTGGCTTTCACGGGCGGCGCTTTCTTCGCGGCCGTCTTCTTTGCCGCCGGCGTTCTCGTGGAAGCGGATGCCGCTTTCTTCGCCTGGCGGGCCACCGGCGCGGCCGCCGCGCGCGAGGCACGAGCGGGTGCGGGCTTCGCCTTCACGGTGCGTTTCCTGCGGGCGCTGCGCGATGTCTTGCGCGCCACGGTTTTCTTCGCCGCGGCCTGCGGGCGCTGGGCAGCGCGGCGCGGCGTGGCGGTCACGGCCGGCTCTTCCACGGTTTCTGCCGTGGGCGCGGCGGCCTCAGGCACCGGCGGCTGGCGTGGCGCGGCCGTGCGCGGCGCCGACGATTGCCTGGCCTTGCGCAGGGCGCGCTCCAGTTCGACGATCTTGCGGTGGGCCGAATCGACCTCGGTGCGCGTCGGCATGCCGAACAGCGCGCAGACCTGCTCCACTTCGCGCTGCACGGACAGCCGCAGGCGCATCTGCGCGTTGGCCAGCGCGCCGTACACCTTGCGGAAATCGGCCGACAACGCGATCTCGGCATACGCCTCTTCCGCCGCGTCGACCCACAGGTCGAACAGCGCGCGGGCGCTGTCCAACTGCTGGCCCGGCGCGCTGTGCGCGGCCAGCTTCTGTTCGAACAGCTCGAAGGCCTGCTGCGCCACCTTCAGCATCAGGCGGTCGTATTCGCCGACCTGGTGCTGGTAGTCCTGCTGCGCCTGCGCCAGTTGCTGCCAGCGCTCTTGCTGCTCGCGCGACAGGCCGAACGTGGGCAGGTGCATCCAGCGCGCGTTCTCGCGCTGCATCGCGTCGATGTAGGGGCGCGCCTGTTCCATCCAGCCGTCCAGGCCGTGCGCGCCGCTGCCCTGCATGGCGCGGAAGATGTCGGCGAAGGGGTTGTGCGCGGGCTGCGGGTCCGCCATGCCCAGCGCCTCGCGCCAGGCCCGGGTGATGTCGGCGGGGCCGTGGTCGCGGCCGGCGAACTGCGCGGCCACCTGCTGCATCTGCCCGAACCAGTCGCCGGCCTGCCGCTGGAAGCGGCCCAGCACGTCCTGCACCTGGCCGGTGCCCCCGGGCATCAGCTGCGACCACCAGTCCACCGCCTGCTGCCAGCCGGGCGTCGGCGTGGGTGCGGCACCGCCCGCCTGCCGCAGGGCGTCGCCCCAGAGACTCCAGTATTGCCTGGCCACCGACTCGAAGTCGCCCGGCCACTGTGGTGCAAAGTTCGCCATGTGCCCTCCCTTCCCGACCGATTCTAGCCGTGCCGGGAGCGCCGTGCATGACACCGCACTGTTCCGGCGATGGTCAGGGCTTGGGAACGCGCAGGGTCTTGCTGACCATCAGCGTGCCGGACACGGCGAACATCAGCACCAGCGGGTGCAGCAGCCACGGCCCGATCTTCACCGCGCCAAGCCAGAGACCGGCGCCGATATGCCCGCCATTGACGGCGATGGCCAGCACGATGACCAGCACCAGGCTGGTGGGGATCGGCGTGCCTTCGAAATACTTCACCTTGTCGCCATCGCCCGAAAGCGACTCGGCGGTGACGTTGTAGCGCGCCAGCCGGCTGACCCCGCAGGCGACGAAATACGACAGCACCAGCCAGTCCCAGCCGCCCTGCATGCCGCAGGCATAGGCCAGCGCCGCCGGGGCGACGCCGAAGGAGATCACGTCGGCCAGCGAATCCAGTTCCCGTCCCAGCACCGAGGACTGGTTGCGCCAGCGCGCCACCCGGCCGTCCAGCGCGTCGAAGATGAAGGCCAGCGGGATCAGCGCCATGCCGATCATCAGGTCGCGCACGCCGCCCTCCTGCAGGAAGCGCATGGCCGCGAAGATGGCGCCGGTACCGCAGAACGCATTGCCCAGCGTGAACCAGTCGGCCAGCTGGAAATCGCGGAGCATGGAGAAATGTCGGGACATGGCGGTCGCGGGATCCGATGGCCCTACAGGGTAAGCCCATCCAGGTGAAGCCGTCGCGTCCCCGTCTCCGTACCTGTAGGAGCGGCTTCAGCCGCGACCGCGGACCAGGAACGGAAGGCGATGGTCGCCGTCCTCGCGCGCTGCGGCGCGTTCGTCATCGCATGCCGCCAAACGCCGTCGCGGCTGAAGCCGCTCCTGCATAAAGCCTGCGGGCTAGCGCGGTATCGCCAATTGGCTGGCCTCCACATTGCCGGCACCACGCGGGCGCGCATCGATCAAGGCATTGGCCGGCAGCACGCGAGTGCCGTCCAGCACGGCGTCCACCTGGTCCAGCGCCGCATAGACGTACGGCAGCAATGGCACGTAGCGCGCGCCGTAGGCCGGCAGCGCCAGGAAGCCATCGAAATGCTGCGCGTTGCGCACCTGCCAGTAGCGCAGGTCGGGGTTGGCGATGCGCGCCTGTTCGACATACGGCGCGCTGGAGAACGCCGGCGGCACCAGCCCGTCGTCCAGCCCATGGATCACCACCACCGGGCGCCGCGTGCGCGGGAAACCGGCGGCGGTCTCCGCAATACCGGTTTGCACCCGGCGCGCGTCCTCGTTGTCGCCGTCGTTCAGCGCACGCAGGCATTGCAGGCCCGGCAGGGTGAAGTCCGGCGGCGCCAGCTTCGTGTCCACGATGCCCACGCCCGCGCCGGGCGGAATACCGCTGCCGTCGGCCCACCAGGCGGCGCGCTCGGCGTCGCTGGCCGCGCGCGCACTGAAGTCGGCGTTCTGCGCGGAGAAGGCGAAGCCGCAGGGATGCTCGCCCACGCCGTAGCGGCCATAGGCCGAGGCATAGGTCACCGCCACCGCGCGCCACAGGTCGAAACCGACGCTCAGGGCGCCGGCGGTCAGTGCGGCGTCGGTCCAGCCGTTGTCGCGCAGCTGTCGGTAGGCGGATTCGGCCTGTGCCGGGGTCGTGTCGCCCTCCACCAGCCCTGCCGCTTTCAGGGTCGCGCAGCGCGCGGCCCACAGCGGTTCCACCTGCGCGCGCAGCGGCGGCTGCGGCAGCGACTCCGCCGGCAGGTGCAGCAGCGCGCAGGGCATCAGCAGGGCGGCTTCGGTGGTGTAGTCGTACAGCGAACGCGCGCCCGGCGCATCCACGGCGAGGATGTTGGGTTCGCCCGCGACCACCGCATCCAGCCAGCCGCCCTCCTCCTCGCTGGCGCGCAGCACCGCGCCGCCGCCGTTGGAGATGCCCACCGCGATGATGCGCGTGTTGTCGAAGCGGAACGGCGCCGCCTGCGGAAACGCCTGGTCCAGCGCCGACAGCGCGAACTCCGCCGCCTGCTTCACGTGCCGGCCCCAGTCGGCCTCCGGGTTGTCCCTGGAATGGGCGTGCTTGACCGCCACCCCGCTGGCGCCGACGGGCGCATCCGGCGCGAAGGCCAGTCCGCCATCGTCCAGCGTGGCCAGCGTGCCGTCCTCGCGCGCGGCCTGCTGCGTGTCCAGGTCGAAGTAATCGGTGCCCGCGCCCTTGTCGGTGTAGGCCACCGCGCAGCCCTTCGGCAGCGCCCAGGGGCCGGCCACGGCGATGGCGCCATAGACGCCGCGCGAACCGGAGGACGCGGCGACCACCACGCAGCGCCTGGCGGCGTCGAAGGCGTCCGGCACCTGCACCAGCACGCGGTGGGGCTGCGTCGCGCCGGGCACCTTCGCCAGTGCGGAGTATTCGCGCCCCGGCACGCCGGCGACGCTGCCGTAGGCCTGCCCGTAGGCGCCGGTGGGGGAAAGATCGGCGATGCCGCGCCAGTTGTTCCAGATGGCGCGGCGGCGCAGTTCGGCGGAAGTGGGGTTGGCCGCGTCGGCGAACGCCGGCGGCGCCATCGCGCGCAATCCCTCCAGCCCCAGCCCCGCGGTCAGCAGGTCGTCGGTTCCGCGATGTTCGGTGACGCGCTGGGGTTCGATCATCGGGGCCGATGCCGTGGGACGGGGAGCGGAGGTCGTGCCGCAGGCAACCAGTGCCGACGCCAGCAGCAAGGCACAGGGAAGTCGTGTCGTCGCGTTCATGCCAGGAGGCAGTCCAGGGTTCCGGTCGATGCCACGAAGCTACCCCGTGCGGGAAGCCCCGTCATCGTACTTTGGTACCACGAAGCCGTCGCGGGGTCCTGCTACCCTGAGCCGGAGAATCGCAGGAGTTTCCCCCATGCAGACCCATACCCTCCTCATCACCGGCGCGGCCAGCGGCATCGGCGCCGGCATCGCCGCGCAACTGGCCGAAGCCGGCCGGCACGTCATCGTCAGCGACCTGAACCTGGACGCCGCCAAAGCGGTGGCCGCCCGGATCCGTACCGAAGGCGGTTCGGCCGAGGCCGTGGCGCTGGACGTCACCTCTCAGGACAGCGTGGATGCGGCGCTGGCGGCCATCTCCCGTCCGGTGGACGTGCTGGTCAACAATGCCGGCCTGCAGCACGTCGCGCCGCTGGAGGACTTCCCCATCGACAAGTGGGACTTCCTGGTGCAGGTGATGCTGGTGGGCGTGGCACGCCTGACCCGCGCCGTGCTGCCCGGCATGCGCGAACGCGGCTTCGGCCGCATCGTCAACATCGGCAGCATCCACGCATTGGTCGCCAGCCCGTACAAGAGCGCCTACGTGGCGGCCAAGCACGGCCTGGTCGGCTTCTCCAAGGTCGTCGCGCTGGAGACCGCCGACACCGACATCACCATCAACACCGTCTGCCCCAGCTACGTGAAGACGCCGCTGGTGGACAAGCAGATCGCCGACCAGGCGCGCACGCGCGGCATCTCCGAGGCCGACGTGGTCAGCCAGGTGATGCTGAAGCCGATGCCGAAGGGCGTCTTCATCGGCCTGGACGAACTGGCCGGCATCACCGCCTTCCTCACCTCGCCCGCCGCCCGCAACATCACCGGGCAGACCATCGTGGTGGATGGCGGCTGGACGGTGCAGTGAGGCGACGGGATTGGGGAGTCGGGATTGGGGATTCGCAGAAGCGTCCCCAATCCTCCTCCCGCACACCGAATCCCTACCCTAATCCCTAATCCCTAATCCCTAATCCCGGCTCCACCCCATGCCCACCCTGCTGATCGCCGACGATCACCCGCTGTTCCGCGCCGCACTGCGCGGTGCGGCGGCGGATGCCGTGGCGCAGTTGTCGGTGCTGGAGGCCGAATCGCTGGACGGGGTGCTGGCCGCGCTGGAAGCGCACGACGACATCGACCTGGTGCTGCTGGACCTGCACATGCCCGGCAACCACGGGCTGGCCGGGCTGGCCGCGGTGCGCGCGCAGTACCCGGCGGTGGCGGTGATCGTGGTGTCGGCCAACGACGACCCGCGCGTCGTGCGGCGCGCGCTGGACCATGGCGCGGCGGGTTACCTGCCCAAGAGTTCCGGACTGGACGAACTGCGCGACGCCATCCGCAGCGTGCTGGCCTGCGAGCAATGGCTGCCCGCCTCGCTGCGCGGCGCCGTGTTGCGCGCGCAATCCTCCGAGCACGACACCGAACTGGCCGCGCGCCTGGCCAGCCTGTCGCCGCAGCAGTTCCGCGTGCTGACATTGGTGGCGCAAGGCCTGTTGAACAAGCAGATCGCCGACCGCCTGGATGTGCAGGAACGCACGGTGAAGGCGCATCTCTCGGCCATCTTCGACCGCCTGGGCGTGCGCAACCGCACGCAGGCCGGCGTGGTGCTGCGCGAACTGGAACTGTCCGATCCCGCGCGCCAGATCGAGGGCGGCCCCTAGCGCCACGCCCCTGTAGGAGCGGCTTCAGCCGCGACCGCACCCCGATGGCAGTGGCGTGGCGCACGATGACGAACGTGCCGCAGCGCGCCCGGATGGCAAACAATTCCTTCCGATGCGCGCCCGAATGCGCGGTCGCGGCTGAAGCCGCTCCTACAGAGGCAATCGGGCGTGGAACCATGGCGGTCTTCCGGGCCGTCATGCGCTGGTCAAACTTTCGCCACACATCTTGACGTCCTTGTGCCACGGGACCTGCAAGCGGTTATCCACATGTTCGTCGACGGATCATCCACACGGGATGTGGACAACGCGGAAACCGGACCGCCATCCACTGGTCATTTTTTCGCCACAGATCTTGACAGGCTTGCCGCGCAAGGCGTCCGCGCGGTTATCCACATGCTTTCCAACCCGCTCTCCACACCCGATGTGGACAAGGTTGACCGTGGAACGCAGCGTCGATGCATGTGGGAGCGACGTGAGTCGCGACGGCGAGCCAGGATTCGTCGGACATGTCACTTGGAACGGATCACCGCCCCTCGCCCGCCAGCCCGTCGCGACTCACGTCGCTCCCACAGAGGGGCGCATCAGATGCGCGAATAGTTCCAGGACACCATCCTGCCGTCGCGGTACGGCATCACGCCGTGGAAGCTGCGCGGGTCGTCGTCGAACACCAGCGGCAGGAAGTGGCGGTCGCCGTCCCACAGCGGCAGTTCCAGGATCTTGTCCACCGGCACCCATTCCAGCGTGCCTTCGGGATTGCTTTCGTAAGGCGTGCCGCTGTACGCGGTGACGACGAACAGGAAGCCCAGCCAGTCCTCGCCCTGCTTGCCGAAGCCGGGCCAGCTGATCGTGCCGCGCAGTGTCATCTCGTCGCAGTCGATGCCGGCTTCCTCGTGGATCTCGCGGCGCATGCCGGCCACCACATCCTCGTCGCGCTCGATCTTGCCGCCCAGTCCGTTGTACTTGCCCAGATGGTGGTCTTCGGGCCGTGCATTGCGATGGATCAGCAGCACCTTGCTGCGATCGGGCGACAGCACATAACCCAGAGTGGCGACGATGGGGGTATACGGCATCGGAAGAGTCCACGGGAAAGACCGGTATTTTAACGTGCCCCATGCAACGTCGTAGGGTGCGCCCTGGCGCACCGCATCGTGGATCGCCGCACACGGGGCGCATACCCATGCCCTCTCAAATGATGATTCCCCGGGGGCAATCGGTTGACATGGGGTCGGTGACGCAATCCATCGCAAGCATTCCGTTCCCCTGCGCATCCTGCGCGATCCTTGCGACGGGACGATCGCGGCATGGTGCGCCGGGGCGCACCCTACGGAATGAGGGGAGTGGCGCGCGCGGCCAGCAGGCGGTCCAGCACGGACTTCAACGCCAGCGGCCGCACAGGCTTGGCCAGCAGCGGAAGATCGGCCTCACGCACGGCACGACGAACGGCCTCGGTCTGGTCGGCGCTGAGGATCAGGCAGGGCCTGGCGCCGAAACGCTCGCGCAGGCGCGACGACAGCGCCACGCCGGTATCGCCGTCGTCCAGATGGTAATCGAACAGCCACAGGTCGGCGACACGCGCCGACAGCGCCCGTTCCGCCGCCACGCCATCGGCGGCGGTGGACACGTCGCATCCCCAGCCCCGCAACACCTGCTCCAACGCCCTCAAGGCGGCAGGATCGTTGTCCACGGCCAGCACGTGCCGCCCGGCGATCCCCGGCTTTCCGCCGATGGAGGGCGCCGCCGGCGACGGCGCGGCCACGCGGCGCAGTTGCACCGCGAATGCCGCGCCCTGGCCCACGCGGCTACGCAGCGACAGCGGCGCATCGAGCAGTCCGGCGATGCGGTCGGCGATGGACAGCCCCAATCCCAGCCCCTGCCCCGCCACGTCCTCGCCACGGCGGAATTCCTCGAAGATCGCCCGCTGGTCCGCTTCGGCGATGCCCGGCCCGGTATCCAGCACTTCCACGCGCAGGCGGTCCGTGCCCGCCCGGCGCACCCCCAGCAGCACGCCGCCGCGCGTGGTGTAGCGCACCGCGTTGGCCAGGAAGTTCTGCAGGATCCGCCGCAGCAGTTGCGGATCGGTGTGCACCCACGCGCGCGAAGGCACGTGGTGGAAAACCAGGCCGTGCTCGTGCGCCAGCACGCCGAACTCCGACGCCAGCGGTTCCAGCACTTCGGCCAACGGGAAATCGCGCGGCTCGGGCACCAGTCCGCCCGCCTCCAGCCGCGACATGTCCAGCAGGCCGGTCAGCAGGTCGGTGGTGGAATCCAGCGCGCCGCGCACCTGCGCCACCGATTCTCGCTGGCGCGGTTCGGCCAGTTGCTGCGACAGCGCGTCGGTGAACAACTGCGCGGCATGCAGCGGTTGCAGCAGGTCGTGGCCGATGGCGGTCAGGAAGCGGCTCTTGGCGTCGTTGGCGTGCTCGGCCTCGCGCTTGGCGGTTTCCAGCAGCGCGGTGCGTTCGGCCACGCGCTGTTCCAGCGTTTCGTTGGCCTGCTTGAGTTCGCGCTCGGCCCGGCGCGAGGCGGTGACATCGGTGTAGGTGGCGACGAATCCGCCGCCGGGCATCGGGTTGCCCTGGATTTCCACGATGCTGCCATCGGGGAAGACGCGCTCGGTCAGGTGCGGGGTACCGGCCCGCATGAAGGCCAGGCGGCGGTCCAGCGCGCGTTCGTCGTGGCCGCGCTGCGGCATGCGCTGCAGCGCCCAGCGGGTGAGGTCGGCGATCGGCCGGCCCACCTGCAGCAGTTCGGGCGGGAAATCGAACATCTGTTCGTAGCGGCGGTTCCAGGCCACCAGCCGCTGGTCGCGATCGACCACGCTGATGCCCTGGCTCATGTTCTGCAAGGCGGCCTCCAGCACCTGCTGGTTGAAGCGCAGGTCCTGCGAGACCTCGCCGACGATGGCCGCCACGGTCTCGAGATCCCCGCTCTCGCGCCGCGCCGCGTCCAGCAGCAGGCGCGCCGACGCCGAGCCCAGCACGGCCGACAGCTCGCGCTCCAGCCGCGCCTCGATGGCGGCCGGCACGGTGCCGCTGCGCGGCGCGTCGGCCAGCAGTTCCTCCACCCGCTCGCGCGGGAGGAAACGGCGGCCCGCGTCGCGCAACGTCTGCGCATCGAAACCGCGGCTGTCGTGGCGCCGCGGCGCCGCGCCACGCCAGTTGGCCGCCAGCAGGGTCACCACCGTGCCCAGGAACAGGCTCACCCCGACCGCGCGGCCCAGGCGGCTCCAGCCGGTCAGGCCGAAGAAGCCGTCCGGCGACAATCCGGCGATGCCGAATGGCCCGCTCTGCAGCCAGCCCGGCGCCACGCCGCGCGCATCCATCGTCACCGGCAGCAGCAGCAGCCAGGCCCACACCAGGAAACCCGCCACGATGCCGGCGATCACCGCACGCGGCGACGTCTGCGGACGCCAGATCGCGAACGCCAACGCCGGCGCCAGCGTGGCCAATGCCGAGAACGACACCGCGCCCACGTCGGCCAGCGCATCGTTGCCGGCGATCAGGCGGCTGTAGGCCCACGCCAGCAGCATCACCGCGACGATGCCCACGCGCCGCTGCGCCAGCACCGCGCCACGCAGGTCGCCTCCCGTGCCGCGCAGCCAGCCGCCACGCAACAGGCCCGGCGCCAGCCAGTGGTTGCCGATCATCAGGCTCAGCGTCAGCGTGCTGACCACCACCATGCCGGTGGCCGCGCTCAGTCCGCCCAGGAACGCCAGCAGGGCCAGGCCGTGCTGGCCCTGCGACAACGGCAGCGCCAGCACGTACAGGTCGGACGGCACGGTATCGCCGAACATCGCGCCGCCGGCACGCGCCAACGGCAGCAGCGGCGCGGCCATCAGCACCATGTACAGCGGGAACAGCCAGCGCGCCGTGCGCACGTGCTGCTCGTCGCGGCACTCGACCACGCCCACGTGCACCTGGTGCGGCAGCGTGAACATCGCCAGCACGCCCAGCGCCACCAGCGGCAGGAAACCATAGGTGGTCGATGCCGGCGCGGGCGGCGGTGGCGCGGCCACCACGTCCGGCAGACCGAACCAGACGAACAGCCCCAGCGCCAGCATCGCCGCCAGCTTGAACAGCGACTCGAACGCCATCGCCAGCACCAGCCCGCGGTTGTGCTCCGCCGCGCTGGCCCGGCGCGTGCCGAACAGCATGGCGAACACCGCCATCGCCAGCGCCACGTAGAGCGCGCTGTCCTGCCAGGCCGGCAGCGCCTCGTTGCCCGGCGAGCGCGTCAGCAGCGCGAAGCTCATCGCCACCGCCTTCAGCTGCAGGGCGATATAGGGAATCAGGCCCAGCGCCGCCACCAGCGTGACGGTGGCGGCCAGCCAGCCGTCCTTGCCCAGCCGCGTGGCGATCAGGTCGGCCAGCGAGGTGGCGTTGGACTCGCGCGCCATCCGCACCATCCGCACCAGCAGCACCGCGCCGAACGCATACAGCAGGATGGTGCCGACGAAGGTGGGCGGCAGCGGCCAGCCGTAGCGCGCGGCCTGCGTCACCGTGCCGAAGAACGTCCACGACGTGCAGTACACCGCCAGCGACAGCGCGTAGATGTAGGGCCACTGGATGGCCAGCACGCGCGGGTGGCGCTCGGCGTACAGCGCCGAACCGAACAGCACGCCCAGCCACAGCAGCGCGGCCAGCACGACGACGCCGACGCTCAGCATGGCGTCCCCTGCGGGAGCGATGCCTGTGGGAGCGGCTTCAGCCGCGACAGAAAACTCTCCGGGCCATCGCGGCCGAGGCCGCTACCCACGCCTGTAGGAGCGGCCTCGGCCGCGATGCTTTTGGCGGGGCGTTCGGGAAGAGCATCGCAGCCAAGGCCGCCCCCACAGGGGAACACGGTCTTTCCTATCGCTTCACCGGAGCACGCGGATACGGGCATCGGATCAGCATAACGCAGCAACGGCGGGCTTTCGCCCGCCGTTGCCGGTCCGTCCCTGTCCGCGGTCAAGGCACTCAGAAATCGTAGCGCGCGGTCAGGCTGTACTGGCGCGGCGGACCGTAGAAGCCGGTCAGCACGCCGTAGGCGGCGATGTTGTAGCCGGTGGTGCGGTATTCCTTGTCGGTCAGGTTGGTGCCCTGCAAGGAGAACGACCAGGCATCGTTGGCGCGCCAGATCACGCCCGCGCCGAGCAGGCCGTAGCCTTCCTGCTTGATCAGCGGGCTCAGGTCGGTGGTCGGCCAGACCGCGGACTGGTACGAATAGCCCACCCGCGCCGACAGGTTGCCGCCGTTGGCCAGATCGGTACGGTATTCCACGTTCAGCGCACCGGAAAATTCGGGCGCGTTGGTGAATTCCTGGCTGTCGGCGATGTTGACCCCGGCGTCGATGAACTCGTCGTACTTGGCGTCCAGCCAGGCCAGGTTGCCGCTGATCAGCCAGTTGGCGGTCGGCAGGAACTGGTACTCCACTTCCACGCCCTGCACCGTGCCCTTGCCGGCATTGGTGAAGTCGCCGAAGAAGCTGGAACTGCCGTCGGGCAACGTGTACGAGGTGAACACCGACAGCTGGATGTCCTCGTACTTGTTGTAGAAGTACGCCAGGTTCAGGAACATGCGCTGGTCCAGGAACGACATCTTGCTGCCGATTTCGTAGCTGTCGACCTTCTCGTCGTCGAACGGCTCGCCAGAGCGCGGCACCGAGGTGGTGTTGGCCCGGATGTTGTAGCCGCCGGACTTGAAGCCGCGCGAGGCCAGGCCATAGACCATGATGTCCGGGGTGATCTGATAGTCCAGCGAGATCTTCGGCGAGACGTTCTTGAAGTTGACCGTCTTGTCGAAGTTCGCCGCCGTGCCCCACGATGTGTCGTAGTCCAGACCGGTGTAGAACCGGTTCAGCGCGACGGCATGCTTGTCCTCGTCGGTGTAGCGCGCGCCGACGTTCAGCGCGAGCCGGTCGGTCAGGTCGAACGTCCAGTCGGCATAGACCGCGATGCTCTCGGTGTTGACCACGCCCTGGGTATCGCCGAACAGCGGATTGGTCAGGCTGGGGGCCAGCAGCGGGTTGTAGAAATGGTTCAGCACCTGGCCGCCGGCATCGCCGTTGAACCAGTAGAGGCCCATCACGCCGCGCGCGCGGCCGCCGCCATCGAAGTTGGCCTGCAGTTCCTGGCTCACCTGGTTGTCGTGGTAGAACGCGCGCACGTCCACCAGCGTCAGCGGCGTGACGTCGAAGTCGATGCTGGTTTCCGTGTCGGACTCCCGCTTGGCGATGATGTACTTGAAGGCCCAGTCCTCGTTCGGACGCCAGTTGACGGTGGCCGAGGCACCCTTCATCTCGGTGTCGTTGACGTTCCTCATGGCGCTGCGGATGTCGTAGCGGTCGCTGGTGGGCGGGTATGCCGGGGCCAGCGGATTGGGCGCGAGCATCTTGGCGCCGCGCACGCCGGACTGGTCGTCCAGGTAGTCGAAGGCGAACTGCACGTCGAAGTCGTCCTGCGAGTACGCGCCCAGTTGCAGGCGGGCGGCGTTGATTTCCTTGTCGCTGACGTCCTGGCCGGTGTAGGTGTTCTTGCCGAAGCCGTCGCGGTTCATGCTGGCCACCGAGACGCGCCCGCGCAGGCCGCTGTCCGGGCCGCCGATGGAGCCGCCGAGCGCGGCCTTGACGTCGAGCTGGTTGTAGTTGCCCACCGTGACCGAGGCGAAGCCCTCGGTTTCGGTCGGCAGGCCGCGCGAGATGTACTTGATCGCGCCGCCGATGGTGTTCTTGCCGTACAGCGTGCCCTGCGGGCCGCGCAGCACTTCGATGCGCTCCACGTCGAACACGTCCAGCAGCGCGCCCTGCGGGCGGGCGATGTAGACATCGTCCAGGTAGATGCCCACGCCCGGGTCCACGCCCCACAGCGGATCGGCCTGGCCCACGCCGCGGATATAGGCGGTGACCGTGCTGGTGGAACCGCGCGCGGCGTAGATGGTCAGGTTGGGCACCTGCGCGCCCAGATCGCCCAGGTCCTTGATGTTGAGCTTGTCCAGCGTTTCGGGGGTGAACGCGGTGACGGCGACGGGCACATCCTGCAGGGTTTCCTCGCGCTTGCGCGCGGTGACCTTGACCGAGTCCAGCGTGGTGGCGGAACTGGCTGGCTGGTCGCCGGCTCCGGCCTGCTCCTGCGCCGATGCCAACGGCATGGACGACAACAGGACACAGCCGATCGCCAGGCTCAAATGCTTGCGCTTCATGGGTCTCCCCTCCTCCCGGGTATGACATGGCGGCGGACGGATGCCGCCGATTGCAGCGAACGTTAGGCCCCGGGCCGCGCCGGCGGCATCGTACCTTCGTACAGTGGGACGGCCGGCGTGCCGCTGCGGATACTCGCCGCACCTGCAACCGGCGCTGGCCGAGGAGTCGCGGATGTTAAGGAGTAGCGGATGTCGTTCCTGATCGTGCTGGCCGCGCTGTGCTTCCTGATGTTCGTGGCCTACCGCGGCTACAGCGTCATCCTGTTCGCGCCCATCGCGGCGCTGGGCGCGGTGCTGCTGACCGACCCGTCGCTGGTGGCGCCGATGTTCACCGGCCTGTTCATGGACAAGATGGTCGGCTTCCTCAAGCTGTACTTCCCGGTGTTCCTGCTGGGCGCGGTGTTCGGCAAGCTGATCGAGATCTCCGGCTTCTCCAAGGCGATCGTGGCGGCCACGATCAAGGTGGTCGGCGCGCAACGGGCGATGCTGTCCATCGTGCTGGTCTGCGCGCTGCTGACCTATGGCGGCGTGTCGCTGTTCGTGGTGGTGTTCGCGGTGTACCCGTTCGCGGCGGAACTGTTCCGCCAGAGCGACATTCCCAAGCGGCTGGTGCCGGGCACCATCGCGCTGGGCGCCTTCACCTTCACCATGGACGCGCTGCCGGGCACGCCGCAGATCCAGAACATCATCCCCACCTCGTTCTTCGGCACCACCGGCTGGGCGGCGCCGGTGCTGGGCACGATCGGCGGCGTCTTCATCCTGCTGGCGGGCATGAGCTACCTGGAATGGCGCCGCCGCGTGGCCGCGCGCAACGGCGAGGGCTACGCCGGCATGGAGGAACTGCGCAACGAGCCGGAACCCTTCCGCGGCGACAAGCTGGCGCACCCGCTGGTCGCGATCCTGCCGCTGGTGCTGGTGGGGGTGGCGAACTTCCTGTTCACCCGCTGGATCCCCGGCTTCTACGGCGAGAGCCAGTCGTTCGTGCCGGCGGTGATCGGCAATCCCGCGCCGGTGGTGCAGGAGGTGTCCAAGGTGGCCGCCATCTGGGCCGTGCAGGGCGCGCTGCTGGTCGGCATCGTGGCGGTGATCGCGTTCGCCTGGAAGCCGGTGTTCGCCAGTTTCGCCGAGGGCACCAGGAGCGCCATCGGCGGCGCGCTGCTGGCCTCGATGAACACGGCGTCCGAATACGGCTTCGGCGCGGTCATCGCCGCCCTGCCCGGTTTCCTGGTGGTGGCCAACGCCTTGCAGGCCATCCCCAACCCGCTGGTCAACGAGGCGATCTCGGTCACCGCGCTGGCCGGCATCACCGGCTCGGCCTCCGGCGGCATGAGCATCGCGCTGGCGGCGATGGCCGACAGCTTCATCGCCAACGCCAACGCGGCCGGCATCCCGATGGAGGTGCTGCACCGGGTCGCCTCGATGGCGTCCGGCGGCATGGATACCCTGCCCCACAACGGCGCGGTGATCACCCTGCTGGCGGTGACCGGGCTGACCCACCGGCAGTCCTACAAGGACGTCTTCGCCATCACCCTGATCAAGACCATGGCCGTGTTCGTCATCATCGGCGTGTTCTACGCCACAGGTTGGGTCTGAAAGCCGGGGCCTGTTGACCGGCCTGTGCACGCCGTCGCATTCCCGCCATCGCGCTTCGCCAATACTCTGCGCTCATCGGGGAGAATCGGGGCAACAGCATGGCGCGACATACGGTCCTGTGGCGGCGGGTGAAACCGCGCGGCCCGGTCAGGCGCACGTCCGGTCCGTTGGTCCAACGCAGCGACGGCATCGGCACGGCCGATGGCACGCCTACCAAGCCCACGGCCGCCGCGCCGGACCTGCCCGCGCAGGTGCGCGCACGGCTCAACCGGCTGTACGGCTGGAAAGGCGGCGAGCGCCCCAGCCCCAAGGACACCACGCCCGCCCCGGCGCCCGAGGAAACGGCCGTGGCCGCCGCTGGCCGCGTGATGATGGGGCAATCCAACCCGCGCCTGCTGACGCTGGCCAAGCCGCCGTTCGCAGTGCAGATACTCAACCACCTCAGCTACGGCGCCACGCCCACCACCATCGCCGAGTTCAACGCGCTGGGCGGCACCGACAAGCAGCGCCTGGCCAACTACGTGGACTGGCAGCTGGACTGGAACAACATCAGCGATGCCGCCGTGGAAAGCCGCCTGAGCGCCGCCGGCTACACCACCCTGGGCAAGTCGCTGCCGCAGCTGTGGGCCGACCACGTGGTGCCGGACCCGGAATACAGCATCCGCATCCGTCCGGCCAACGAGGTGCAACGCGCCGCGTACGTGCGCGCGGTGTACTCGCGCCGGCAGCTGCGCGAGGTGCTGGTCAATTTCTGGCACGACCACTTCAACGTGCTGGGCAACGACTTCAGCGTCGGCCCGGTGTTCGTGCACTACGACCGCGACGTGATCCGCGCCCACGCCAAGGGCAATTTCCGCACCATGCTGGAGGAGGTGGCCAAGAGCACGGCGATGCTCTACTACCTGGACAACCTCAACAACTCGCGCTCCGGCCCCAACGAGAACTTCGCCCGCGAACTGCTGGAACTGCACACGCTGGGCGCGGAGAACTACCTGGGCTTCATGGATCCTTTCCAGGTGCCGCCCTGCCCCGAGGATCCCAGCTATCCCATCGGCTACACCGATATCGACGTGTACGAGACCTCGGCCGCCTTCACGGGCTGGTCGGCGAAGGTCGGCCACTGGCAGTTCCCCACCGAGAACGACGGCACCTTCGTCTACCGCCAGTCCTGGCACGACGCCGGGCCGAAGTTCCTGCTGGGCAAGCTGTTCTATCCGGAACAGCCGGCGATGAAGGACGGCCGCGACGTGCTGGACCGCCTGGCCAGCCACCCGCGCGTGGCCAAGTTCATCTGCAGGAAGCTGATCCGCCGCTTCATCAGCGATACGCCCAACCAACGGCTGGTCGACAGCGCGGCAGCGATCTTCCGTGCCAACTGGCAGCAGCCCAACCAGATCGAGGTGACCCTGCGGCACATCCTCAACTCGGACGATCTTTACAACAGCTGGGGCCAGAAGAACCGCCGCCCGTTCGAGGCCACCGTCGCCGCGATGCGCGTGCTGGGCCACGACTGGACGCTGCGGCTGGGCCACGCCAAGAGCGACGAGTTCATGTGGCGCTACGGCTTCACCGGCCACACGCCGTACAACTGGCCGGCGCCGAACGGCTACCCCGACACCGGCCTGGCGTGGTCGGGTTCCAACTCGTTCGCGATGACCTGGAAGCTGCTCAACTGGCTGACCGACACCACGGACGGCACGGTCCCGCTCAGCCCGATCCTGGACATCACCCGCAGCGGCGTGCCGGTCGCCAACTGGACGGCCAACAACCTGGTGACGTTCTGGTGCACGCGCATCCTGGGCTACCAGCCGGACGCGGCGCGCAAGCAGGTGCTGGTCGGCTTCATGGCGCAGAACGGCGACCCCAACAGCTACGTGATCCTCGACAACGACGTATGGCAGCAGGGCGACCTGAAACGGCACTACAACCACCAGCGCCTGCGCAGCCTGGTGTCGCTGATCCTGATGTCCCCCGAATTCCTGAGCCGCTGAGGAGCCCGACGTGAGCGATTTCAGACTGACCCGCCGGGAATTCGTCAAGGGCTGCAGCGCCGCCGCGGTGGTCGGCGCCGCCGGCGGCAGCATGCTGTTCGCCGAAGACGTCGGCGCCGCCGCCAACGCCTACGACACCGTGGTGCACCTGTTCCTGCGCGGCGGCATCGACGGCCTGAACCTGGTGGTGCCGACCAGCGGCGCGGACCGCACGCATTACGAGGAAGCCCGCCCCAACCTGCAGATCGCCGCCAGCGGCGCCTACGGCGCGTTGCCGCTGACGCTGGCCAACGGCACCGACACCCGCTTCGGCCTGCATCCGTCCGCCACCGGCCTGCGCGACCTGTGGAACGACGGCAAGCTGGCCATCGTGCATGCGTGCGGCATGGCGACCACGGTGACGCGCAGCCATTTCGATGCGCAGCTGTACATAGACCTGGGCACGCCGGGCAAATACGGCTCGGCTACCGGCTGGATGACGCGTGCCTGGGAAACCCGCGCGGGCAGCACGCCCGCGGCCTCCCTGCCCGCGCTGGGCGTCAGCGGCACGCAGCCGGCCGGCCTGATGGGCGCGGTGGATGCGCTGACGATGAGCAGCCCGTCGGACTTCGCGCTCAACGCCGGTTCGTACGCCTGGCAGATGTTCCGTTCCGGCGCGCCGGCCGGTTTCCGCGGCGTCAACGAAACGCTGGCCGACCTGTGGAATGGCCGGACCGGGGTGGAAAGCACCGGCCGCCGCGCCGATGGCGCGCTGCGCCTGGTCAACCAGCAGGGCTATGCCAACCTGCCGGCCGGTTGGCCGGACAACAATTTCTCCCGGCAGTTGTGGACCATCGCCCAGACCATCCGCTTCAACCTGGGCCTGCGCTACGCCACGCTGGACCTGGGCGGCTGGGACACGCACGAGGGCCAGGGCACGGCCGGCACGGGTTACCACTACTACCAGAACAAGATCAACGAACTGTCCGCGGCGCTGTACGCGTTCTTCAACGAACTCAACGGCACCGGGCAGATGGCGCGCACCACGGTGATCGTGCAGTCGGAGTTCGGCCGCCGCGTGCGCGCCAACGCCAACGGCGGCACCGACCACGGCTACGGCAATCCGCTGCTGGTGCTGGGCGGCGCGGTCAACGGCCGGCGCTTCTATGGCCAGTGGCTGGGGCTGGACCCCACCGTGCTGTCGCCCACCTTCGGCGACATCCCGGTGACCACCGACTACCGCCGCGTGTTCTCGGAAATCCTGATCCGCCGCATGGGCAACCCCAACCTCAGCCAGATCTTCCCCGGCTACACCGGCTACGCCCCGCTGGGCATCGTGCAAGGCACCGACATCACCGCGCAATCGCAACCGCAGGTGGCGCCTTCGATCCCCACGCTGGAAGTCCCGGCATCCACGACGGCCCCGGATGCGGGTGGAAGCCCTGCAGTGCCGCAACGCGCCGTGCCCGACTGGCAGCGCCGCGGACCGGTGGACCGGACGATCCTGCGGCGGGAGCGTTGAGCAAAAGCCTCTGCAGGAGCGGCTTCAGCCGCGACGACCGCGCGCTCGAGTCTCCGGAAATCCCGGGGCGGTTCAGGGAGTCGCCTCCAGGAAGCTGTCCAACCTCCGCAAGTGCTCATCGAGTGCCGCCTCGTCCAGGAACGCCCCGAGAAAGCTGTTCCGTGCGACCTGCGCCAGGCGGTCCCGTCCCAGCAGCGGGGCGACGGCGAGATAGTTATCGTTGATGTACCCGCCAAAGTAGGCGGGATCGTCCGAATTGATGGTGGCGCGAAGCCCCTGCTGCAGCATGTGCGGTATGGGATGCCTTGCCACGTCTTCGACGATGCGCAGTTTCAGATTTGACAGCGGGCAGACCGTCAACGTCATGGCTTCCCGTGCAAGCCGCGCAACCAGCAAGGGGTCTTCCATGGCGCGATTCCCGTGGTCGATCCGGTCGACCTGCAACAGGTCCAGCGCCTCCCGTACGTAATCCGGCGGCCCCTCTTCGCCGGCATGCGCTACCCGCATGAGGCCCATCTGGCCGGCACGCGAGAACACGCGCGTGAATTTTCCCGGCGGATGTCCGACCTCCGATGAATCCAGGCCGACCCCGATGATGCGGTCCAGCCAAGGCTCGGCCTCGGCCAAAGTACGACTGGCGGAATCTTCGTCCAGATGGCGGAGGAAACACATGATCAGGCTGGACGTCATGCCGTGCCGCTGCCGCGCATGGGCGATGCCAGCGAGCAACCCCTCGACGGCGACCGAGAACGGGACCCCGCGTGCCGTGTGTGTCTGCGGATCGAAGAATATCTCCGCATGGCGTACGCCATCGGCCGCGGCGCGGTCGAAATACGCAACGGCCAGGTCGCGGAAATCCTCTTCCGTCCTCAGCACATCCGCGCCTTGGTAATAGATATCGAGGAAGTCCTGCAGTCCGGAAAAGCGGTAGGCCGCACGTACTTGTTCGACGCTGGCGAAAGGAAGTTCCACCCCATTGCGTTTGGCAAGCGCAAACATCATGTCCGGCTCGAGGCTGCCCTCGATGTGCATGTGCAATTCGGCCTTCGGCAGGCTGGCGACGAAATCCGCCAAGGATTCTCTTGAATCGGTCACGGGCGTTCTCCACTTGCATCGATGGAGGCGGTGCGATCCCGGCCCCGGATGGCGGTCCGCTCCTGCAACATCCGATGGGCGGCCCCGATGCCATGGGCGACTGCGTCCAAGGGATCCGTTCCGCCAGCAACAAGACGCGCCAGCGTCGCGCCGGCGAGGGTATCCCCGGCACCCGTCGCATCCAGCACGTCGAGCGGTCTGGCCGGCAGCAGCTCGCGGCCACCGGGCCACTCGACCAGAGCGCCGTCGGCGCCGCGTGTCTCCACGACCGTCTGGCGCGCAACCGATTCCTGTGTGCGGAACTCATCGACCAGGTCGCGTTCCCCCCGATTGCAGAAGATGACGTCGGCACGACGGGCCAAGTCCTTGCGCAGTCCGTCCGGAAAGCTGTGTCCATCGCGCTTGGCGATCCAGGCCAGGCGCTGCTGCGGGTGCAGTTCCATCAACACCGATTGCGTTGTCGCTGGAGCGGCGGCGGCGATCACGACGAATTCGGCCATGTGCAGCAGGCCTTTCTGGGATGCCGTCAATGCCGCCTGTGCCCCGGCGCCGGGATCGAGCAGGCAGGTGTGGTTTCCATCGCGGTGATACGCCAGCACGCAGACCGGAGTCCGTGCGTCGCGGTATTGCACGATGCCCTCGACGGCGAGACCCGCCTGTTCGCATTGCCGCAGATACTCGATCCCGTGTGCATCCGTGCCCACCGTTACGATCGGCGCCGCGAAGTGCCCGGCGGCGGCGATCTGGCGGGCCGCATACAAGGCGGCGCCCCCGGCACGAGGCCAGCCATCGGCGACGATGCGTCCGGAGCAGGTTCCCGAAATGCCGTCGCCGGATGCCTGCGTGACCATGACGTAGTCCAGCGTCGCGAATCCGCTCAGGACGACGCGCTTGACGGTCCCATGCGCCCCTTGGGCACTCATCGGCAACCCGTTGCGGATCATGGCGCGTCCTCTCCCGGGCAATGCGTCCGCAGCCACGCCTCGTCCCGGGCACGCGAACTGGCCAGCAACACGAAAACCGTGCCGTCGTTCGGGTCGAAGTTGTTGTCCGAAACCAGCAGCAACGTCGCACGGCCATCGTCCAGCACCGGGCCCCAGGCCATGCCTTCGAAGTTGGCTTGCGGGACGTCGGGCAACTGCGCCAGGTCCAGCATCAGACGCTTGCTGGCAGGCCGAACGGCTCTCCCCGCGAGCGTAGGCACCCGCGAGATCTCCTGACCAGCGTCCACTGACGCGCAGTACAGGCGCACATGGAACCGGAACCCGCCGGATTCCCGCTGCACGCCCGAACGCTCCATGACGAGCAGTTGCCCGCCCCCCAGATCGAGGATTTCGCTTACCCCGTTGTCGGCCAATCGGCCTGGCGGATGTTCCGGCACCGGATCGGTCCGGTAGGCACGCTGCATCAGCAGGGCGCCATCGCGCGAAAGCAGGCTGAAACGCACCAGTGCGCCCTCGCGAGTGTCGGCCAAGGGCCCGTCCTGCAGCAGCGGCGCTTCCATGGCCAGCCAGAGTCCCTTGCCATCCGCGCTCCAGTCCAATCCCTCAAACGACAGATTCGGCCTTGCGCCCGACGACAGCGCCGGGTTCAGCACCAGCATCCGTGTGAGCGACACTTCTCCCCGCCAGTAGCCATCCGGTGCCATCCGGCGCAACGCCGGGCTGGCCATCGAACTCGCATCCCCTTCCGTCGTCCACCACAGTTCGCCCGATGCCGGATCGAATCGGATGGCTTCGGCGTCGATGGCCTCTGCCCCGCTGCCGGGTGATGGATAGAGAGCGCCTGCCCGGGTCCGGATCGGTATCGCCTTGCGAACCCGGATTTCCGCTATCCCGTTGCGATCCAGATCGATGTCTCCGACATGGAATCGGGCCGGCGCATGCTCGGACCGGTCATCGCTGACCAGGAACCAGTCCCCCGTTCGGGGATCGCGGTCGATCCCCGAAATGCCGCCGAAGAGCGTTCCCTCCACCTCGTGGGTCGGAGGCAATTGCGTATATCCCAACACCTCGAAAGCGAGCGCAGGCGATGCCGGCGAACGCATCGTTGCCGTCTGGCTGCAAGCCGTCAGGATTGCCGCTGCGGCCATGACCGCCAGCAATCCGCGTTGGTGTCCCCCCAACGCCATCATGCCGTTCACATGCCCCATGACCGCATGCCGGATACGGATGCCTGCATCGTGTTGTCGACGATGCGGCCGCAATACATCGATACCACGCTGGCGGCATCGACGCCGACGCAGATCCGCTGCACAGGCGCCTCGTCCGAAGGGCCTGCGATGGATCGGCGGTCTTCCGGCCTGAATACCGTCTGGCCGATGGCGACGCCTTCCGTCGTCGCGCGGATGTGGCCCGAAGCGATATCGAACAGTTCCGGGGCGACCGCATAAGCCACTGCGGCGACGTCGTGCAGGCAACTGCCGGCGAGCCCATCCTGCTCGCGGTAGATGGCCTCGTAGCGCCGGGAAATCTCGTACAGGAAGCGGGCATCGCCGCCGAACTCCCGCGCCAGCCTTTCCGCGATACCGGCATCCAGGACGCAGTCCAGGGTGACGTCCAGACCGACCACGGTCATCGGCCAGGAAGCGCCGAACACGATATCCGCGGCATGCGGGTCGTTCCAGACGTTGGCTTCGGCCACCGGGGTCACGTTGCCGGAACGCCCATGCCGCCCGAACGCGCCGCCCATCACGACGACTTGCCCGATCAGTCCTGCGATACTTGGGTCGATCGCCAGTGCCGCCGCGAGGTTGGTCAATGGCGCCAATGCGAGAATGCTTATCTCGCCCGGATGCGTGCGGGCCATCCGCACGATCGCCTCTGCCGCGCCCTCGCCCGCCGGGACGTCCGCGCGCGATGCGGCGATGCCGCCCGCATCTCCCAGTCCATCCACGCCATGGACATGGACGGGGCTGGGCCGGCGCTGCATCGCCAGCGGTTTCGCCGCGCCGGCATGCACCGGCGCCCGGATGCCGAAACGCCGGCACAACGCCAGCGCATTGCGCGTGGTCGTGCCGACATCCGCATTGCCGAAGCAGGTGGTGACCGCAACGATGTCGAGTTCCGGGCTGGAGGCAGCGAACCTCAGCGCCATCGCGTCGTCGATCCCCGGGTCCGTATCGACGATGAACCTCATGCCGGTGTCCTTGCCGTCGCGCTTATCCATACACCGCCCGGCAGACCGCTTCGCACTTGTCCAGATCGAACCGTCCGCCACTGCGCACGCCCGATTCCATGTCGATCCAGTACAGCGTCCCCTCCGGGGCGGCAATCCTTTCCAGCACGGTCGCGACGTTATCCGGCGCAATGCCGCCCGAATATCCGCAGAACGGTCCGTCTTGCGGAATCCGCGGCCAACTCGCGGGAGCAACACCGGTTCCGAAGGAAACGTCGAACAGCCAGTCGACCCGCATGTCCCGTGGAAAGCCGTCGGAGCACTGCAACATGCTGCGAACGCCGTGCCGGCGCCCGAACCATGCCGTGTTGCCGATCTGCTCCGGCGTGCTGCCTGTCGTGCCGTGGTTCACCTGCACCCGGGTGACGCCGGCGATGTCCACCGTCGCGGCGACCGGATGGTTGGCGATCAGGCGTGCCTGTTCGCCGCAGACGTGCGCAGCCCAGCGCAGCCCCGGTCTTGCGAGCAACCGGGCGCGCGCGTCTGCATCCGGAAACAACGGCAGATGCGTCTGCGCGTCGTCGACCAGCAGCCCCCATTCGATCGGGTAGCGCGTCGATAGCAACGTCATGCCGTCCAGCAGGCCTGGATCGTCAACGCCGGTGAATGCGATGAATGCGGGTAATTGCAGCATGGTCTGTCGCTAGATGAGGGAATGAAGAATGCCGATGACGGTCGCCGTGGTGCACGAGGTCAGGAACGCGGCGGCCAGCGCCTTGAATCCGAGGCGCACGACCACGCCGGCCTTCTCCGGCGCGAGCGAAGTCAGCGTTCCGATCAGGATCGCGACGCTGCCGATGTTGCCGAAGCTGCACAGCGCATAGGTCATCATCAACGTCGACTTGTCGGTCATCGCGCCTTGCGGCATGCCCGCCAGCTGGACATAGGCAACGACCTCGTTGAAGGCGATCTTCGTCCCCAGCAGCGTTCCCGCTTCCTGCAGGTCCGGCAACGGGATACCCATCAACCAGGCGATCGGCGAGAACAGCCAGCCGAACAGCGTCGCCAGCGTGAGCGGGGCGCCCGTGTGCGGCAGCCAGCCCAGGAACCGGTCCACCAGTGCGACCATGCCCACGAACACGATCAGCAGGGCCGCGATGTTCACGACCATCCTGACCGCCTTGAGCGTTCCGCTGGTCAAGGCGTCCAGGCTGCTCTTGTATTCGTTGTGAAGCTCCAGCGGCTGCGCCGCCATCGCCGGGTCGGAAGGCACGATGGCCCGCGCCATGCCGATCGCCAACGGCGTGCTGATCAGCGACGCGATCAACAGGTGCGAGAACGCATCGGGCATGCGCGAGGCCAGCACCGAGGCCAGCACGATCATCATCGAGCCTGCGATGACGGACATGCCGTGCACCATGAGGATGAACAGGTCGCCCCGCGACATCTGCGGCACCAGGGGGCGCACCAACATCGGCGCCTCGACCATGCCCAGGAAGATGCAGGCCGACGTGGAAACCCCCACGGGGCCGCTGACCCCGAACAGACGGCCGAACACCCGGCCCGAAACCCGCACGAGGATGCGCAGCACGTTCCAGTGCCACAGCAGCGCGGCCAAGGCACTGACCAGCAGCAACGCCGGCAGAGCCTGGAACGCAAAGATGAAGATGCGATCGCCATGCGGATGCGAGATCTCGAAGGGCTGCGCGCCGCCTGCTAGATAGCCGAAGACGAAAGCCGCGCCGTCCACCGCACTGGCCTGCACCGCGTCCACCGCATGGGCCAGGACGCCCAATGCCTGCGTGATCGCGGGAATGCGGGTCAGAATCAGCCCCAGCACAACCTGGCATAACAGGCCCACCAGGATTGGCCGATAGGGAAACCCGCGCTTCCTCTCCGAAAGCAGCCAGGCGAACCCGACAAAGGCGAGCAAGCCGATGCAGGCGCGGATCAGTTCCCAGTTGCCCATGCTCGGCTTGCTCCTGGTGCGCGGGTGTCCGATAGTGTGGCCGGAATATATATGAAACGTTTCACTTTGGCAATTTCCTACGCGTCCAGCGTAAGTGTCTTCTTCCTTGCCCCGATATGTCGGCCCCACCTGCGGACAGGCAAGCCATTGCGGAGGTGTCCAGCCTGCGACGAGGCTTGCCGGTCACCCACGTTTCCTCTTCTGCGGATGAAACGTTACGCTACCGCGACAATTCCGCTCGCAGAACGGCGGCCAACGGATACATGACCGACACCCACAGCAAGCGCCCGACGCTCAAGGACCTCGCCAAGGCGGCGAGCGTGTCCCTGGCCAGTGCGTCCTACGCGATCAACGGTACCGGCTCCCTCGGCGAACAGACCCGGCAGCATGTCCTGCGCGTGGCCGAGGACATCGGCTACCGGCAGAACCTCAACGCCCGGGCCATGCGAACCGGTCGCACCAGGGCGATCGGCCTGGTACTCCCGGACCTGAGCAATCCCTTCTTCCCCAGCCTTGCGCAATCGGTGATCCAGACGGCGCGACGGTGGGGCTTCAGCGTCTACGTCACCGATACCGAAGGCTCCGAGGAACTGGAACGCGACACGCTCAAGGAACTCGTCGGCCGAAACGTCGATGGGCTGATCTGGTTCCCCATTCGCGACGTCGATACCGCCGGCCCGCTTATCGGCAACGTGCCGACCATCGTGCTGGACCGTTCGCTTCCCGGCTTTGAATGCATCCAGGCGGACTATGCGCTGGGCGGCCAGCGCGCGGTCGAGCATTTGCTCGCCGCGGGACACCGCCGCATCGGCATCGTATCCGGCCCGACCGACATCGCCAGCATGCGCCAGCGTTGCGAGGCCGCCGCCGCCCAGATCGGCCGTCATGGAGAACTCGCTTTCCAGGTGTCCAATGCCTTTTCCACGGATCTGGAGCCGGCGGTGGCGGCGGCCATCGACAACCGTGCGGCCACCGCGGTCTTCGTCGGAGCTGATGTGATCGCCATGGGCATCCTCGGCCATGCGCAGACGCATGGCCTCAAGGTTCCCGATGATTTGTCCATCGTCGGTTTCGACGACATTCCCTGGGCGAATTTTTCGTCTCCCCCGCTGACCACCATCGAGATGCCGCTCGAACAGATGGCCAGCGAGGCCGTCGAGGCGTTGGCGCAACGCATCGACGGCAACCCCAGAGCGTCCCGCCGCATCATTCTGGATACCCCGCTCATTTCGCGCCGCTCGGTGGCTCGGCCTGCCGCCGCCTGAGCCTGACCGCTCGAACCCTTCCATCCCGATCTTCGCCGGAAGTGAATCCAGGTGATGCCATGGGCATTGGCCCGTTCGGGACTCGAGTCTTGGGTGAAGCGCCAACGCATGCCCGGTTTCACTGGATGCGTTCGATCCTGAGGTGTTTTACCGCACGAAGCGACGGCCGAAGATCGATTCAATAAAAATCGTTTCATTTTCACAAAAATCCCGTTGACAGCATGTTTTTAGGCACTGTATAACTTGCCGCGTCGGGCCTGCGCCCTTTTTTTGGTGAAATTAAATGAAACGTTTCACTTGTATGAAAATGGCGTTACTGCCTTATGTCATTGGTATGTCACTGCAGGCTGCGGCGCAGGAACCGGATGGCGCCGATGCCGGACAATCGGTCCAGGAACTGGACAAGGTCACGGTCACGGCCCAGAAATTCGGTATCGGCCAGGCGCGCGCCGCGTTCGAGGTCGGCAAGGAGGAGATCGAGCAGCGCCCGATGGGAGCGGATATCTCCCAGAGCCTCGCCAGGGTCCCCGGGGTGCAGGTTTCCACCGGCGATGCGCGCGGCGGCAGCTTCTCGTTCGAGATGTACATGCGTGGCCTGACGGACGAGCAGATCGGCCTGACGCTGGACGGCATCCCCACCGGCGACTCCCGTTTCAACGGCGGTTCGCCGCCGGCCAGGTTCATCGAGAGCAGCAACATCTCGCGGATCGAGGTATCGCAAAGCTCCGGCGAGATCGGTGCGCCGTCGCGCTTCGCACTGGGCGGCTTCATCAACTTCATGACCGACGACCCGGCGACGGAGTTCGGCGGCACGACCGAATTCGGCATCGGCCAGTACGGTTTCCGCCGCGCCTTCGCTCGGCTGGACACCGGGGAAAGCCAGAGCGGCTGGTCCGCCTATCTGACCGCGTCCAGGCAGGAGAGCGACAACTGGGCCGGCCCCGACAGCCGCTCGTCCGAGCGGGATCATTTCGAACTGAAGGTCCTCAAGACGTTCTACAGCGGCTCCCGGATCAGCGCGCGCGTGTCCTACAACGACCAGCGGGACAACGACTACAACATCGTCACCAAGGGCGAGTTCGAGAACAATCCGAATACGGACCGGGCGACGGACGCCATCAGCGGCATCCCCGCCATCGACGTGGACTACGGCGGCGCGCTGGGAGGCGAACGCAAGGACTGGCTGGCCTACGTGAACGGCGACTTCCTGCTGGGGGAAAACGTCACCCTGAAGGTCAACCCCTACTTCCAGTCGCTGAAGGGCGAGTCGTACCGCTACCAGGACCGTTCCAGAATCCTGTCCGGTGGCGACCCGCGCGCCGTGCTCGGCTACAACGCCAATGGCGGCGCGATACGCCCCAGCCTGACCACGCTCCGGGACAGCAATGCCTATGGGGGCCCGGCCGACATGCGGGTCACGCCGCGCGACCGCGACCGTTATGGCGTGACGGCGGAAGTGGTCCTCGACGACATCATCCAAGGGCACAGCTTCCGCCTCGGCGGTTGGTACGAAGACAGCAAATCCTCCGAAAGGCGCAACTTCCATCCCTTGTCGAACCCGGCCACCAGTGTGGCGTACGACCGTGGCCTGTTGAACTACGTCGAGTACGAACGCCATGCGAACCTGGATACGACCATGTTCTATCTCCAGGACCGGATGCGGTTCCTGGACGAACGGCTGAAGGTGGACCTGGGCGCGACCTATTACGACGTGGGCTACGAAGCATGGTCGCCGCTGGAGTATTCGTCGCGGTTGAGGTTCAACCAGACTTCGGGCCTGAACGCGAAGCTGGGGACCGCATACGAACTGTCCGACGGACTGGAACTGTTCGGCGGTTATGCGCAGAACTTTTCCGGCATCCCGGAAGACGCCTTCCTGGGATCCACCGCGATCATCAATCCGGGGACGCTCAAGGCGCTGGAATCGGAGAATGTGGATCTCGGCCTGCGCTACGCCAAGGACGACTACGCCTTCTCGGTCCAGCTCTACCAGGTGAAGCTCAAGAACGGCGTCGGCATCGTGCCGAGGGCGACCGCTGATGAGATCGAACCGGACGAGATCGTGCGCGGCAACGTGGCCACGGAGGCGGTCAACACCGCGGGCCAGCGCAATCGCGGCGTCGAACTGACCGGCTTCGCGGATTGGGGCGCACTCGATCTCTATGCCTCGTACGCCTACCAGGATGCGAAGCACGACGATCCGCCGGTCGGCAGCGAGGCGCGCAAGCGACTGGCGGCAATAGGCATCATCGGCGGGGCGCGGGTCCGGGATATCCCCCGGCACAGCGTGTTTACCCAACTGGGCTGGGAGCCGGGCGAGCACCTGCGCTTCGATCTGAACGCCAGCTACGTGGGCAAGCGTGTCGGCGGCCATATCATCCACCCGACCACCTTCGAGGAAGTGGCCATCGAGAACCTGGACAGCCACGTCGTGGTCGGCTTGGGAGCGCGCTATGCGATACGCCGCGAAGGATGGCCCGAAACGGACATCGTGCTGAATGTCGACAACCTGTTCGACAAGGACTACCTCGGCTCGGTAAGCGGCGCCACCGCGACCCAGCCGGAATTCGGACTCCTGTCCGGTACGGGCATCTACACGCTGGACCGGTACTTCATCGGTTCGCCGCGCACCTGGACGCTCTCGCTGCGCCTGCGTTTCTGAATCAGAGGAAACAGCCCAAGCCGACCCTGACACACTCGCTGCTTGACACCGATCACCGAGACTCAGGTGTCGGGTATTTACCCAACTTGTACATCCCGTGCAAGCCATGCTGGATGCGCTACACCGGCTCTCGCCAGAAGCCAGTCAGAACATGGCGTTCTCAGCATGAAAACGTGGGGAAACCTCAGCCTCCGTCCCCTTTAGCCCCTCGCTGTCATAGCCGGGCTCTTGAGATCACTTAGTAAGATTACTTACAGCTCGCTTTGTAGTTAGCGAGCGACTCGCGATTAGACTTCTCGCTGGCCTTGCCGAGCCCCCCCACTTGGAGCGCCCTCTCAAGCCAGTAATTTGCCCTGCGACAGTCAAGGTCTCGAGTGGCAATTGCCATATGCGTCATGCCGATCGCATCGCCGTTCTCAGCTGCTATGCGATACCAGAAACGCGCTTCGGTCAGTCGATTCGCATTTGCAAACTCATCGCCAATCGCTACTGCAGTCGGACCATCACCGTTCAACGCAATGGATATATCAGCATCATCAACTCCAACGAGCGCGAGCCTATCTATATCCAAATACCGATCAATTAGATCGACCTTCTGCTCATCTATGTCCAGCTTAACTACCAGCCCGGCTTTCGGTGAATCTACCTGCTGACTGCAGCTGACAATCAGGACACATTGCAATGCAATGACACTAACGAGAAGACAGTGGCCACATCGATCTTTCATCGCTGCCTCCTCGGATCTACGGTAACTGAGTCTTTTATGCGCGACCCGACTGAGGCTTCGGCCGCCTTAAAAGTCACTTTACCATCCGATCGCATGCTGATGGAACCAATCCGACCAGAGTTCTTTCCAGAAGAATCGGTCATCTGGAACCAGCGAGCCTGACCTTTGCCATCGGCACGACTATTTGCGGTGAATGTCAGATCTCCATTCTTGGACTCACTCATCTTCACGTAGCCGGTTGCCGATATCACCTTCGTGTCGAAATCTTGAGCAAGCTTTGCTGGAACATTCCCCAAGCCGAGGTTACATCCACCGAGGTAAATGTAACCACTGTCCCCAGTCTCCGATCGGGACCGTGCTATGTCGGCCTTGAGAGAGTCATAACTTACTGGTGGCCCATGGCTTGGCTGGTCTCTATTGTCTTGAAACCCAGTCGCCCACGAATGGCCCGTTACGGTAGTCATGCCCGGAATGTCAAAACGACTGGTCCCCTTGTAAAAATAATCATACTTGTAGTTGTACTGTACATCCGACCGTCCATCTGGATCGACGAATCTATAAGGATTGTTCGCCGCGTACCTGTAGCGATGGAACTGCCCGACCGGGTTTGAGTAGGCCGTCACCGGATCAACACTGAGGAATAGCCCGATCTGTGGGTCCATATAGCGCTGCTGCATGTACGTCAGCCCCGTGGCCGCGTCCTGCACGTGACCCGTATACCCCGGCCCATCCTGCACCGCCGGCGTCAGCTGCAACCCGTATGGCTCGTACTCCCGTGTCGTTTCCACCACTGCGCCGATGGCGTCGGTCATCGCCACCACGCTTCCCAGCGCATCGGTGTGCACGTACTTCACCGTCGTCTGCGCACCTGCAACTGCAGGCATGACCGCAGCAAGTACGACCAGCAACCACCGCGCCACCAGCAGCTTTGTCAGGCGACCCATTCCGGCCCCCCTTCCCAATCCCGCCCCTCGTGCCGGCACCATGATCACGACCCCCATCCAGAACACCCGTAGGCATTGCACGCCGCTACCCGCAGCGAGGTCGGGCATAGCCCGTCCCAGATGTACATCGGCCCTGGCGCCGTCTCGATTGTCCCGTCCAGCGACACCTGGTAGTGCGTCGCCCCCGCCACCGCATTCCACGTGATCCGGCACCTCTGCCCACCCATCTGCTGCATGTTGATCCCGGTCGGCATGCCGGGGACGGGAACCGGCCTCTGCACAATCACCGTCTTCGGTGCCGAGTACCCCGCGCATCCAGCGAAGTTGCAAGCCCGCACCCTGTAACCGTAGGTGCCGTCGGGTATGTCCGCGAATGTTTGATTGGTCGCGCTTTTATTGACAACGAGTGCCCAGCCGCCGCCGTTGACCTGCCGCTGCAGTTCATAACGTGTGGCCGTGGGCACGCTGGTCCAGCTCACCGTGTAATTGCCATTCACACTGCTCGACGGTGCGGTAAGGGTGGGTACTCCAGTCGGTGCCACCGCCACCTCGATCGTCTTCACCGCCGAGTACCCTGCACAGCCTCCCGCATTGCAGCCGCGAACCTGGTACTCGTAAATGCCTACCGCCTTGCCCGACACCGCTTTGCTGGTGGCGGACCCTTCATGAATCAGGCTCCAACTGCCGCCGCTTGAGCGCTCCTGCAGTTCATAGCGCGTCGCCGCGGCCACCGCGGTCCAGCTCGCACTGTAGCTGCCGGTGCTGTTCGTTGCCGGCACCGTCAGGGTCGGCACGCCCGTCGGCGGCAGGGTCACCGCCACGGTTTTCATCGCGGAATACGCGCCGCATCCGGCGTCGTTGCACGCCCGCACCCGGTAGCCCCAACTGCCCGTGGCCTTGCCACTGATCGCCTTGCTGGTCGCCGCCGCGTTGTGGATCAATGCCCAGCTACCGCTGTTCAGTTGCTCCTGCAACTCGTACCGGTTGGCCGTGGCCACGCTGGTCCAGCTCGCACTGTAGTTGCCGGTGCTGCTCGTCGCCGGCACCGTCAGCGTCGGCACGACCGTCGGCGGATAGAGCACGTTGACGGTCTTGATCGTCGACCAGCCGCCACAGCCGGCGGCGTTGCAGGCCCGCACCTGGTAGCTCCAGTTGCCGGCGGCCTTGCCGCTGATGGAGTGGGTCGTCGCGGAGGCGTCCGGGTAAGAACTCCAGTTGCCGCTGCCCTGGCGTTCCTGCAACTGATAGTGCGTCGCCGCGGATACGCTGGTCCAAGCCGCCATGAAGCCGCCGTTGAGCGCCGTCTCCGGCACCGTCAGGGTCGGCACGCCGGTCGGCGGCAACTGCACCGTCACCGTCTTCTCCACGCTCCAGCTGCCGCACGCCGTCGCGCTGCACGCCCGCACCTGGTAGCCCCACACCCCCGCCGCCTTGCCGCTGAGCGCCTTGCTGGTCCCGGCCGCATCGTGGATCGTGCTCCAGCTGCCGCTGTTCAACCGCTCCTGCAGCTGGTACTTCGTCGCCACCGGCGCCGTCGTCCAGCTCACCGTGTAGCTGCCGGTCATGCTCGAACCCGGCGTGGTCAGGGTTGGCGTCGATAGCGCGATCGCGTTCTCCACCTGCGCTACCAGGCTGCCGTTGAGGTGCACGTAGTCGATCGTCTTGCCGGTGCGCTCGTCGCGCTGGAACCGCAGCGTGCCATCCTGCCCGTAGACCGAGTACAGGTTCTGGCCATTGCGCACCGCCAGCACCCGGCGGCCGTGGCCGTCGTAGCGGTACTGCTCCACCCCCGTCACCTCGCGCAGCCGGTTGCCCTGGTCGAAGATGTGGACCACGCCGTTGCGGTTGGCCAGGTTGCCCTGCACATCGTAGCCCAGCCCCACCACCGTGGCCCCGCCCACCGTGTTCTTGATGTTGCCCAGCCGGTTCTCGGCATCGTACACGTAGGTGTGGTCGCGGGCGTGGCTGCCCCCGGTCACCTTCACCGTGATCAGGTTGTCCAGCACGTTGTAGCCGTAGTCGGCCGTGCCGAACATCGGCGACACGGTCTTTGTCAACCGGTCCAGCGCGTCGTAGGTCATGGTGCGATCGCCGCGGTGATTGGTGCGCCCGTCGCTGATCCCCATGACGTTGCCGTGGCCGTCGTAGTCGTAGCCGTCGTTGAGCACCGCGCCGGCGCCACAGCTGCTGCCGGCGAAGTCGCAGCTGGTGTCCGGCAGGCCGCGCGGGTTCTGGGTCAGGGTGTGCTTGATCCCGTTGCCGTAGATGAACTGCTTCATGCCGCCGTTGGGGAAGTAGCCCACCGCGGTGGCATAGGTGCCGGCCCGGGTCGGCTGGCCCAGGGCGTCGGGGGCATAGTCCACCGCCAGCCCGGGAGAGGTGTGGCTGCCCAGATGGCCGTTGCGGGTGTAGCCGTAGGCCAAATTCCACAGCTGGCCGTTGACCCCGAAGGTCTCGGCCTCCAGCAGCCGACGCTTGTTGTAGCCGTAGCTGTTGGTGACGACATCGCCGCCATTGCTGTTGTTGGTCGAGATCGTGTTCGGCAGGCCGTCCTTGGTGTAGGTCCAGCTCTGGTTGCCCCGGCCGTCGGGGAAGTTCAGTGTCGTCAGCCGGTTGCGCCCGTCGTAGGTCCGGGTGGTGCGCTGGGCCACGGGGATGTCCCCCGTGTTGCAGCTGCCCGTGCCGGTCTGCGTCGCGCCGGACTTGCTCCACAGTAGGTTGCCCGCGCCGTCGTAGTCCATGATCGTGGCGCCGGTCTCGGGTTCGACCGACTTGCACAGCTGCTGGTACCCGTCGTAGACGTAGCTGCGGTTCAGCGTGATCGTGCCGCCGCTGTTGCGGCGGGTGATCGCGGTGGGCTTGCCGAACACGTCGCGGGCGATGTCGGTGAAGGCCCCGGCCGGGTGCGCGATGGCGATCGGGAAGTCCGTCGTGGGCTCGTCCCAGGCCAAGTAGCTGGTGGTCGTGCGCGAGGCGGTGCCCCGCGGCGGTGTCACGCGCGTCTGGAGGCCGGGCAGGTACTCGGTCGTCGTCGTCAGTGAGCCCAGTTCCGAGTCCTGGGTGGTCTGGACCGGGCGGCCCAACGCGTCGTAGTAGGTCCACATGCCGCTGGTCAGCGCATCGCTCGTGCCCGGATATGAGGCGAACGTCGTCCGGCCCTCGTGGTCGTAGGTGAACCGGGTGAAGCGCTGGGTCCCGGCCACGTTCGCAGTGTCGTACTCGCGCACCACCAGCGGCCGCCACAGGGCGTCGAAGTAGCTCACCTTGCGTGCGTTGCCGGTGCTGATCGTCTGTCGCCAGTGGCCGGCCCCGATGCCGTACTCAGTGCTGGCCACCGGCTCGAAGACCAGCGTGGTGTTGAACCAGTCCACGGTGTCGCTGTTCGGGTAATCGATCAGGATCAACCGGCCCATGGCGTCGTAGCCGTAGACGGTGGTGAAGCCGTTCTCGTCGGTCACCGAGGTGATCCAGCCGTGGTCGTTGACGGCGGCTGTCTTCATTGCACCGGAGGAGGCCTCCGGCGTTCCGGGGTACTTGATGCTCTGCGGGATGCCCCGCTTCCAGCTGGATAGCATGATCGTGTTGTTGTTGCCGTCCTTGACCGTGGCCACGGTACCATCGGCATTCCAAGTCAGCGTCTGCACCGTCCTGCCGAAAGACTTCTGTACCGTAGGCAGCGCGTTGGCATTGTAAGCAGTCTCCGAAGCCACAATGCCGTTGACGGTCAATTTCGATTGCTGTCCCAACACCCACTTCGACAAAATATCGTGGTAGGCGGTGACTTCCGTGCGGCTCGGATTGCCGGGCAGCACGCTGGATTTCGTTGCGCTCGACGGCCTCGCAAAAGCGTCGAAGCTGTTGACAGACCTCGAGAACGTCACGTCCTGCTGTACGATCGCGACGTGTTTGACCGGGCGAATCTTGGTCGTTGCGCCATCGTCTGTAGAGAACGATGAACCATACATGTCGGGGAAAGGCGCGCTTGCCGCTTCGGCATCGGTCACGTAGGTATTGATTTCGGAGCGCAACAGGACACCGGAAGCACTTTTGATGTTCGTACGCAGCAACCGCCCACTGTTGTCGCGATAGCGGTTGCCGAAAACGTGCTCGTGACGGCTGCCGTCCGGCTGGGTCACCACGACTGGTTTCTCGCCTGGACAACCCATGCATGGCACCGGCTGCGTGGTGCGGCCGCCTACACTTGAATAGCCGTATTGCCACTGCAACGATGGCAAACCCGGGCCTGTGATGGTCTTGCGGATCAGCGCATACAGGTCAAAATGATCAGGAATGCCCAATACATAGTTGCCATCTCCCCGACGGTTACAGGCGTTGGCGGGCGTGCCGCTTCGGTACTGCCGCGTGTACTGGAAATCGAAGACCCCCTTCGCACCGGCCGGATGCGTCACTTCCAGACTGAAGCTGTTCGCATGGAAGGGAGGTGGTTCGCACAGATGCGATGCCCCATCCCATCGCTCGTAGAAGGGATTCAGTCCACCCTGTCCCGAGTTCGCAAGTCCGTACTGATACCCCCACTTCGAACTGTCCGGCAGGGTGACCTGCGACAGCAAGGGCACCCGCCGCATGCCCAGCGCGCTGAGATCGCTGGTATATGCATAGTTCCATTCCCGTCCGTGCGCCGTTGCCTTGACGATCCGGTTGCCGCTGTAGGTCAGGGTAATGGCCCGGCCGTCGCTGGATGAAATTCCCGTCAGTCGATCGCCGGTGTACTGGTAGGCGACCCAGTTGCCGTGCCGGTCCTCAACACGGCTGGCCATCAGGTAGACCTTGGTCCGGCCACGCCCGACGCCGGATGAGTCCTTCATGAATCCACCGCTACGCTCGATGCCGACATCGAAGAAGTAGCGGTTGCCGGACGTATCGATCGCGATGAATCCTTCGCCCGGATAACCGTTGGCCGTGGAGGGCTTGCAGGTGAGCCGGTGCAAGCTGCTGGTCCCCCACAAATAGGTCGCACCATCGGACGGCACGGCACCGCCTGAGGGCGGCAGATAGAGCAGTTCGCCACCGCCCCCCTCCGGGAGATGCATGTGATTGCCGGCCCAGATGTCGGTGATCTCGAAGGGAGTCGACGTGCGGGGATACCAGAGGCTTGAACAGCGCGCCGTGGATCCGCTTGAAGACGTATTCCACTTGTAGGCTGCATCGAAGGTGCCGTGCAGGTAGGGAACATCGATGTCCCAGTTGCCGAAGCCCCCCAGTGGCTCGACCTCCTTGAACGACTCCACCTTGAATCGCCGGCGGAGCTGCACCGGCAAGCTGTTGTTGCCGGGCAGATCGATGTCCGTGACCGCGAACTCGCTCGCGCCGTTGTAGAGACTGACACTGTCGCCGAACAAGTCGGACTTCAGCGGTCCCACTTGCTCGGCGGCCCGCAGCCGTTTCTCGTGTTCCAAGTGCGGCGTTAGTGAAGAATCACTCTGGGCGTGCGCCTGCCCGCACAACGCCATCGCCAGCAAGCAGCCGCCTGTCCGGAGTGCCGGGTTCACCCCCGTCGCCTTCCGCACATTGCAACCGGATTCATCGCGCCCATCGAAAGGCTGGAAATGCGACCCTCGGGCAGAGAATGCCAGAGGCATTTCCCGGCGGCGCCAGAAACGCTGCCACCACACACACAAAGCAAGCATCGGGACCAGCATCAGCGCCGCCATTGCTCCCAGGCGCCACACCCCAAGCATCATTCCCTGCATGTCGTACTCCTTCCCTTTCGACCGCTACGGGCCGAATTCCTTGATTCCCTGCCCCTGCCGCCTCCGCCTGCGGCAGGACCCTATGGATCGAACCATATCGCCGAAGTGTGGCATTGGGAAGATCACATGCCAGGTAAATGCACTAATGTGAAATCACATTGCCGCCACGACCAACAACGGCGGCGCCGCAGGAAACTCATTGCCGCCATAGCGTTTGACGATCACGGCCTCGGCTCACGCCGCTCCTACACTAGAGATTCCTCGACCCGACGGCATGGGCCGCATCGCTTCGCCTCCAGCCTATGCCGTCGGGAAACACCCAAACAAAAAGCGGGCCGAAGCCCGCTTTTTTGTGACACGCGAATGTGACTATGCGGCGGCTTACTCGGCCGGCACGCCCTCGCCTTCTTCCACGGCCTTGATCGACAGGCGGATGCGGCCCTGCTTGTCGACTTCCAGCACCTTGACCTTGACCACGTCGCCTTCCTTCAGCTTGTCGCTGACTTTCTCCACGCGCTCGCTGGAGATCTGCGAGACGTGCACCAGGCCGTCCTTGCCCGGCAGGATGGTGACGAACGCGCCGAAGTCCATGATCTTGGCGACCTTGCCTTCGTAGATGCGGCCCGGCTCCACGTCGCTGGTGATCTGCTCGATGCGCGCCTTGGCGGCCTGGGCGGCGGCGGCGTTCACCGAGGCGATGACGATGGTGCCGTCGTCCTGGATGTCGATCTGCGTGCCGGTTTCCTTGGTGATGCCCTGGATGGTGGCGCCGCCCTTGCCGATCACTTCGCGGATCTTGTCGGGGTGGATCTTGATGGTCAGCAGGCGCGGGGCGAACTCGCTCAGCTCCTGGCGCGGCGCGGTCAGCGCGCTGGCCATTTCGCCGAGGATGTGCAGGCGGCCGGCCTTGGCCTGCGACAACGCCTGCTTCATGATCTCTTCGGTGATGCCTTCGATCTTGATGTCCATCTGCAGCGCGGACACGCCGTTCTGGGTACCGGCCACCTTGAAGTCCATGTCGCCCAGGTGGTCTTCATCGCCCAGGATGTCGCTCAGCACGACGAAGTTGTCGCCTTCCTTCACCAGGCCCATCGCGATGCCCGCCACCGGCGCCTTGATCGGCACGCCGGCGTCCATCAGCGACAGCGAGCTGCCGCAGACCGAGGCCATCGAGGAGGAACCGTTGGACTCGGTGATTTCCGAGACCACGCGGATGGTGTACGGGAATTCCTCCAGCGTCGGCATCACGGCGAGCACGCCGCGCTTGGCCAGGCGGCCGTGGCCGATCTCGCGGCGCTTCGGGCCCATCATGCGGCCGGCTTCGCCCACCGAGTACGGGGGGAAGTTGTAATGGAACAGGAAGTTGTCCTTGTACTCGCCCGACACGGCGTCGATCACCTGGCCGTCGCGCGCGGTGCCCAGCGTGGTGACCACGATGGCCTGCGTTTCGCCGCGGGTGAACAGCGCCGAGCCGTGGGTACGCGGCAGCACGCTGACCTTGGAGCTGATCGGGCGCACGGTGTCCAGCGCACGGCCGTCGATGCGGACCTTGGTGGCCAGCACGGAACCGCGCATGGTCTGGTATTCCAGCTCGCCGAATTCCTTCGACAGTTCGCCGGTGCTCCAGCCGTCGGCTTCGGCGCGGCCGGCCAGTTGCTGCAGCACGTCCTTCTTGATGGCGGCGATGGCGTCGCGGCGCTGCAGCTTGTCGCGCACCTGGAAGGCGGTTTCCAGCTGGGTGCCGACGGCTTCCTTCAGCGCGGAGATCAGCGCCTCGTTCTTGGCCGGGGCCGACCAGTCCCAGTTCTTGGTGCCGGCTTCGACGGTCAGCTCGTTGATGATGTTGATGACCTTCTGCATCTCGCGATGGCCGAACATCACCGCGCCCAGCATCACGTCCTCGGACAGCTCGGCGGCTTCGGATTCCACCATCAGCACGGCGTTGGATGTGCCGGCGACAACCAATTCCAGCTTGGAGTCCTTCAGCTCGCTGACGGTCGGGTTGAGCACGTACTCGCCGTTGATGTAGCCGACCTTGGCGGCGCCGATCGGGCCGTTGAACGGCGCGCCGGTCAGGGCGACGGCGGCGGAGGCGCCGATCAGCGCCGGGATGTCGCCGTCGATTTCCGGGTTCAGCGACATCACCGTGGCGATGACCTGCACTTCGTTGCGGAACTCTTCCGGGAACAGCGGGCGCAGCGGGCGGTCGATCAGGCGGGAGATCAGCGTCTCCTTCTCGGTCGCGCGACCTTCGCGCTTGAAGAAGCCGCCGGGGATGCGGCCGCCGGCGTAGAACTTCTCCTGGTAGTCGACCGTCAGCGGGAAGAAGTCCTGCCCCTCGCGGGCCGACTTCGCCGCCACGGCGGTGACCAGCAGCACGGTGTCATCGAACTTGACGATGACGGCACCGCCGGCCTGGCGGGCGATCTCGCCGGTTTCCAGGGTGACCTGGTGCTTGCCGTACTGGAAGGTTTTGGTGATTTTTGCCACGTTGATTCCTTGGGAATATGCCTGTTCGGGTTGGCCGGGCGCAGCCCTTGCCGCGCGCGGATGGCCGGAAGCTCCGGCCGGTCGTTCATGGGTGGCGGGCCCGGTACGGCCCGCGGGTCATGCGCATTCCGATCCCTGAAATGCGAACCGCGGCGCATCTCTGCGCCGCGGCGGGGGGTGCATCAGCGACGCAGACCGAGCTTTTCGATCAGGGTCTTGTAGCGCTCGTTGTCTTTCTTCTTGAGGTAGTCAAGCAGGCTGCGGCGGCGGTTGACCAGTTGCAGCAGACCACGGCGGCTGTGGTGATCTTTCTTGTGGGTCTTGAAGTGGCCGCTGAGATGCTCGATGCGGGCGGTCAGCAGGGCGACCTGGACTTCCGGGGAGCCGGTGTCGTTGGCGCCGCGCTTATTGTCTTCAATGACTTTCTGGGTATCGATGGACATGTATTTTCTCGTGATGCGTGGTCAGCAGGAACGCCGGAGATACCGGGGGTAAGCCGGGGCACCGCTTGACTCGCCGTGAAAAGGATGGGGATTTGCCGGGCAAAACCGGCGGCGTAGTGTAGCCGCGGGGGCCTTGTGAAACAAGGTTTTATTGCGGACCGGCGGGGTTCCGGGCGCTGCCGGCGATGGCCCAGGCGAACAGCCGCTGCGGGGAAAGCAGCCCCTCCGCATCGACCGTCGCCAGCCCCAGCACGCGCCCGTCCGGCCCGTACACGGCCACGGGGCCTTCGCTGGGGGTGTGGCCGCGCAGCCGCTGGCCCATGCCCAGCCTGCGGGCTTCCTCGGCCTGCAGGTCGATGCGGGGGAATCCGGCCAGGCCGTCCTCGATGGGCAGCAGGCAGGCGTCCAGCGCCGCTTCGCCACCCTGTTCAGCCAGCGCCTGCAACGCTTCCAGCGTGAACATGCGCGGCTGCCTGAACGGCTCCACCCACAACCGCCGCAGCTCGGCCACGTGCGCGCCGCAGCCCAACGCCTCGCCCAGGTCGCGGACCAGGCTGCGCACATAGGTGCCGGAACCGCATTCGACCCTGAGGGAAACCTGGCGCGGTCCCACGGCCAGTACCTCGATGCCGTGCACCTCGACCTCGCGCTCCGGCGCCTCGATGGCTTCGCCGCGGCGGGCCTTGGCGTACAACGGCTCGCCACCCTGCTTCAGCGCCGAATAGATCGGTGCGCGCTGGCGGATGCGGCCGTGCAGTGGCGCCAGCGCGGCCTGCAGCGTGGCGGCGTCGAACGGCGGGACGTCACGCTCGACCAGCACCACGCCATCGGCGTCGTCGGTATCCGTGGTGGCGCCCAGCGCGGCCACGGTGTCGTAGGCCTTGCGCGAGCCCAGCAGCAGCCCGGCGATCTTGGTGGCTTCGCCGAAGCACAGCGGCAGCAGGCCGGTGGCCAGCGGGTCGAGGCTGCCGGTATGCCCGCCCTTCTCCGCCCGGAACAGCCGGCGCGCGGCCTGCAATGCCGCGTTCGAACTCATGCCCTGCGGCTTGTCCAGCAGCAGGATGCCGTCGAGTCGGCGGAATTGGATGCGTCCAGCCATGGTTCCCTTGAATTCGACCCTTACCCGATCACAGTGAGTGGCGGGAGCGGTGGGAGCGGCGTCCCGCCGCGAGCTTCGCCCGGGAAATCAAGGGAAGAGTTCGCGGCGGGACGCCGCTCCCACTCCACTCCGGGATCAGTTGTCTTCCGGCTCGCTGGGCGGCGGCAGGTCGCGCAGCAAGTTGTCGATGCGCTCGCCGCGGTCCACGGAATCGTCGTAGTGGAAATGCAGTTCCGGCACGTGGCGCAGCTTCATGCGACGGGCCAGCTCCATGCGCAGTCCCCACGCGAGTTCCTTCAGGCCCTTGACGGCCTCGACGGAACGCTCGGGCAGCAGCGCGGTGACGAAGACCTTGGCATGGGCCAGGTCGCGGGTCACCTCCACGTCGGAAACGCTGACCGAAGGCAGGCCGTGCTCGCGCACGGCCTCGTGCACCAGCGTGCCCAGCTCGCGGCGGAGCTGGGCGGAAACGCGGTCGGTGCGGTGGAAGGATTTGGTGGGCACGTGATTAAGTGATTCGGGATTGGTGATTCGGGATTGGCAAAAGCGGCAATGGCGACCGGGAAACGTTCCTCGCTTTGACGAATCCCGAATCCCGAATCACCAATCCCGGCCTCAAAGCGTGCGCTGCACTTCGATGCGCTCGAAGCACTCGATCTGGTCGCCCGGCTTGACGTCGTTGTAGGCCTTCACGCCGATGCCGCATTCGGTGCCGTTGCGGACTTCGTCCACGTTCTCCTTGAAGCGGCGCAGCGATTCCAGTTCGCCCTCGAAGACCACGGTGCTGTCGCGCAGCACGCGGATCGGCTTGTTCCGCTTGACCACGCCCTCCACCACCATGCAGCCGGCCACGGCGCCGAACTTGGAGCTGCGGAAGACGTCGCGGACCTCGGCGATGCCGATGATCTCTTCGCGGATCTCCACGCCCAGCAGGCCGGACGCCACCTGCTTCACCTGGTCGATCACGTCGTAGATGATCGAGAAGTAGCGCAGGTCCACGCCGTTGGCCTCGATGATGCGGCGCGCGGACGCGTCGGCGCGCACGTTGAAGCCGATGACGGTGGCCTTGGAGGTGACCGCCGAATTGGCGTCGGACTCGGTGATGCCGCCCACGCCGGAGTTGATGATGTTGATGCGGATGGCGTCGTTGGACAGCGCGGTCAGCGAATGGCGCAGCGCTTCCACCGAACCCTGCACGTCGGCCTTGACGATCAGGTTGAGGCTGAGCTGGCCTTCGCCCTTGCCCAGCTGCGCCATGATGTCTTCCATACGGCTGCCGGCGGACTGCACCAGGCGCGATTCGCGGCGCTTGGCGTCGCGCTGCTGGGCGACGTCCTTGGCCAGGCGCTCGTCCTCGACCACGACGAAATCGTCGCCGGCCTCGGGCACGCCCGACAGGCCCAGCACCTGCACCGGGATGGACGGGCCGGCCGACGGCGGCTGGTTGCCGGTCTCGTCGAACAGCGCGCGCACGCGGCCGTACTGCACGCCGCAGACCAGGTAGTCGCCCTTCTTCAGGGTGCCCTGCTGCACCAGCACGGTGGCGACCGGGCCGCGGCCCTTGTCCAGCGAGGATTCGATGACCACGCCGGTGGCGCGGCCGTCTTCCACGGCCTTCAGTTCCAGCACTTCGGCCTGGATGGAGATGGCGTCCAGCAGGTCGTCGACGCCCTGGCCCGTCTTGGCGGAGATTTCCACCATCTGGGTGTCGCCGCCGAAGTCCTCGGCCACCACTTCCTCGGCCAGCAGCTCGTTCTTCACGCGCAGCGGGTCGGCGTCGGACTTGTCGATCTTGTTGACCGCCACGATCAGCGGCACCTTGGCCGCCCTGGCGTGCTGGATGGCTTCGCGGGTCTGCGGCATGACGCCGTCGTCGGCCGCGACCACCAGCACCACGATGTCGGTCAGCCTGGCGCCGCGGGCGCGCATCGCGGTGAACGCGGCGTGGCCCGGGGTGTCCAGGAAGCTGATGACGCCCTTCGGCGTTTCCACGTGGTAGGCGCCGATGTGCTGGGTGATGCCGCCGGCTTCGCCGCTGGCGATCTTGGTGCGGCGGATGTAGTCCAGCAGCGAGGTCTTGCCGTGGTCGACGTGGCCCATGATGGTGACCACCGGCGGACGCGCGACCTTGTCGCCCTGCACTTCCTCGGTGTGCGCCAGCAGTTCGCTTTCCACGTCGTCGGCGTCGGCGCGCACGGGCTTGTGGCCCAGCTCTTCGGTGATCAGCGCGGCGGTGTCGTGGTCGATGGTCTGGGTGATGGTGGCCATCACGCCCATCTTGAACAGCGCCTTGACCACGTCGCCGCCCTTCAGCGCGAGCTTCTGCGCCAGGTCGGCCACGGTGATGGTCTCGCCGATCGCCACTTCGCGCACCACCGGTGCGGTCGGGCGCTCGAAGCCATGGGCGCCACCACCGCCGCGGCTCTGCTCCAGGTGGCGCTTGGGCTTGGGCTTGCCGCGCGAGGCGCCGCGGCGGGCGCGGTCGGCGGCGGACAGGTGCAGCTGGCCGGCGAAGCGGCTGGTGCTGTCGTCGTCCTCGACGCCGGCGACCATCGCGTGCGAACCGCGGGTCTTGTGCTTGTTGGCGGCGGCATTGCGGTCGTCCACGCGCGGCGGGTCCTTGCGGACCGGCGGCTTGGGCACGTGGTGGCCGGGAGCGGGCTTGGCCGGGCGCGGCGTCTCGTCGGCATCGACGGGAGCGGCGCCGGCGGCCAGGGCGGCGGCCTCGGCTTCGGCCTGCAGGCGGGCGGCTTCGGCCTCGGCGCGGACGGCGGCCTCTTCCTGGCGGCGGCGCTCCAGTTCCTCGGCGCGGCGGGCGTCTTCCTGCGCCAGGCGCTTCTGTTCGTCCAGGTTGCGCTGGCGCGACTCCTCCAGCTTGCGCAGGATCTCGGCGCGCTCGGGGTCGGCTTCGTTCTGCCAGTTGGTGCTGACCGACTCGGCGTCGGTCGGCTTGACGTAGGTGCGCTTCTGGCGCACTTCCACGTTGACCGTGGTCTTGGTGCGGCCGGCGGCCACGGTCACTTCCTGCACCTTGCGGCGGGCCAGGGTGATCTTCTTGGGCGCAACGTCATCCGTGGCGGTGTCGGCCTTGCCGTGCGAGCGCTTCAGGAAGCCCAGCAGCTTCACTTTTTCCATGCTGGTCACGACCTGGTCGGGACCGCTGAAGCTCATGCCGGCCTCGGCCAGCTGCTCCAGGAGTTTCTCGACCGGCGTATTGACCAGTTCGGCGAGCTTGCGGATGGTGGTTTGCTGCGACATTCGGATCCTAGGTTCTGTGTTGCGCCCCTCCATCGGCGGAGGGAACGCGGATTCTACGCCCTGCGGGTACCAGGGCGGCGTTCATTGGCGGCTCATGCGCCGCGTTCCAGCCGGGCCAGCGCGGCGCTCATGCGCCACGCTCCAAACGAGCGATCTCCTCGGCGCGGGCGGCCAGGATCAGCGCCGCGGCGCGACCCTCGTCCAGCCCCTCGATGCCGAATTCCACCACTTCGTCGGCGGCCAGGTCGGACAGGTCCTCGCTGGTACGGACGCCGTGCGAGGCCAGCGCGAACGCGGTTTCCTCGTCCATGCCCTCCAGCGCCAGCAGGTCGTCGGCCGGGTGGTTCTCTTCCAGGCCCTCTTCTTCGGCCAGCGCTTCGTTCAGCAGCGCGTCGCGGGCGCGCGAGCGCAGCTCCTCGACGATGTCCTCGTCGAAGCCTTCCACCGCCAGCAGTTCGCCGACCGGCACGTAGGCGATTTCCTCGACCGTGCTGAAGCCTTCGCTGACCAGGATGGCGGCGATTTCCTCGTCCACTTCCAGCTTGTCCATGAACAGCTGGCGGGCGACGGCCTGTTCGGCCTCGGACTTGGCGGCGACCTGGTCCTGGGTCATCACGTTGAGCTGCCAACCGGTCAGGCGACTGGCCAGGCGCACGTTCTGGCCGCCTTTGCCGATCGCCTGGGCCAGGCGGTCTTCCGCCACGGCCAGGTCCATCGAATGCTTTTCCTCGTCGACGATGATCGACTGCACTTCCGCCGGCGCCATCGCGTTGATGACGAAGGTGGCCGGGTTGTCGTTCCACAGCACGATGTCCACGCGCTCGCCGTTGAGTTCGTTGGACACCGCCTGCACGCGCGAGCCGCGCATGCCGATGCAGGCGCCGATCGGATCGGTGCGGGTGTCGTGCGCCAGCACGGCGATCTTGGCGCGGTCGCCCGGATCGCGCGCGCAGGCCTTGATCTCGACCAGGCCCTGGCCCACTTCCGGCACTTCCAGCTTGAACAGCTCGATCATGAACTCCGGGGCGGCGCGGCTGATGAACAGCTGCGGGCCGCGCGGCTCGTAGCGCACGTCGAACAGGTAGCCGCGCACGCGGTCGCCGGCGCGCAGCACGTCGCGCGGGATGCCCTTGTCCTTCGGGATGAACGCCTCGGCGTTGCCGCCCAGGTCCACGTAGATGTTGCCGCGCTCGGCGCGCTTGACCACGCCGGTGACCAGCTCGCCCACGCGGTCCTTCCACGCATCGACCACCTGCGCGCGCTCGGCCTCGCGCACGCGCTGCACGATGACCTGCTTGGCGGCCTGCGCGGCGATGCGGCCGAAGTCGGGGTTCTCGATCTTCTCCTCGATCCAGTCGCCCACTTCGGCGCCGTCGCTTTCGTCCACCGCGTCCATCAGGCGGATCTGGCGGTCGGGCGATTCCATCACCACGTCGTCGGCCACCACTTCCCAGCGGCGGAACGTCTCGTAGCTGCCGTCCTTGTGGTCGATGGTGACGCGCACCTGCACGTCCTGGTCCATGTAGCGCTTCTTGGCGGCGGACGCCAGTGCGGCCTCGATGGCATCGAAGATCACTTCACGCGGCACGCCCTTCTCGTTGGCGACCGCATCCACCACCAGCAACAATTCCTTACTCATTGATCACTCCGCGCGCGGCTTGTCGGCCGCCGGTTGGTTGGGTTTGCTCTTGCTTTTCTTGGCCGGCGCGCGCTTGGCGGCACCGGGCCTGGAATCCGGTTTGGCGCCGGCCTTGGGCTTGCGGCCCGCGCCGGCCCCGGGCTTTTCGGGCGCCAGGCCCAGCGCGGCCCAGTCGGGGACCAGCCGTCCCTTGTCGATATTATCGAACGAGACCGCCAGTTCGGCATCGTCGACGGTGAAGACCACGTTCTCGCCGTCGATCCGGGCGATCCCGCCCTGCAGACGGCGGCGGCCGTCCTGCGGCAGCTTCAGCACCACCTTGGCCGACTCGCCGACGAAGCGCGCGTAGTGGTCCAGGCTGAACAGCGGCCGGTCCACGCCGGGCGAGGACACCTCCAGCGTGTAGTTGCCGGTGATCGGGTCTTCCACGTCCAGTTGGGCCGACACTTCGCGGCTCACCGCCTCGCAGTCGTCGATGTTGACGGAGCGGCTTTCGCGCTCGTCTTCGCGCACGTCGATGTACAGGCGCAGCGTGGCGCTGCCGGGAGCCGGCAGGTATTCCGCCCCCAGCAGTTCCAGGCCGAGGGCCTGCACGGTGGGGGCAAGCAGAAGGGCGATTTGGTTGGCCTTTTCGCTCACGGTTGTCCTGTGCCAGGTGTTCAGATTGCGGAAACGACAAGGGGCCCGCTGGGCCCCTTGTCCGATACGCTGGATTTCGGTTGGAAGACGGGAACATGCGTCTTCCTTTGCCCGAGCCTTCAGGGTGGGAAGCCTCGGATGACGAGGCTTCCCGAACTTGAAAACTTGGTAGCGGGGGCAGGATTTGAACCTGCGACCTTCGGGTTATGAGCCCGACGAGCTGCCAGACTGCTCCACCCCGCAGCAGAAGCGGAATTATGCTGAATACGCCGGTTCATTGCAAGCCTTGATTGGCAATGAAACAAAACGGCGCGTTCATCGACGGTACGTTCGCCGGCGATGGCGACGCCGGCGGAAGGCGAACGGATGATGCCTGCCTCAGCCCGCGAACGCCAGCTTGCACCACGCCATGATCGGGTTCCAGGCGATGCCCAGCGCCAGCAGGCCCAGCGCGTTGACGCCGAACACGATCGGCACCACGCGGTCCGCGCGCGGCGGCGGCACTTCGCCCACCGGTTCGTCGAAGTACATGACCTTGATGATGCGCAGGTAGTAGTACGCACCGATCACCGCGCAGAGCACGCCGACCAGCGCCAGCCACAGGAAGCCGCCGTTGACGGCCGCGCCCAGCACCACCAGCTTGGCCCAGAAGCCCAGGAAAGGCGGCACGCCGGCCAGCGAGGCCATCACGCACAGCACCAGGCCGGCCTGCCAGGGGTTGCGCGCGTTGAGGCCCTTGAAGTCGTCGATCCGGTCGGCCTCGAAGCCTTGGCGCGACAGCACGATGATGGCGCCGAACGCCGCCGCCGACATGATCGCGTAGCTGATCGCGTAGAACAGCGCCGCCGCGTAGCCGGTTTCCCCGCCGCCGGCGAAGCCGACCAGCAGGAAGCCCACGTGCGAGACCGTCGAATAGGCCAGCATGCGCTTGAGGTTGGTCTGCGCGATGGCGATCAGGTTGCCGATCACCAGCGATGCGGCCGCCAGGCCGGCCAGCAGCCACTGCCACTGCGCGCCCGCCGGACCCACGCCGTCCTGCAGCAGGCGGAACGCCATGCCGAACGCGGCCAGCTTGGGCGCCGAGCTGATGAACAGCGTCACCGGCGTCGGCGCGCCCTGGTACACGTCGGGCAGCCACATGTGGAATGGCGCCGCGCCCAGCTTGAAGGCCACGCCGGCGACCATGAACACCACGCCCGTCAGCAGCAGCAGGCGGTCCTCGCCGCCATCCAGCGCCTGGCCGGTGGCGTCGAAGATGGCCGGCAGGTGCAGCGACCCGGTCGCGCCGTAGACCAGCGACATGCCGTACAGCAGCAGGCCCGAGGCCAGCGAGCCCAGCACGATGTACTTCATCGCCGCTTCGGCCGACAGGCCGTCGTCGCGGTTCAGCGCGACCAGAGCGTAGGAACACAGCGCCAGCAGCTCCAGGCCCAGGTAGACCATCACCAGGCTGCCGGCGGAGACCATCATCATCATGCCCGCGGTGGCGAACATCACCAGCACCGGCACTTCGCCCGGATACAGGTTGCGCTCGCGCAGGTACGGCCAGCCGTAGACCAGCGACAGCCCGCTGACGGCCACGATGACCACCTTGCTGACGTCGGCCAGGGTGTCGCGCACGAACATGCCGCTGAACACGCTGCCCTGCCCGCCCACGCCCGTGGCCAGCATCCACACCACCACCGCCAGCACCAGCAGCGACAGCGCATGGGTGATCACGCGGCGGGAGTTGTCCAGGAACAGGTCCAGCATCAGCAGCGCGAACGCGCCCCCGATCAGGATCAGCTCCGGCAGCAGCGGCTGCAGGTCGGCGGCGGAGATTGGCATCGGCGTCGTCATCGTTCGTCCTTACAGCTTGCTGTTGGCGAGCTGCATCGCCAGTTGCGCGATCGAGGGCTCCATCAGGTCGGTCAGCGGCTTGGGATACACGCCCAGCGCCAGCACGCCCGCCGCGAAGCCGCCCAGCACCAGCGCCTCGCGCAGGTTGATGTCCTTCAATTCCGCCACGTGCGCGTTGGCCACTTCGCCGAAGATCACGCGCTTGACCAGCCACAGCGTGTAGGCCGCGCCGATCACCAGCGTGGTGGCGGCGAAGAAGGCGATCAGCGGGTGCTTCTGGAAGCTGGCCAGGATGACCATGAACTCGCCGACGAAGCCGCTGGTGCCCGGCAGGCCGGAGTTGGCCATGCCGAACAGCACGAAGAACGCGGCGAACCACGGCATCGTGTTCACCACCCCGCCGTAGTCCTTGATCATGCGGGTGTGCATGCGGTCGTACAGCACGCCCACGCAGGTGAACATGGCGCCGGAGACGAAGCCGTGGCTGATCATCTGCACCATGGCGCCCTGCAGGCCCAGGCGGGCGCCGTCCAGGTTGCCGTAGTCGCGGACCAGGCCGAAGGCGATGAAGATGCCCAGGGTGACGAAGCCCATGTGCGAGACCGACGAATAGGCGATCAGCTTCTTCATGTCGTCCTGCACCAGCGCCACCAGGCCCACGTAGACCACCGCGATCAGCGACAGCACGATGACGAAGGTGGCCCACTCGTGGCCGGCGTCGGGCACGATCGGCAGGCTGAAGCGCAGCAGGCCGTAGCCGCCGATCTTCAGCGCGATCGCCGCCAGGATCACCGAGCCGGCCGTGGGCGCCTCCACGTGCGCGTCCGGCAGCCAGGTGTGCACCGGGAACATCGGGATCTTCACCGCGAACGCGATCAGGAAGGCGAAGAAAAGCCAGGTCTGCTCCTTGGCGTTCAGCGGCATCGCGTACAGGTCGGCCAACTGGAAGCTGCCGCCCTTGACGTACAGGTAGACCAGTCCCACCAGCATCAGCACCGAGCCGAGGAAGGTGTACAGGAAGAACTTCAGCGACGCGTAGATGCGGCGCGGGCCGCCCCAGACGCCGATGATCAGGAACATCGGGATCAGCATCGCCTCGAAGAACACGTAGAACAGCACGGCGTCGCTGGCGGCGAAGATGCCGTTGGTCAGGCCTTCCAGGATCAGGAACGCCGCCACGTACTGGGACACCCGCTTGTTCACCGAACCCCAGGCGCCGGCCAGCGTAAGCACGGTGATCAGCGTGTTCAGCAGCAGCAGCGCCACCGCGATGCCGTCGGCGCCCACGTTGTAGTGGATGTCGAAGCTGGGGATCCACGCGTGGCTCTCGACGAACTGCAGGCCCGGGTTGGCGTAGTCGAAGCCGGTCAGCAGGCCCACGCTGGAGACCAGGGTCAGCACCGCCACCGCGAAGCCCAGCCAGCGGGCCGCGTTCGCGCGGGCGTTGCCCAGCGCGAGCACCAGCACGCCGCCCAGGATGGGCAGCCAGATCAGAACACTAAGCAAGGGCCAGTTCGACACGTTGTGGTATCCGTTTAGTTCATCGCCAGGACAGTCATTGCCACGGCATCGCTGTCAGGTCGTTCGTTACCGCCAGAACCGGATGATCACGGCCAGCAGCGCGATCAGGCCGAGGATCATGGCGAAGGCATAGTGGTACAGGTAGCCGGACTGGGTGCGACGCAACAGGTGCGCGCCCAGGTCGATCAGCTTCGCCGTGCCGTTCACCGCCGCCCCGTCGATCACGTGGCTGTCGATGGCGCGCGACACCTTGCCCAGCTTGATGCCGCCGCCGGCGAAACCGCCGATCCACAGGTCGTCCATGCCGTACTTGTTCTCCAGGATCCGCACCGGCAGCGCGAACACCTTGCGCAGCCTGGCCGGCCATTCGGTCTTCCACAGGTACAGCACGGTCGCCAGCGCGAAGCCCGCCAGCGCCAGCCAGAACGGCCACGCCTTCATGCCGTGCAAGGCGTACGCCCATGGCCCGTGCCAGAACTCTTCCTTCAGCGCCCTGACCGTGTCGCTGGCCGAGAACGCGGCGTTCGGATCGGTGTTGATGAAGTCGATCGCGCCCAGGAAGAACGGCAACTGCTCGTGGTGGCCGCTCCAGTCGGTGCCGAACAACATCGGGCCGATGGTGAAGTAGCCGATGAAGATCGACGGGATCGCCAGCAGGATCAGCGGCAGCGTCACCACCCACGGCGATTCGTGCGGCTCGTGCGCGCCGTGGTGGCCATGACCGTGGTCGTCGTCGCTGGCGTGGCCAGCGTGCGCGTGATCGTCGTGCGCATGGTCGTGGTGGGCATCATGGCCATGACCATGGTCGGCATGGGCGTCGCGGAAGCGCTCCTTGCCATGGAAGGTCAGGTACAGCAGGCGGAAGCTGTAGAAGCTGGTCACGAACACGCCCAGCAGCACCGCCCAGTAGCCGTAGGTGGCCACCCACTCGCTGGGGCCGGAGATGCCCTGCGGCGCCATCGCCCCCAGCTCGGCCAGCCTGCCGTTGAACTCGTGCGCCACGTGCTGGTGGTGCTTGGCCGCCTCGATGATGGTGTCCTTCGAGTAGAAACCCGAGAAGAACGGCGTGCCGACCAGCGCCAGCGTGCCGATCCACATCGTGGCGAAGGTGATCGGCATGTACTTGCGCAGGCCGCCCATCTTGCGCATGTCCTGCTCGTGGTGCATCGCGATGATGACCGAGCCGGCGCCGAGGAACAGCAGCGCCTTGAAGAACGCGTGCGTCATCAGGTGGAACACCGCCGCCGAATAGGCCGACACGCCCAGCGCCACCGTCATGTAGCCCAGCTGCGACAGCGTGGAATAGGCCACCACGCGCTTGATGTCGTTCTGCACGATGCCGATCAGGCCGGTGAACAGCGCGGTGGTGGCGCCGATGAACAGCACGAAGTCCAGCGCGGTCGGAGACAGCTCGAACAGCGGCGACATGCGCGCCACCATGAAGATGCCGGCGGTCACCATCGTCGCGGCGTGGATCAGCGCCGAGATCGGGGTCGGGCCTTCCATCGAGTCGGGCAGCCACACGTGCAGCGGCACCTGCGCCGACTTGCCCATCGCGCCGATGAACAGGCAGATGCAGGTCAGCGTGGCGACCGACCAGATCATCGGCTCATCGAGGACCTGCCAGGTCTGGCCGAACAGGCTGATCGCGCCGGACCACACCGGGATGGCCTTGCCGGCCAGCAGCGGCGCGTTGGCGAACACGGTGGCGTAGTCCAGCGTGCCGAACATCAACAGCACGCAGCCGATGCCCAGCAGGAAGCCGAAATCGCCCACGCGGTTGACCAGGAACGCCTTCATGTTGGCGAAGATCGCGGTCGGGCGCTTGAACCAGAAGCCGATCAGCAGGTACGACACCAGGCCCACCGCTTCCCAGCCGAAGAACAGCTGCAGGAAGTTGTTGCTCATCACCAGCATCAGCATGCTGAAGGTGAACAGCGAGATGTAGCTGAAGAAGCGCTGGTAGCCCGGATCGTCGGCCATGTAGCCGATGGTGTAGACGTGCACCAGCAGCGAGACGAAGGTCACCACCACCATCATCATCGCGGTCAGCTTGTCGATCATGAAGCCGACATGGCCGCTGTAGTCGCCCACCTCGAAGAAGGTGTAGATGTTCTGGTTGAACGGCGGGGCGCCCTGCCCCACCAGTTGGTAGAGCACCCAGCCGGACAACGCGCAGCTGATCGCCACGCCCAGGATGGTGACGGTATGCGCGCCGGCGCGCCCCACCTGCCGCCCGAACAGGCCGGCGACGATGCTGCCCAGCAGCGGCGCCAGCACGATGGCCAGCAGCACGTTCTTGGAGAGGACTACTTCCAGACCAGTCATCGGTGCATCAGCCTTTGAGCGTGTCGACTTCGGCGACGTTGATCGTGCGCCGGGTGCGGAACAGGGTGACCAGGATCGCCAGGCCGATGGCGGCCTCGGCCGCGGCCACGGTCAGGATGAAGAACACGAAGATCTGCCCGGCCGCGTCGCCCAGCTCGCGCGAGAAGGCGACGAAGTTGACGTTGACCGACAGCAGCATCAGCTCGATCGACATCAGCAGCACGATGACGTTCTTGCGGTTCAGGAAGATGCCGGCCAGGCTGATGCAGAACAGCACCGCGCCCAGCGCCAGCAGGTGACCTACGGTGATCATGGCGTGCCCTCCTCTCCGCCGGGTTCGCCGCCGGAGGTTTCGCGTACGGGTTTCTCGGCCGCCATCTTCACCATGCGCAGGCGGTCGCCGGCCTTGACGCGCGACTGCTCGCCCGGGTCCTGCGTCTTGATGCCGGTGCGCTTGCGCAGCGTCAGCATCACCGCCGCCACCACGGCCACGGTCAGGATCACCGCCGCGAACTCGAACGGCAGCAGGAACTCGGTGAACAGCGTTCGCGCCAGCCAGGCGGTGTTGGACACTTCGGCGGCGGCGGATGCGGCGTTGTCGGGGAACGGCGTGGCGGTGCGCGCCTTGATGCCGATCAGCACCAGCATCTGCGCCAGCATCACCACCGCCACCAGCAGGCCCAGCGGCAGGAACTTCACCCAGCCCTCGCGGATCTTGACGATGTCGATGTCCAGCATCATCACCACGAACAGGAACAGCACCATCACCGCGCCCACGTAGACGAGGATCAGGGCCACGCCCAGGAACTCCGCGCCCACCAGCAGCCAGGTGCAGGCCACCGAGAAGAACGTCAGGATGAGGCACAGCACGGCATGCACCGGGTTGCGCACGCTGATCACCGCGCCGGCGGCGACGACCGCGACGGCGGCGAAGGCGTAGAAGCTGATCAAGACCCAATCCATTCTTCTGACCTCAGCGGAAGGCGGCGTCGGCGGCGCGGCGTTCGGCGATCTCGGCTTCCAGCCGGTCGCCGATCGCCAGCAGCTGCGGCTTGGTGACGATGTTCTGCCCGCGCTTGTCGAAGTGGTACTCCAGCACGTGCGTCTCCACGATCGAATCCACCGGGCAGCTTTCCTCGCAGAAACCGCAGTAGATGCACTTGAACAGGTCGATGTCGTAGCGCGTGGTGCGGCGGGTGCCGTCCTCGCGCGGAGCCGAGTCGATGGTGATGGCCAGCGCCGGGCAGACCGCCTCGCACAGCTTGCAGGCGATGCAGCGCTCCTCGCCGTTCGGGTAGCGGCGCAGCGCGTGCAGGCCGCGGAAGCGCGGCGACTGCGGGAACTTCTCCATCGGGTACATCAGCGTGTACTTCGGCTTGAAGGTGTACTTCAGCGTCAGCCACAGGCCCTGCATCAGTTCCAGCAGCATCAGGCTCTTGAAGTAGTGCACTACCTTGCTCATGTCTTACACACCCTTCTCGAACACGCCGAAGAACACCATCAACGCCGTCACCGCGATCCACGCGATGGTCAGCGGAATGAACACCTTCCAGCCCAGCCGCATGATCTGGTCGTAGCGGTAGCGCGGGAAGCTGGCGCGGAACCAGATGTAGGCGCTGGCGAAGAACAGCACCTTCAGCAGCAGCCACGGCCAACCGCCGGTCCAGATCCAGTCGACCCACGGCGACACGTCGGCGGTGATCCAGCCCTGCAGCGGGCTCAGCCAGCCGCCCAGGAAGAACAGCGAGACCAGGAAGCTGACCAAGATCATGTTGGCGTATTCGGCCAGGAAGAACAGCGCGAACGCCGCGCCGGAATATTCCACCATGTGGCCGGCCACGATTTCCGACTCGCCCTCCACCACGTCGAACGGCGCGCGGTTGGTCTCGGCCACGCCGGACACCCAGTAGACGATGAACAGCGGGAACAGCGGCAGCCAGAACCACTCTAAGAAGCCCGAATCGCCAGCCTGCGCCATCACGATGTCGGTCAGGTTCAGGCTGCCGGCGGCGATCATCACGCCGACCAGCGCGAAGCCCATCGCGATCTCGTAGCTGACCACCTGCGCGGCGGAGCGCATGGCGCCGAGGAAGGCGTACTTCGAGTTCGACGCCCAGCCGGCGATGATGATGCCGTACACGCCCAGCGAGGTCATCGCCAGCAGGTACAGCAGGCCGGCGTTGGCGTTGGACAGCACCAGCTTGTAGTCGAACGGCACCACCGCCCACGCGGCGAAGGCCGGCGCCAGGGTGATCAGCGGCGCCAGGATGTACATGGTCTTCTGCGCGCTGCTGGGCTGGATGATCTCCTTGAACAGCAGCTTGAAGACGTCGGCGAAGGCCTGGAAGATGCCCATGCCCACGTACATCGGCCCGTGGCGCACGTGCATCCAGCCGATCAGCTTGCGTTCCCACACCACGTAGAACGCGACCGCGATGATCACCGGCATGGCGATCAACAGTATCTTCAGCACGATCCACAGCACCATGCCGATGTCGCCCAGCCCGAAGAACCACTCGCGCAGGGGGCCGACGGCGTTGATCAACAGCTCGTTCATGCGCTCACCATCGTGACACGTCCGGCGCCCAGCGGCGCGGTGGCGCCGTAGCCGCTCTCGATCCATGCGGCGCCCGCGGCGACGCGGGCGTCCACCACCACCGGCAGGGTCGCGGTGCCGCTGCCATTGGCGACCTTGGCCACCTGCCCGTCGACCACGCCGGCGGACTGCGCGTCGGCCGGGTTCAGCACGATGCGGGCGCCGACGTTGAGCGGATGCGCCTGCAACGCCTTGGCGCGGCGCACGGTGCCGTCGGTGCGGTAGATCGCGGCGCTGACTGCCAGTTGCAGGCCTTCGGTCGATGCGGCCGGCGCGGCGGACGTGGCCACCGTGACCGCCTTGCCACCCGCGATCGAGGCGCGCACGCCCGCGAGGTCGGTGAATTCGAAACCGGCCAGTTGCAGTTCGCCGCCCAGCGCGCGCAGCACGCGCCAGCCTTCACGCGCCTCGCCCGGCAGCTTGCCGGCCGCCTGCGTGCGCTGGTCCACGCCGTCCAGGTTGGTCAGCGTGGCGTCGATCTCGGGCAGCGCACCGATCGGCAGGATCACGTCGGCCACGTCGCGGGTGGACTTGCAGGCGAAATGGCTGAACGCCACGACCTTGGCCGACACCAAAGCTTTTGTGGCGGCCGGCGTATCGGCGAAATCCAGGCCCGGCTCGATGCCGTAGATGACATAGGCGCTGCGCGGTTCGGCGAACATGCGCGCCACGTCGCGGCCGGTCGGCAGCACGCCCTGGCGGGCCAGGCCCACCGCGTTGGCGCCTTGCGGGATGCGGCACAGCGACGCACCGGTGGCCGCGGCGAACTCGGCCGCGGCGGCGCGCAGCGCGGCGGCCTGCGGATGGTTCTCGACGATGCCGCCGACGATCACGACTGCACGGTTGGCCGCCTTGGCGGCGTCGCGCAGTGCGGCGCCGTTCAGCGCCTCGCCCAGCTGCGACGGCGCGACGATCTGCTTGCCGGCCAGGCTGAAGGCGAAATCGAAATCCACCGGGTTGACCGCGTGCACCCTGGCGCCAATGCGGACGGCCTTGCGGATGCGCTGGTGCAGCAGCGGCAGTTCGTGGCGGATGTTGCTGCCGAACAGCACGATCACGTCGGCCTGCTCGATCTCCGCCAGCGGCAGCGCGAACGGCTCGGCCACGGCGCCATCGGAGAAGTCGCGGTTGTTGATGCGGTGGTCCAGGTTGCCGGTGCCCAGGCCTTCGGCCAGCTTCGCCAGCAGGCCGCCCTCCTCGTTCGACACGGCCGGATGCGCCAGCACGCCCAGGCTGTCGCCCTGGTGGGCGCGCAGGATCTCGGCGGCGGCGGCCAGGCCTTCGGCCCACGACACTTCGCGCCATTCGCCATCGACCTTCTGCAGCGGCTTGACCGCGCGGTCGTCGGCGTAGAGGCCCTGGTGCGAATAGCGGTCGCGGTCGGACAGCCAGCATTCGTTGACCGCTTCGTTCTCGCGCGGCACCGCGCGCAGCACTTCGCCGCGGCGCGAGTGGAAGAACAGGTTGGACCCCATCGCGTCGTGGTAGGCAATGGATTCGCGCGCGATCAGTTCCCACGGACGGGCGCGGAACTGGAACACCTTGTTGGTCAGCGCGCCCACCGGGCACACGTCGATGACGTTGCCGGAAATCTCGGTGGTCAGCGGCTTGCCGTCGTAGGTGCCGATCTGCAGGTTCTCGCCGCGGTACATGCCGCCCAGTTCGTAGGTGCCGGCCACGTCCGCGGTGAAGCGCACGCAGCGGGTGCACTGGATGCAGCGGGTCATCTCGGTGGCGACCAGCGGACCGATGTCCTCGTCCGGCACCACGCGCTTGCGTTCCTGGAAGCGGCTGACCGAACGGCCGTAGCCCAGCGACAGATCCTGCAGTTCGCACTCGCCGCCCTGGTCGCAGATCGGGCAGTCCAGCGGATGGTTGATCAGCAGGAACTCCATCACGTTGCGCTGCGACTTCAACGCCTTCTCGCTGCGCGTGGCGATCTTCATGCCGTCCATCACCGGCGTGGCGCAGGCCGGCGCGGGCTTGGGCATCTTCTCCACGTCGACCAGGCACATGCGGCAATTGGCCGCGATCGGCAGCTTCTCGTGGTAGCAGAAGCGCGGGATCGGGATGCCGGCCTTGTCGGCGGCCTGGATGATCATCGAACCCTTCGGCGCGGCCAGTTCCTGCCCGTCGATGAAGACGGTGACGTGGTCCGGCGGCAGGTTGGGATTCACGGGTTGCGCGCTCATGCACGGGCTCCTTCGGAGCCGGGATTGGGGATTGGAGATTGGGGATCGGGGAGTGCTCCACGCGAACGATCGCGTGCTTGTTCCGGTCCCGAATCCCGAATTGCGAATCCCGGCTTCATGCCGCAGCCTCCACCTTCGCATCGACAATGGAATGGCCATTGGCGATGTAGTACTCGAACTCGTGCCAGAAGTGGCGCAGCATGCCCTGCACCGGCCACGCGGCGGCTTCGCCGAACGCGCAGATGGTGTGGCCTTCGATCTGGCCGGCGGCCGCCTTCAGCGTATGCAGGTCCTCCAGCGTGGCCTTGCCGTCCACCACGCGGGTCAGCATGCGGTACATCCAGCCGGTGCCTTCGCGGCACGGCGTGCACTGGCCACAGCTTTCCTTGAAGTAGAAGCGGCTGATGCGCTGGCAGGCGCGCACCATGCAGGTGGTCTCGTCCATCACGATGACCGCGCCCGAGCCCAGGCCGGAACCGGCCTTCTGGATACTGTCGTAGTCCATGGTCAGGCCCATCATGGTGTCGCCCGGCAGCACCGGCATCGACGAACCGCCGGGAATGACCGCCTTGATCTTGTGCCCGTTGCGGATGCCGCCGGCCATCTCCAGCAGGTCGGCGAACGGCGTGCCCAGGCGGATCTCGTAGTTGCCCGGACGCGCGACGTGGCCGGACACCGAGAAGATCTTCGGGCCGCCGTTGTTCGGCTTGCCCAGGTTGAGGAACCACTCCGCGCCGTTGCGGACGATCGCCGGCACCGAAGCGTAGGTCTCGGTGTTGTTGATCGTGGTGGGCTTGCCGTACAGGCCGAAGTTGGCCGGGAACGGCGGCTTGAAGCGCGGCTGGCCCTTCTTGCCTTCCAGCGATTCCATCAGCGCGGTCTCTTCGCCGCAGATGTAGGCGCCCGCGCCCAGCGCGTTGAAGATGTCGATGTCGATGCCGGAGCCCAGCACGTTCTTGCCCAGCCAGCCGTGCTTGTAGGCCTCGGCGGTGGCTTCCTCCAGGTGCTCGAACGGTTCGTGGTGGAACTCGCCGCGCAGGTAGTTGTAGCCCACGGTGGAACCGGTGGCGTAGCAGGCGATCGCCATGCCCTCGATCACCGCGTGCGGGTTGAAGCGCAGGATGTCGCGGTCCTTGGCGGTGCCCGGCTCGGATTCGTCGGAGTTGCAGAGGATGTACTTCTGCATGTCGCCCTTGGGCATGAAGCTCCACTTCAGGCCGGTCGGGAAGCCCGCGCCGCCGCGGCCGCGCAGGCCGGACTGCTTGACCATCTCGACCACGTCGGCCGGCGGGATCTTCTCCTCGATGATCCTGCGCAGCGCGCTGTAGCCGCCGGTCTTCAGATAGTTCTCGTACGACCACGGCTTGTCGAAATGCAGCGTGGTGTAGACGACCTGGTGCTCCCTGGGGGCCGGGCCGACCGGGCCGTAACCCTCGGATGCGTGCGGATGATGTGCCATGCGCTTACTCCAGCCCGTCCAGCAGCTCGTCCACCTTCGCGGGCGTGAGCTTCTCGTGGTAATGGCCGTTGATGACGACCACCGGCGCGCCGCAGCACGCGGCCACGCACTCTTCCTCGCGCTTCAGGTAGACGCGGCCGTCGGCGGTGGATTCGCCCAGCCGGCAGCCCAGCTTCTTCTCGGCGTGCCTGACCAGGTCCTCGGCGCCGTTGAGCCAGCAGCTGATGTTGGTGCAGAACGCCACGTTGTTGCGGCCGACCTTCTCGGTCTCGAACATCGAGTAGAAGCTGGCGACCTCGTACGCCCACACCGGCGGCAGGTCCAGGTACTTGGCGACCGCGGCGATCAGCTCGTCGGTCAGCCAGCCGTCGTTCTGCTCCTGCGCGGCGTGCAGGCCCTGCAGCACCGCCGAACGCTTGCGGTCCGGCGGGAACTTGGTCAGCCAGTGGTCGATGTGCGCGCGCGTCCTGTCGCTCAGCGCCACCAGAGGATCGACGTGCTGCGCCGCTTCGAAATTACCCGTGGCCCTCATCGGTCCACCTCACCAAAGACAAGATCATAGGTACCGATCATCGCCACCACGTCGGGCAGCATGTGGCCCTTGACGATGGCGTCCATCGAAGAAAGATGCGCGAAGCCCGGCGCGCGCAGCTTCAGCCGGAACGGCTTGTTAGCGCCGTCGCTGACCAGGTAGCAGCCGAACTCGCCCTTGGGCGCTTCCACCGCGGCGTAGGTCTCGCCGGCCGGCACGCAGTAGCCCTCGCTGAACAGCTTGAAGTGGTGGATCAGCGCTTCCATGTCGTCCTTCATCTCCTCGCGGGACGGCGGGGCGACCTTGAAGTTCTGCACCATGACCGGGCCGGGATTGGCCTTCAGCCACTTCACGCACTGCTGGATGATGCGGTTGGACTGGCGCATCTCGGCCACGCGGACCAGGTAGCGGTCGTAACAGTCGCCGTTGACGCCGACCGGGATGTCGAAATCCACGGTGTCGTACTTGGCGTAGGGCTGCTTCTTGCGCAGGTCCCACTCGATGCCGGAGCCGCGCAGCATCGCACCGGTCATGCCCCAGGCGCGGGCTTCCTCCGGCGAGATCACGCCGATGCCCACGGTGCGCTGCTTCCAGATGCGGTTGTCGGTCAGCAGCGTTTCGTACTCGTCGACGCGCGACGGGAACGTGTGGGTGAAGTCTTCCAGGAAGTCCAGCAGCGAGCCTTCGCGCGCCTGGTTGAACTGCTTCAGCGTCTTGCCCTTGCGCCAGGGCGATTCCTTGTACTTCGGCATACGGTCCGGCAGGTCGCGATAGACGCCGCCCGGACGGTAGTACGTGGCGTGCATGCGCGCGCCGCTGACCGCCTCGTAGCAGTCCATCAGCTCTTCGCGCTCGCGGAACGCGTACAGCATCACCGCCATCGCGCCCAGATCGAGCGCGTTGGAGCCCACCCACATCAGGTGGTTCAGGATGCGGGTGATCTCGTCGAACATGGTGCGGATGTACTGCGCGCGCTCCGGCGCCTCGATGCCCATCAGGGTCTCGATGGCGCGCACGTAGGCGTGCTCGTTGCACATCATGGACACGTAGTCCAGGCGGTCCATGTAACCGATCGACTGGTTGAACGGCTTGGACTCGGCCAGCTTCTCGGTGCCCCGGTGCAGCAGGCCCACGTGCGGGTCGGCGCGCACGATGGTCTCGCCGTCCATTTCCAGGATCAGGCGCAGCACGCCGTGCGCGGCGGGATGCTGGGGACCGAAGTTCAGCGTGTAGTTGCGGATTTCCTGCTTGCTCTCGGCCGCGTTGCTGGCGAAGGCGATGCCGGACGGTTGGCTGCTCATGGCTGGGTGCCCTCGCGCGCCGCGGCTTCGCCGGCGGCGGTCTGGTAGCGGGCGTCGTCGCGGATCACGCGCGGCACGCCGACGCGCGGCTCCACCGAGGTGACCGGTTCGTACACCACGCGCTTCTTCTCCTCGTCGTAGCGGACTTCGACGTTGCCGATCAGCGGGAAGTCCTTGCGGAACGGATGGCCGACGAAACCGTAGTCGGTCAGGATGCGGCGCAGGTCCGGATGGCCCTCGAAGATGATGCCGAACAGGTCGAACGCCTCGCGCTCGAACCAGTTCGCGCCCGGCCAGATGTCGGTGACCGAGGCGACCACCGGCAGGCCGTCGTCCGGCGCGAAGCAGCGCACGCGCAGGCGGCGGTTGTGCCGGTACGACAGCAGGTGCGCGACCACGGCGAACCGGCGCGGCTGCTGGGCGCCACCCTGCGGGCGCTGCGCCCAGTCGAAGCGGCCGGGGCCGAAGCCTTCGACGCCGCGGCTGAAACCTTCGGACGACACGTCGGCGGTGTCCCACTCGTCGCTGCCGTAGCCCAGGTAGTCCACGCCGCAGACGTCCACGGCCTGTTCGAAACCGAACTCGTCGCGCAGCGCCAGGCAGACCGCGTGCCAGGACGGCGACGGGACTTCCAGCGTCGCTTCGCCGCGCGGTTCGGCGACGGTGACCACCGCATCCGCGAAACGCGTGCGCAGCTGGTCGGTGAAGTTTGCAGCTTGCTCTGCCATGGGGCGTGGCGTGCTCTGAAGGGGGATGTCGGGGGCTTCGGGGGAAAGCGGATCAGCGCGCGATGGTCTGCGTGCGCCAGATCTTCTTCTGCAACTGCAGGATGCCGTACACCAGCGCTTCGGCCGTGGGCGGGCAACCGGGCACGTACACGTCCACCGGCACGATGCGGTCGCAGCCGCGCACGACGGAGTACGAATAGTGGTAGTAGCCGCCGCCGTTGGCGCAGCTGCCCATCGAGATCACCCACTTGGGGTCGGGCATCTGGTCGTAGACCTTGCGCAGCGCCGGGGCCATCTTGTTGACCAGCGTGCCGGCCACGATCATCACGTCGGACTGGCGCGGCGACGGGCGGAACACCACGCCGTAGCGGTCCAGGTCCAGGCGCGAGGTGCCGGCGTGCATCATCTCCACCGCGCAGCAGGCCAGGCCGAAGGTCATCGGCCACATCGAGCCGGTGCGCGCCCAGTTCATCAGCGCGTCCACGCTGGTGGTCACGTAGCCCTTTTCCAGCAGCGGGTTGTCGCCTTCGGGGCGCAGGATGTCGTCCACCCGCCCTTCCGGGATCGGGTTGGTCATCAGGCGGTCGATGGTCTGGATCACTCCCATTCGAGCGCTCCCTTCTTCCAAACGTAAATGAAGCCGAGGAACAGCATGCCCACGAACAGGCCCATCGTGACCAGCGCACGCGGACCCAGTTCCTGGAACACCAGCGTCCACGGAACGATGAAGATGATTTCCAGGTCGAAGACGATGAACTGGATGGCGATCAGGTAGTAGCGCACGTCGAACTTCATGCGCGCGTCTTCGAACGCTTCGAAGCCGCATTCGTACGGGGACAGCTTGCGCATGTCCGGGCGGCGCGGACCAAGGAAGCGGCCGGCCACCATCAGCGCGATGCCGATGCCGGTGGCGACGATCAGGAACAACAGGGTGGGCAGGTAATTGGCCAGCACTCGCTCGTCTCTTCTTGTCCTATCCGCCCCGCGCGAAGTCTACACGCTGCATGCGTGCGGCTCGCGAAGGACTCGCATTTCGCCAGGGACCGGGCAACCGCCGCGGCCTTGCGCGGGTGCGCATGGAAGGCCGGTTGGCCGGACTTCCCGACAGCATCCACCTCGGAATCCACCGTCGGCGTACCGGCGCATGGACGCGTTCCGTCGCCGCCCTTCCGCAACACGTACCGGGCCGGCAACGAATCGACGGGATTGTAACGGTTGGTGAACTCGCTAGTAAACGATTACCCGCCGTCGCCGTCGCATTCCGCACAACAAAAAGCCCGCCATGCGGCGGGCTTTCGACAACGAGCGGCGGTTTGCGCCGTTCTCCGCGATGACGGTCGCGGATGCCGTTGCAACTGGTGCCCAAGAGGGGACTCGAACCCCTACGACTTTCGTCGCTACCACCTCAAGGTAGTGCGTCTACCAATTCCGCCACCTGGGCAATGAAACCTGCTCGGCGCCTGCGCGCCGCGCCATTGTAGCTGGGGTCAGTCGCCCTGCGGCGGGGCGACCGGCGCCTGCTCGCCCGTCGCGGGGGCGGCCTCCTGCGGAGCGGCCGGCACGGTCGACGGCACGGCCGGAACCTCGATCGGCGTGCTGGGCACGGTGGACTGCCTGGGCAGTTCGCCGACCGGCGCGGCGGGCGCCGGGGCGGCCTGCTGCGACATCACGCCGAGGTTCTGCTGGGTGGTCGGGCGCGCGCTGTGGGTGGCGTACCAGGCCATGAACAGGCTGATGCCGAAGAACAGGATCGCCAGCCACTTGGTGCTCTTGGACAGGAAATTGGACGCGCCGCGCGCGCCGAACACCGTGCCGGAGGCGCCCGCGCCGAAGCCCGAGCCCGCCTGGGCGCCGGAACCCCGCTGCATCAGCACCAGCGCGATGATCGCGATGGCCACCAGCACGTACACCACATTCAGGATCAACATCCACATTTGCAATCAGTCTCAACCGGTTGAGTCGTCCAGCCCCCGCGGGGCGGACCGTACCGGGGTTCATCCCCGGCGGGCCGCCGCCTGCGCGATGGCCAGGAAATCCCGGGCGACCAGCGAAGCGCCGCCCACCAGCCCTCCATCGACATCGGGCTGCGCGAACAGTTCCGCGGCGTTGTCGGGCTTCACGCTGCCCCCGTACAGCAAGGGAAGCGAATCGGCGATTCTAGCATCGCGCGCGGCCACTTCGCCACGGATGAAGGCGTGCACGGCCTGCGCCTGCGCCGGCGAGGCGGTCTGGCCGGTGCCGATGGCCCAGACCGGCTCGTAGGCGACCACCGCGCCCTCGAAGGCCTGCGGGCCGGCCAGGTCGAACACCGCCTGCAACTGTTTCTGAATGCGGAATTCGGTCTGGCCGTCCTGGCGCTGCTGCTGGGTCTCGCCCACGCACAGCACCGGGACCAGCCCGGCGTGCCTGGCGGCCAGGAATTTCTTCGCGACGAGTTCGCTGCTCTCGTTGTGGTACTGGCGGCGCTCGGAATGGCCGACCAGGCCGTAGCGCGCGCCGACGTCCACCAGCATCGAAGCGCAGACTTCGCCCGTGTAGGCGCCCTTCTCGTTGCTGCTCACGTCCTGCGCGCCGAACTCGACGCCGCGCGGGCCGTATTCCTCGATCAGTTCGCCCAGGTACGGCAACGGCGGCAGGACCAGGATCTCCACGCCCTCCAGCGGCAGGCCGGCGGCCAACTCGTCCATCAGGGCGTGGGCGAACCTGCGGTCGCCATGGAGCTTCCAGTTTCCGGCCACGATCTTGCGGCGCATAAGACCAATTCCTGTCCAGTTCGGCGCGCAAGTCTAGCCGATGTTCGCCACGGCGGCCTCCCCGACGGACTGCGCCGTTGCTTCCGGCACGCTATGGTGCCGGCCAACGCGCACCCGCGCCCGCGAGGAAAACCGCCCCATGACCTCCCCTTCCGCCATCGCCCCCTCCACCGGCCACGCGCTGGTCACCGGCGCTTCCAGTGGCATCGGCGCGCAGATCGCGCGCGAATACGCCCGCCGCGGCGTCCCGCTGGTGCTGACCGCCCGGCGCGCGGACCGGCTGGAAGCGCTGGCGCAGGAACTGCGCGCGCAGGTGCCGGTGGAGGTGATCGCGGCCGACCTGGCGGACCCGGCCGCGCCGGCGCTGCTCGTGGAGGAGATCGGACGGCGCGGGGCGAAAATCCGCATCCTGGTCAACAACGCCGGCTACGGCGTGCCCGGCCGCTACCTGAAGAGCGACTGGAAGATGCATACGGACTTCCTCCAGGTCATGGTCGGCGCGGTCAGCGAACTGACCTGGCGCCTGCTGCCGTCGATCCGCGATGCCGGCGACGGACGCATCCTCAACGTCGCCTCGTTCGCGGCGCTGATGCCCGCCGCCGACGGGCAGACGCTGTACGCGCCCGCGAAAAGCTTCCTGCTGAAGTTCAGCGAGGCGCTGGCGCTGGAGAACGCCAACCGCGGCGTGCACGTCACCGCGCTGTGCCCGGGCTTCACCTACTCCGAGTTCCACGACGTCACCGGCACGCGCGCGAAGATGCGCGTCTCCCCGAGGATGTGGCTGGACACCGCCGAGGTCGCACGCGCCGGCATCGACGGCAACGAACGCGGCGACGTGCTGGTCGTGCCCGGCTGGCGCTACCGGCTGATGCACGCCGTCGTGAAGCTGCTGCCGCACCGGACGGCGATGGGATTGATGGCGCGCAACTCGCGCAAGGTGCGGCCGCTGGATTGAGCGGCCCTCCCCGCGATGCCTTGCATCGCCGGAACGGAAGGCATCGCGCCCGAGGGCACTCCTACAGGATCATCGGCGCCTTGTAGGAGCGGCCTTGGCCGCGATGCCCTTGCATCGGCGGCATGTAAAGCATCGCGCCCTAGGGCGCTCCTACTTCAGTTTGATCTCGCGCAGGCGCTCTTCCAGGTACCCCTGCGCGGTGATCGCTTCGGGATAGCGCTTGGGATTGTCCGCGGTGACCGTGGACGGCAGCACGTCGATCAGGAAATCCGGGTTCGGGTGCAGGAAGAACGGCACCGAGTAGCGCGGCTGGCGCGCCTGCTCGCCCGGCGGATTGGTCACGCGATGCGTGGTGGACGGGTACACGTGATTGGTCAGGCGCTGCAACATGTCGCCGATGTTCACCACAATGGTGTCGGCGTCGGAGGTGAACGGCACCCACTCGCCCTTCTTCGACAATACCTCCAGTCCGGCCGCGCTGGCGCCCACCAGCAGGGTGATCAGGTTGATGTCCTCGTGCGCGCCGGCGCGCACGTTTGGAATGTCGTCGGCGGTGATCGGCGGGTAATGGATCGGACGCAGGATGGAATTGCCCGAATTCGTTTTGTCGGCGAACCAGTGCTCCGGCAAGCCGATGTGCAGGGCCAGCGCCGACAGCACCCGCGAACCCAACTGGTCCAGCGCTTCGTACAGGCCGTAGCCGTGTTCGCGGAAACCCGGCACTTCGTCCGGCCAGAGGTTGGGCGGCATCACCTCGCGGTATTTGGAGTCGTCCGGGATCTCGCGGCCGATGTGCCAAAACTCCTTGAGGTCGAAGTGCTTGGAATCCTTGGCGGTCTCCACGCCGAACGGCGTATAGCCGCGCGCGCCGCCGCTGCCGGGGACGTGGTACTTGCGCTTGGTTTCCTCCGGCAGCGCGAAGAACTTCTGGAACACGTCGTAGGCCGCGTCGATCCGCGATTGCGCGATGCCGTGGTTGCGGATGCCGGCGAAACCCCATTCGCGGTAGGCCGCGCCCAACTCGGCCACGAAGGCCTCGCGATCGCTGTCGAAACGGGTGATGTCGAGAGTGGGGATGCGTGCGGTCATGCGGGACTCGTCGGTTCATGCCTTCCCCACGGGAGGCGCTGGCGTCTTGCGCCGGGAAGGTCGTAGGTACGGTGATTATCGCCCAGCCATGGGCAACCTGGGGCAACAGATGACAGTAGGAGCGGCCTCCGGCCGCGAGCTTTCCGGCAGTCCGGCAACCCATCCAAGAAAGAGCTCGCGGCCGGAGGCCGCTCCCACGGGATTCAGTGCGCCGCTGCGGTACGCACCGCGTCGGCCAGCGTTTCCAGCGTGGCCTGCACCAGCGCCTCGTCGTCGGCCTCCACCGTGACCCGCACCACCGGCTCGGTGCCGGAGGGACGCAGGAACGCGCGGCCGCGGCCGGACACCGCCGCCTGCGCCTGCGCCAGCGCGGCCTGCACGCTGGCCGCCTCGGTCGGCCTGGCGCCATTGGCCAGCTTCACGTTGACGGTCTTCTGCGGCACCTTGCTGAGGCCTTCCAGCGACTGCCGCAGCGACTGCCGGTTGCGCTTCAGCGCTTCCAGCACCTGCAAGGCGCTGACGATGGCGTCGCCGGTGGTGGCGCGGTCCAGGCACAGCAAATGCCCGGAGGCCTCGCCGCCCAGCACGCCGCCGCCTTCGACCAGCGCCTGGTGCACGTAGCGGTCGCCGACCTTGGCGCGCAGGAACGCGATGCCGTGCGCGGCCAGCGCGCGTTCCAGCCCGTAGTTGGTCATCAGGGTGCCGACCACCGCGCCGCGCAGTCGCCCGCTGGCCTGCCAGTCGCGGGCCAGCACGTACAGCAGATCGTCGCCGTCGACCGCATTGCCCTGGTCGTCGGCCATCAGCACGCGGTCGCCGTCGCCGTCGAAGGCGATGCCCAGGTCGGCGCCGGCCTCGCGCACCTTGCGCGACAGGTTGTCGATATGCATCGAACCGACGCCGGCGTTGATGTTCAGGCCATCGGGCTCGGCGCCGATGGCGGTCACCTGTGCGCCCAGTTCGCGGAACAGCAGCGGCGCGATGTGGTAGGTGGCGCCGTGCGCGCAGTCCAGCACGATCTTCAGCCCGCGCAGGTCGAAGCCGCGCGGCACGCTGGCCTTGCAGAATTCGATGTAGCGGCCGACCACGTCGCGGCTGCGGATGGCCTTGCCCAGGTTTTCCGATTCCACGGTGACGAAGTCGGCGGCCAGCGCCGCCTCGATGGCCGCCTCGGTGGCGTCGTCCAGCTTCTCGCCCTCGGCGGAGAAGAACTTGATGCCGTTGTCGTAGTGCGGGTTGTGCGAGGCGCTGATGACGATGCCGGCGTCGGCACCCAGGGTGCGGGTCAGGAACGCCACCGCCGGGGTCGGCATCGGCCCCATCAACTGCACGTCGGCGCCGGCCGCGACCAGCCCGGCCTCCAGCGCGGCCTCGAACATGTAGCCGGAGATGCGCGTGTCCTTGCCGATCACCACGATCGGGCGGCGGCCGGTGCGTTCGCCCAGCACGCGGCCCAGGGCGTTGCCCAGGCGCAGCACGAAATCCGCCGAGATCGGACCCTCGCCGACGCGGCCACGGATGCCGTCGGTGCCGAAGTACTTGCGGCTCATGCGGCATCCACCAGTGCGCTGTCTTCCGGCTTGGGCTGGCGCATCATCAGCGCCAGCAGGTCGGCCAGGCGGTCGCGCAGTTCGCGGCGGTCGCAGATCTGGTCGATGGCGCCGTGGGCCAACAGGAATTCGGAGCGCTGGAAGCCTTCCGGCAGCGTTTCGCGCACGGTCTGCTCGATCACGCGCGGGCCGGCGAAGCCGATCAGCGCCTCCGGCTCGGCGATGTTGATGTCGCCCAGCATCGCGAACGAGGCCGACACGCCGCCGGTGGTGGGATGGGTCAGCACCGAGATGTAGGGCAGGCCGGCCTCGCGCAGCTTGCCCAGCGCCGCCGAGGTCTTGGCCATCTGCATCAGCGAGAACAGGCTTTCCTGCATGCGCGCGCCGCCGCTGGCGGAGAAGCACACGAACGGCGAACCGATCTCCAGCGCCTTCTCGGCGCCCAGCGAGAAGCGCTCGCCGACCACCGAGCCCATCGAGCCGCCCATGTAGGCGAAGTCGAAGGCGCTGGCGACCAGGTCGCGGCCCTTCAGCTTGCCCTGCAGGGTGACCAGCGCGTCGCGCTCGCCGGTACTCTTCTGCGCGGCCTTGATGCGGTCGGAATACTTCTTCTGGTCCTTGAACTTCAGCACGTCGGTCGGGCCGAGGGCGGCGCCGATTTCCTGGGTGGTGCCGGAGTCGAACAGGGCCGCCATCCGCGCGCGCGCGCGGATCGGCATGTGGAAACTGCACTTGGGGCAGACTTCCAGGTTTTCCTCCAGCTCGGGCCGGTACAGGACGGCGCCGCAACGGTCGCACTTCTCCCAGAGCCCTTCGGGGACGCTGCGCTTGTTCCTGCCGCCGCCGCCCTCGGTGCGGATGCCGGACGGCATTAGTTTGCTGAGCCAGCTCATGCTTGGTCTTGCTTCCTGCCCCGGGCGGGGCCGAATGGATTAGCGCGGCAGTTTAGCTCAGTCGCCCCAATGTGAGTTCCCGGGGCGCTCAGGCGCCCAAGGCCTGCCGCAACGGGGCCAGGAATGCTGCGGCGCGCAATTCCGGGGCCTGCCCGCCCGGTTCGGCCAGGGCCGCCACCAGCGCGCTGCCCACCACCACCCCGTCGGCGTCCGGCGCCATGGCGGCGGCGCTGGCGGCGTCCTTGATGCCGAAACCGGCCACCACCGGCACCCGCGAGGCCGCGCGCAGCTGCTTGAGGCGCTCGCCCGCCGCCACGGTGTCCAGCCGGTCCGAAGCGCCGGTCACCCCGGCGAAGCTGACGTAGTACAGGTAGCCCTGCGCGGTCTCGCACAGCATCCGCAGGCGTTCGGGCGAGGTGGTGGGCGAGGCAAGCGCGATCAGGGACAGTCCGTGCCGGTCGAACACGGCGCGGGTTTCCCCGGCCTCTTCCGGCGGCAGGTCCACCAGCAGCACGCCGTCCACGCCCGCAGCGACGGCTTCCCGGGCGAAACGTTCGGTGCCGTGGATCTCGACCGGGTTCAGGTAGCCCATCAGCACGATGGGGGTGCCGTCGTCCTGCTGGCGGAACACCTCCACCGCCTCCAGCACGTAGCGCAGCCCGGCCCCACGCGCCAGCGCGCGCTCGGAGCTGCGCTGGATCACCGGGCCGTCGGCCATCGGGTCGGAGAACGGCACGCCCAGTTCGATCACGTCGGCACCCGCCCGCACCAGCGCATGCATCACCGGCACTGTGGCTTCCAGCGACGGATCGCCGGCGGTGATGAAAGGCACCAGCGCCTTGCGGCCGGCGGCCTTGAGTTCGGCGAACTTGGTTTCGAAGCGGGTCATGGCGGTCCGGATGGCTCGGTTGATCGGCTGTTGTAGGAGGGGCTTCAGCCCCGACCGTGGGTTCGGAAAAGCGGTCGGGGCTGAAGCCCCTCCTACAGGGGTTACAGGGTGATGCCCTCGCGCGCGGCGATGGTGTGCACGTCCTTGTCGCCGCGACCGGACAGGTTGCACAGCACCAGCGCGTCCTTAGGCAGTTCGCGGGCCAGCTTCATCGCCTGCGCCACGGCGTGGCTGGATTCCAGCGCGGGCAGGATGCCTTCGGTGCGGGCCAGCGTGTGAAAAGCGTGCAGCGCTTCCTCGTCGGTGACGCCGACGTATTCGGCGCGGCCCGTGTCCTTCAGGAACGCGTGCTCCGGCCCCACGCCGGGATAGTCCAGGCCGGCGGAGATCGAATGCGTCTCGGTGATCTGCCCGTCGTCGTCGCAGATCACGTAGGTGCGGTTGCCGTGCAGCACGCCGGGGCGGCCCGCCGCCAGCGAAGAGGCATGGCGCCCCGTTTCGATGCCGTCGCCCGCCGCTTCCGCGCCGACGATGCGCACGCCGGCATCGTTGAGGAAGGCATGGAACAGGCCGATGGCGTTGCTGCCGCCGCCGACGCAGGCGGTGATGGCGTCCGGCAGGCGGCCGTACTGCGCCAGCATCTGCGCGCGCGCTTCGCGGCCGACGATGGCGTTGAAGTCGCGCACCATGCGCGGATACGGGTCCGGGCCGGCCACGGTGCCGATGATGTAGAAGGTGTCGTGCACGTTGGTCACCCAGTCGCGCATGGCCTCGTTCAGCGCGTCCTTCAGCGTCGCCGAACCACTGGTGACCGGCACCACCGTGGCGCCCAGCAGCTTCATCCGGTAGACGTTGATCTTCTGCCGCTCGATGTCGGTGGCGCCCATGTAGACCACGCATTCCAGCCCCAGCCGCGCGGCCACGGTGGCGCTGGCCACGCCGTGCTGGCCGGCGCCGGTCTCGGCGATGATCCGGGTCTTGCCCATGCGGCTGGCCAGCAGCGCCTGGCCGATGGTGTTGTTGATCTTGTGCGCGCCGGTGTGGTTCAGGTCCTCGCGCTTGAGCAGGATGCGCGCACCGCCCGCTTCGCGGCTCAGGCGCTCGGCCTCGTAGATCGGACTGGGCCGGCCCACGTAATGCGCGAGATCCTTGTCGAACTCGGCGATGAAGGCCGGATCGGCGCGCGCGGCATCGTAGGCCGCGGCCAGTTCCTGCAGCGGGCCGATCAGGGTCTCGGCCACGAAGCGGCCGCCGTAGCGGCCGAAATGGCCATTGGCGTCGGGGTAGGCGTGGTAGTCGGCGGGGGCTTGCATAGCGGGGGCTGCGGTCGTGGATGGCATGGCATCACTCTAACGCACAGGTACCTTCCCAAAAACCGATAATATGGGTCACATTCGTCAGGAAAACTCACGGATATGGCCCGCCCCCTGCCCCCGCTGAACGCCCTGCGCGCCTTCGAGGCCGCCGCCCGGCTGGGCAGCGTCAGCCGCGCCGCCGGGGAATTGCACGTCACCCACGGGGCGGTCAGCCGCCACATCCGGGCACTGGAGGACGAGCTGGGCCGGCCGCTGTTCGTCCGCGAAGGCCGCGGCCTGGCGCTGACGGCCGAGGGCGTGCGGTTGCGCGACGCCGCCGGCGAAGCGTTCGCCCCCTTGCGCGCCACCTGGGCCGCGCTGCGCCGGGATTCCCGGCCGGCCGCGCTGGTGCTGGGCTGCCCGGGCAGCCTGCTGGCGCGCTGGGTCATCCCGCGGCTGGAACGGCTGGCGCGGGAACTGCCCGAGGTGAAGCTGCACCTGTCCGCGCAGGAAGGCGGCTTCGACGCCGCGCTGACCGGGCTGGATGCGGCGCTGCTGCTGGGCGAAGCGCCATGGCCGGCGGACTGGCAGGCGCATTCGCTGGCGCCGGAGCGGATCGGTCCCGTCCTCAGCCCGCGCCATGTCCGCTTCGACGCGCTGCGCGTCGCGCCTGCCGGCACCCTGCGCGACGAACCGTTGCTGCACACGGCCTCCCGCCCGCAGGCCTGGCCGCGCTGGTTCGACGCGCAACAGCTGGACCCCGCGCCATTGCGGCTGGGCACCGGGTTCGACCACCTGACCTACCTGCTGGAAGCGGCCGCCGCCGGCCTGGGCGTGGCGATCGCGCCACAGGAACTGGTGCAGGCCGACCTGGACAGCGGACGGCTGGTCGCGCCGTGGGGGTTCGTCGAAACCGGCGGCGAATGGGCGCTGTGCGGCGTGCGCGGCAACCGCGACCCGCGCCTGCCGGCGCTGGCCGACTGGCTGCGCCGCGAACTGGCGTAGGGTGCGCCCGCGCCCCGATGGCCACTCCACCTGCGCAATGGCGAGCGCGCCGCAGCGCGCCCGGATGACGACGGGCAGGCTTTCACGGCGTGTGATCGCGCACCCTACAGCTTCGCGTCGGCATGCCGCACCGCTTCCACGAAGCGCCGCATCTTGTCGGCGTCCTTGATCCCGGGCGCGCTTTCGATGCCGCTGGACACGTCCACGCCCCAGGGCCGCGCGGTGCGCAGGGCCACGCCGATATTCTCCGGCGAGAGCCCGCCGGCCAGCAGGAACGGTTTGTCGGTCGTCGCGGGCATCTGCCGCCAGTCGAAGCGCTGGCCGCTGCCGCCCTGCTCGCCCGCCGCATGGCCATCGAACAGGAAACCGGCGGCAGACGGGTAGCGGGCAAGGCTGGAGAATGCACTCTCGGCCTGCCCGCCCATCGCCACGGCCTTCCAGAACGGCACACCGAACGCGGCACAGAACGCATCTTCCTCCGCGCCGTGGAACTGCAGCAGGTCCGGCTGCAGTGCTTCCACCAGCTTCTCCACCTCGCCGGGCGGATTGTCCATCAGCAACGCGACGACGGCGATCTCTTCCGGCACCAGGTCGCGCAGCATGCGCGCCTGGCCCAGCAGCAGGCGGCGCGGGCTCTGCGGCGCGAACACCAGGCCTATGTAGTCCACGCCCAGTTCCACCGCCAGGCGGACATCCTCGGCGCGGGTCAGGCCGCAGAACTTGATGCGGGTGTGGGGCATCGGTGGGAGGTGGGAGGGAGGAGGCGGAAGGGAGCGTAACCGCTTTCCGTCTTTCCCGTGGGAGCGACGTGAGTCGCGACCGGACACCTCTAAGGCCGCGACTCACGTCGCTCCCGCAGTTCGAACCTGGCGGCGCGCCGCCGAGCAAAGCATCGCGCCCATGGGGCGCTCCTACAGGCACGAGGACAGCAGCTCTCCCGTAGGAGCGGGCCATGCCCGCGATGCTTTTGCGTGATGTGGCCGAAGAGCATCGCGGGCATGGCCCGCTCCTACGGCGGGTTGTGGTGAGCGTTCCATTCCGGCGGCAGGGTCACCTCGTCCGGCAATCCCCACTCCGCCGGATACAGTGGGCTGACGAAGACCAGCCCGTCCGGTGGTGCCGTCGGTCCGGCCACGGTGCGGTCCCGGCCGGCCAGCAGTCCGGCGATCCAGTCCTCCGGTCGCTCGCCGCGGCCGACCACCAGCAGCGAGCCGACGATGTTGCGCACCATGTGGTGCAGGAACGCATTGGCCTGGACCTCGACGACGACGCGTTCGCCGTGCCGCGCCACCGAGATCGCATGCAGGTTGCGCATCGCGTGCGGCGACTGGCAGTGCACGGTGCGGAACGCGCTGAAGTCGTTCTCGCCCAGCAGCGCCTGGGCGGCGCGATGCATCGCGCCGGCATCCAGCGGCATGCGTTCCCAGCCCAGGTACTGGCGTTCCAGTGCCGGCCGCGCGAGCCGGTTGACCAGCGAGTAGCGATAGCGCCTTGCTCGCGCGGAAAAGCGCGCGTGGAAATCCTGCGGCATCGGCTGGCACCAGCGCACGCACACGCCCGGCGGCAGCCGCGAGGTGGCGCCCAGCACCCAGCTGCGCGGGTCGCGCGCCGCGTCGCTGTCGAAGTGCACCACCTGGCATTGCGCGTGCACGCCGGCATCGGTGCGGCCGGCGCAGACCGTGTCGACCTGCGCGTTGGCGACGGACGACAGCGCGTTCTCCAGCGCCGCCTGCACGGTGGTCCCGTCCGGGGTGCCGGACCGGGTCAAGCGCTGCCAGCCCAGGAATCCGCCGCCGTCGTATTCGACGCCCAGCGCGTAACGCGTCATCCGTTCAACCGATTTCGCGCAGCAGCTGCATGGCTTCGTCGCGTGCGCCGGCATCGTTGCCGGCCACGACTTCGTTCAACAGGTCGCGCGCGGTCGCCACATCGCCTAGGTCCAGGTAGGCCACCGCCAGTTCCAGCCGGTCGCGGCCGGCGGAAGCGGCATTGAGGGGGGGCACCGACGCGGCGGCGTCGCCGGAATGCCAGGTCGGACCCGACGGAGCCCCGGAAGCCACCGCCGGACGCGGGGCGGCCTGCGGCGGCGCCGGGATCGGGGCCTGTACCGGGAGAGGCACGATGACCGGTTCCAGCGGCGCGACGGGTTCGGCACCCTGCCCGGCCGGCGCGGCCGGTATCGGCACGACGGCCGCCAGTTCGGCGGCACGACTGCCGCCGGGGCCGCCGGACAACACGCTGCCGCGCGGCACGGGCGCCGGCGCCAGGCGCTTGCGGCGCTGGGCGAAACCCCACGCCAGCGAGCCGGCGAACAGCAGGCCGAAGCCCGCCCACGCCCACACCGGGACACCGCCATCGCTGCCCTGCGACTGCGCCAGGCGCTGCTGCGCGGCGGCCAGGTCGCTGTCCTTCATCGCCAGCAACTGCTCCTGCTGCTGCCTGAGCTTTTCCAGATCGGCCACCTGCGAGCGCAGTTCCTGCACTTCGGCTTCGCGCGCGGCCAGGTCTTCCTTGCTCTGCTGCAATTGTTCGTTCGCCAACATCTCACCCTCACCGCCGGCGCTGACGCCGGACTGCGTTCCAGAACCCGTCGCGCTCGTCGCCGCGGGTGCGATTTCCAGGCGCGCATCGGCCACGCGCGACGGCGGCGCCGCGGCGGATGCGGATGCCGGGGTGCCGGCCGGTTCGACCACCGCGGCCGGCTGCGGAATCGGCGCGCGCGCGCGGCGCCATTCGGCGATCTGGCTGCGCACCAGCGCCGCCGCCTCGCTTTCCAGGATGCCCTGCGCCTGCGCGGCGTCGGGCACGCGCAGCACCGCGCCCTGCTTGAGCAGGTTGATGTTGCCGTTGATGAAGGCTTCGGGGTTGGCGCGCAGCAGCGCCACCATGGCCTGGTCCAGCGTATATCCCTGCGACCGCGCCAGCGGTTGCGCGATCTGCGACAGCGTCTGGCCACGGCGGACCGGCGCCAGCGTGTCGCCCGGCACGATGTCGGCCGCCGGCTGCGGCACCGGCGCGGGCGATGGTGGCGCGGGCGTGGCGGCGACCGGTTGCGGTGCCGGCGCGGGCGCGGGCGCGGGAGCGGGTGGCTCCGGTTCCGGCTCGGCGACGGCGACCGCGGGTTCGGGCAGGCGTTCGATCACGTCGCTGGGCGCGGCCAGCGGCACGTCGATCACCGGCTGCTCGGCGACGGCCAGCGTGCCCGGCGCGCTGACCAGCGCGGAGTATTCGCGCACTAGCCGGCCCTGCCCCCAATCGACTTCGATCAGGAAGTTGACCGCTGGCACGTCCACCGGGGTGCGGCTGGTGACGCGTACCACCGGGCGGCCGGATTCGTCCAGCGCCACGGTGAAATCCAGTTCGTTGACCAGGCCCTGCGGGCGCGGCAGGCCGACACGCTCGAACGTCACCGGCGAAGCCAGCCGCGCACGCAGCTGTTCCAGTTCGCCCGGTTCGCTGGAAATGATCGGGATCTCGGCCAGCAATGGCTGTCCGGGTTGCGAACGCACCCGGATTTCGCCCAGCCCCAGCGCCAGGGCGGCGTTGCTCAGCAACGCTAGACCCAGCCCGATCATGCCGGCCAGCCGATGTCTTGCCGTCCGATGTCTTTGCGTCGGTTTCACGGCGCTTCCCCCAGTTTCCCGGCCACGAATATAGCGGTTCAGCCGTTTTTCGCCACCAGTTCCGCCAATTGGACGGCATTCAGGGCCGCGCCCTTGCGGATGTTGTCGGAGACGATCCACAGGTTCAGGCCGCGCGGATGGGAGAAGTCGTCGCGGATGCGGCCCACGTACACCGGGTCGGTGCCGGAGGCGTGCGTGACCGGCGTCGGGTAGCCGCCCGGCTTGCGGTCGTCCACCACTTCCACGCCCGGCGCGGCTTCCAGCAGGGCGCGCGCCTCTTCCGGAGTGATCTTGGTCTTGGTCTCGATGTTGACGGCTTCGGAATGGCCGTAGAACACCGGCACGCGCACCGCGGTGGGGTTCACCTGGATGCTGTCGTCGCCCAGGATCTTGCGGGTTTCCCAGACCAGCTTCATCTCTTCCTTGGTGAAGCCGTTGTCCAGGAAGTCGTCGATGTGCGGGATCAGGTTGAACGCGATCTGCACCGGGAAGCGCTGCGGGTCGATCTCCTGGAAGTTGAGCAACTGGCCGGTCTGCTTGCCCAGTTCCTCCAGCGCCGAGCGTCCGCCGCCGGACACCGACTGGTAGGTGGCCACGTTGATGCGCTCGATGCCGACCTTGCGGTGGATCGGCGCCAGCGCCACCAGCATCTGCATGGTGGAGCAATTCGGGTTGGCGATGATGCCGCGCGGACGGTTCTGCACCTGCTCGGGGTTCACCTCGCTGACCACCAGCGGCACGTCGTCGTCGTAGCGGAAGGCGGAGGAGTTGTCGATCACCACCGCGCCGGCGGCGGCGAACTTGGGCGCGTACTCCTTCGACACGCCGCCGCCGGCGGAGAACAGCGCGATATCGACGCCGGCCGGGTCGAAGGTGGCCAGGTCCTGCACGGCGATCTTCTCGCCGTTGTACTCGATGGTGCCGCCGGCGGAGCGCTCGGAGGCCAGCGCGACGAGTTTGCCGACCGGGAAGTCGCGTTCGGCCAGGATGGACAGCATGGTTTCGCCGACGGCGCCGGTGGCGCCCACGACGGCGACGGTGAAGGTACGGTTCTGGTTGCTCATGGAAGATGGATTCGTAGGGGGTAGAAAAATGAAGACAGCGGAATGGGGCTGTGTCCGGGGAACCTGCGGGCGTGCCTCAGGCTCCCTGTCGTTTGGTCGCGATGATGTTGCCGGCGTGGGCGGCGCCCAGCGCCTCGGGATTGACCGGCGTGGGCGGATGGCCGGCGGCGTCGCCCTCGCCCAGCGCGGCGATCAGGTTGTCCACGGCCAGCGACACCATCGCCCGGCGCGTGGCCAGGCTGCCGCTGGCGATGTGCGGGGTGAGCACCACGTTGCGCAGTGCCAGCAGTTCCGGCCGCACCACCGGTTCGCCTTCGTAGACATCCAGCCCGGCGGCGGCCAGCCGGCCGTTCGCCAGGGCGTCGACCAGCGCCAGTTCGTCGACGATGCCGCCGCGGGCGATGTTCACCAGCGTGGCGGTGGGCTTCATCTTCGCCAGCGCGGCGGCGTCGATCAGGTGGTGCGCCTGCGGGGAATACGGCAGCACCAGCACCAGGTGATCGGACTGCGACAGCAGGTCGTCGAAGCCGGCATAGGTGGCGCGGGTTTCGCGCTCGATGCCTTCGGGCAGGCGGCTGCGGTTGTGGTACAGCACACGCATGTCGAAACCGCTGGCGCGGCGCGCGATGCCCTGCCCGATCCGCCCCATGCCCAGGATGCCCAGCGTGCTGCCGTGCAGGTCGGCGCCCAGCAGGGTGCCGAACGACCACTGCCGCCACTGGCCTTCGCGCAGCCAGCGCTCGGCCTCGGTGATGCGGCGCGCGGTGGCCATCAGCAGCGCGAAACCGAAATCGGCGGTGGTCTCGGTCAATACGTCCGGCGTGTTGGTGGCGACGATGCCGGCCGCCGTCAGCGCACCGATATCGAGGTTGTTGTAGCCCACGCCGACATTGGCGATGGCGCGCAGCCGCGCGGCGCCGGCGATTTCGTCGGCGCCGATGCGCTCGTTGAGGGTAACCAGCGCGCCGTCGGCGTCCCGCAGCGCGTCCGCGACCTGCGCCGGCGTGTATTCGGTCACATCCTCCGTCGCGCGCACGTCGAAATGCGCTTTCAGCCGTCCGACGATGTCGTCGAACAGCGGCTGCGACACCCAGACGCGCGGTCGCGGCTCAGTCATCGGCGTTTCCGGAAGACGCGGCGCCCGGGATGCGCGGCAACACCTCGCCGACATCGCCGCACTGCGCCCGATGGCGCAACGCCTGGTCCATCAGCACCAGTGCCACCATCGCCTCGGCGATGGGCGTGGCGCGGATACCGACGCACGGATCATGGCGGCCGGTGGTGACGACTTCGACCGGTTCACCGGCCACGTCCACGGTCTGCCCCGGCAGGCGCAGGCTGGAGGTGGGCTTCAGCACGATGGACGCGGTGACCGGCTGGCCGGTGGCGATGCCGCCGAGGATGCCGCCCGCATGGTTGGACAAAAAGCCCTGCGGCGTCATCAGGTCGCGGTGCTCGGTGCCCTTCTGGGTAACGGCGGCGAAACCGTCGCCGATCTCCACGCCCTTCACCGCGTTGATGCTCATCAGCGCGGCGGCCAGTTCGCCGTCCAGCTTGCCGTAGATGGGTTCGCCCCAGCCCGGCGGCACGCCGTCGGCAATCACTTGCACGCGCGCGCCGATGGAATCGCCCGACTTGCGCAGCGCATCCATGTAGGTTTCCAGTTCCGGCACCTGTCCGGCGCATGGCCAGAAGAACGGGTTGTCCTCGACCGCGCTCCAATCGGGCGCGCCGTCGAACGGCGGCCGCGGCGTGATCCCGCCCAGTTGCGCCAGGTAGCCGCGCACGGTCACGCCATGGCGCTGCGCCAGCCACTTCTTGGCGATGACGCCCGCCGCCACGCGCATCGTCGTCTCGCGCGCGGACGAGCGCCCGCCGCCGCGCGGGTCGCGGATGCCGTACTTCTGCCAGTAGCTGTAGTCGGCATGGCCCGGGCGGAACTGCTGGGCGATGTTGGCGTAGTCCTTGCTGCGCTGGTCGGTGTTGCGGATCAGCAGGGCGATGGGCGTACCGGTGGTCTTCCCTTCGTACACACCACTGAGAATCTCGACCTCGTCCGCCTCGCGGCGCGCGGAGGTGTGCCGCGACCTGCCGGTGGCGCGGCGCTCCAGGTCGTGGCGGAACTCCTCCGGCGCGATCTGCAGCCCCGGCGGGCAGCCGTCGATCACGCAGCCGATGGCCGGCCCGTGCGATTCGCCGAACGTGGTGACGCGCAAGATGTGGCCAAAGGTGTTCAATCCGATACCCTGAATTCGCTCGTCATTCCCGCGCAGGCGGGAATCCATGCCCATATCCTATCCGACGATGTCGACCCACAAGTCCCGCCATCGTGGATTGACTTCCTGAATCAGCCGCAGCTTCCATGCGCGATTCCACTTTTTAATCTGTTTTCCCGTGCAATCGCGGTATCCATCGTGGCATGCAGTTCGTACCAGACGAGCAGGGTGACGTTGTATCGATGGGTAAAGCCGTCACCCATGTGCTCGCGATGCTGCCAGGTCCGTGCCAACAGGTTGCCGGTGACTCCAATGTAAAGCGTGCCATTCCTTCCACTCGCCAGGATATAGACGGCTGGCTGCTTCATGACGGGTCACTGGCATGGATTCCCGCCTGCGCGGGAATGACGAGCAAAAAACAACCTGCTCCGCCGCATCAGGCCCGCGCGTCGGCCAGTTCGCGGATGCGGGCGTTGTGGCGGATCAGCTCCGCGCATTCCACCGCGAAGACGCCCATCTGCCCCACCTTGAACTCGATCCAGGCGAACTCGACGTCCGGCAGCAGCCTGACCAGCGCGCGCTCGGATTCGCCCACCTCGCAGATCAGCAGGCCGTCCTGGCTCAGGTGCAGCGGCGCATCGCGCAGGATCTTCAGCACCAGGTCCAGGCCGTCGTCGCCGGCGCGCAGGCCGAGTTCCGGTTCGAAGGAATACTCCTGCGGCAGCGCGTCGGTCTCGTCGTCCGTCACGTACGGCGGATTGGTGACGATCAGGTCGTAATGCCTGCCGGCCAAGCCGCCGAACAGGTCCGACTTGATGAACCGCACGTTGTCGGCGTGCAGGCGGGCCTTGTTCTCGGCCGACAGCGCCAGCGCGTCGTCGCTGATGTCCACGCCGTCCACCTGCCAGTCCGGGCGGTAGTGGCCCATCGCGATGGCGATGCAGCCCGAACCCGTGCACAGGTCCAGCGCGTGGTTCACCTCGCGCCCGCCCAGCCACGGTTCGAAGCCGGATTCGATCAGTTCAGCGATCGGCGAACGCGGCACCAGCGCGCGCGCGTCGCTCTTGAAGCTGAGGCCGGCGAACCAGGCTTCGCCGGTCAGGTAGGCCACCGGGATGCGTTCGTCCACACGGCGCTGGAACAGCGCCAGGACCTGCGCCCTCTCCGGCGTGGTCACGCGCGCCTGTCCGTAGGCCGGGCCGAGGTCCGGCGGCAGGTGCAGCGTATGCAGGACCAGGTGCGTGGCCTCGTCCAGGGCGTTGTCGTAACTGTGGCCGAAGGCCAGCCCGGCGGCATTGAAACGGCTGGCGCCGTAACGGATCAGGTCGATGATCGTGTGCAGTTCTGCGGCTGCTTCGGCAGTCATGGCAAGGCTTGTGGGGAGCGCCCGTTCGGTTCGGCTCCCGATTATAGGGGCTGCGCCGGTATCATGGCGGGATTGTCGGCGCGCCCGGCGGACGCAGGTCCGGCCGGGCTTCCGTGGCCATCGCGCGCCGCGGGCGGGCCGCCCCCACTGACCTGCCGGACTCCCTGCCCCCATGTTCAACAAGAAAATCGGCTTCATATTGGTATTGGCGCTGGCCGCGGGCCTGGGCCTGCTGGCCGCGCAGAAATACTTCGGCCCAGCCGCGCCCGCCACGCCATGGCCGGCCACGCAGGCGGTGACGATGTTCCCGCAGGCGCGTCCGCTGCCGCCGTTCTCCCTGCGCCAGTCGGACGGCACGCAACTGGCCTCGGGCGAACTGAACGGCCATTGGACGCTGGTGTTCCTGGGCTTCACCTTCTGCCCGGACGTCTGCCCGACCACGCTGGCCGAACTGGCGCAGGCCCAGGCGCAGTGGAAGGACCTGCCGGATTCCATCCGCCCGCGCGTGCTGTTCGTGTCGGTGGACCCGGAGCGAGACACGCCCACCCGCATCGGCGAATACGCCCACGCCTTCCATGCCGACACGCTGGCCGCCACCGCCGATGTGCCCACGCTGGAGAATTTCGCCAAGTCGCTGGGCTTCGTCTTCATGAAGGTGCCGGGCAAGGGCTACGACGAGAATCCCAACGACTACAGCATGGACCACTCGTCCGCGATCGGCGTGCTGGACCCGCAGGGCCGGCTGGCCGGGCTGATCCGCCCGCCGTTCCAGTCGAGGGCCATCGCGGCCGACATGCGCGCGCTGACCGAGACATCGGCGAAATGAGCCTGCTGACCTCGCTGACCCATGTGCTGCCGCATCGTCTGTTGTCCTCGCTGGCGCGCCGGCTGGCGTATTCCACCTCGCCCCGCGTCAAGCAGTGGCTGATCGACACGGTGGTGCGCAGGTTCGACGTCGACCTGGCCGAAGCGGCCGAACCCGACCCACGCGCCTATCCCAGTTTCAATGCGTTCTTCACCCGCGCGCTGAAACCCGGCGCGCGCATCGCCGACCCGGATCCGCGCGCGCTGCTGATGCCGGCGGATGGCCGCATCAGCCAGTGCGGCGCCATCGAGGACGGCCGTATTTTCCAGGCCAAGGGCCAGTCGTTCACCGCGGCCGAGCTGCTGGGCGACGAGACGGCTGCGGCGCCGTTCCGCTATGGCCTGTTCGCCACCGTCTACCTGTCGCCGCGCGACTACCACCGCGTGCACATGCCGTGGACGGGCACGCTGCGCGAGACCGTGCACGTGCCGGGACGGCTCTTCAGCGTGGGCACCGACGCGGTGGCGAACGTGCCGCGCCTGTTCGCGCGCAACGAACGACTGGTCTGCCACTTCGATACCGACTTCGGCCCGATGGCCTCGGTGATGGTGGGTGCGCTGCTGGTGTCGGGCGTGGAAACCGTGTGGAGCGGCGTGGAGATCCCGCGCTACGGCGACACGGTAACGGTGAAGGACTACCGCGGTGCGGGCATCGCGCTGGAGCGGTTCGAGGAAATGGCGCGTTTCAACTACGGCTCGACCGTGATCATCCTGCTGCCGCCGGGCGCGGCGGAACTGACGCCGGAACTGAAGGCTGAATCGCCGGTGAGACTGGGGCAGCGGCTGGCGACCCGGATCGCCTGACGCAGGGTGCGCCCTGGCGCACCACCGCTCTCCGACGCACGCGATCCAGGCCCCTCTCCCCTCGGGAGAGGGGTTGGGGAGAGGGGCGAACGAAGCCCGCCTGCGTCTTGCTTCATGTACCGGCAGCATGCGGATTCACGTATTGAGTTCATTAACTCCGAACGCAATATGTTCATTACCACTCTTCGGAAGGGCCTGCTTTCATCAAGCATGGCGCGCTCGCCGCGGGGCCCTACTTTTCTTTGCTTGTGCAAAGAAAAGTAGGCAAAAGAAAGCACACCCCGGCGGTCCGCCCGCCACTGCGTGGCGGGTGCGCAGTCCCGGCAGGAATTTCCGGAAGACACATCCTGTGTCATCCGGAAACGGCGCACGTCCTGTGCGCCGCCCTGCGGGTTGTACCTGCCGGGACTGCCGGACCTCAGGGGGCCCGACAGGGGGCTCCCGGATCAATCAGACAACCTGCTTGTGCTCTTGCCTTTCAGGGGCCCCCATTTAGGCGCGGCAAGCGGGCCGGGTAAAACCCGAAGGGCGCCGCCCCGGATGGGCGGCGTTTTCGTATGGCACAGGGATGTGCCTTACGAAAATTCCCGGTCCGCTTGCGCACCCGGAGCGAAGCGCAGGGCGCGCCGCCTGGGGTGTGCTTTCTTTGGTTACTTTCTTTGCACAAGCAAAGAAGCGCTTCTCAACAGCCGAAGGCTGGTCAAGTGACGCCTCGCGGCGAGCGCACCATGCCCGATGTAAAGAAGGTCTTTCCGAAGGTGGTCCGCCTGGTCAAGCGAAGAGGGGTGGTGCGCCAGGGCGCACCCTACGCATCGGATGGCGGAGGCGAACGAACTTCGCTCACCCCTCTCCCCGACCCCTCTCCCGGTAGGAGAGGGGCTTGGAGCGTGCACAGCGGATGGCAGTGGTACGTCAGGGCGCACCCTGTACAGGGTGCGCTTTCACTGCTGCGTGGCGGCGCGCGCGCAATCGAATCGCCGGCGAAGCCGTCACCAGCTTACTTCCTGCAGCTTTCCAGCTTGAGCGTCTGCCCCGGCCGCACGCTGTAGCTTGGCGCCTTGATGCTGTTGGCGCCGGCCAGCTTCTTCAGGTCGCACTGGAAGCGCTGCGAGATGCGGCCCAGGGTGTCGCCCTTGGCCACGCGGTAATCGCGCGCCTGCTTCGCCCTGGGTTCGGCCGGCTTGGGTGCGCCGGTCGCCACCGTCGTCGGCACGCCGGCCACCGGGGTGACGTCGCCCACCGCCACGTTGCCGGTGCGCACGGCGCGGCGGATGGCGGCGTTGGGATCGGCGCTGACCAGCGTGCGGGCCAGTTCCGAGCGCGGGCCGTTCACACAGTAGCGGTTGTACAGACTGACGATGCGGTTGTTGGCCTTGAGCGTGGTGCCGGCGGGAATCCATGCCTCGGCCTGGTAGCGCGGGTTGAGGTTGCGCAGCGTGCGCATGTAGCCATCGCGGGTGCCGCCGTTGCCCAGGCAGATGGTCAGTTCGTAGATCGACGCGTCGCGCGCCAGCCTCAGCGTGGCCGGCTGCACGTTGATCCTGGGGAACTCCAGCCCGTACTGCGTGGGATGCAGGAACAGCCACGCCGCCGCGATCACCATCGGCACGTAGTCGCGCGTCTCGCCTGGGAACTGGCTGTACACCACGTCGTCCCAGAAGCCCAGCCCGTCGTACTGGCGATGGACGCGCGCGGCGCGGCCCTCGCCGCCGTTGTACGCGGCCAGCGCCATTTCGATGTTGTTGTTCAGTTCGCGCATGCGCTCGTTGATGTACGCCGCGCTGGCCTCGCCGGAGGCGTACGGGTCGTAGCGGGTATCGAACCCGCTGCCGTCCGGCCCCAGGCCGAAGCGGCGGCCGGTGGCGTACATGAACTGCATGGGCCCGGCGGCACCGGCGCGCGAAGTGGAATGCACGCGGCCGTTGGATTCCTTGGCCATGATGCCGAACAGCAGGGCCTCCGGCAGGCGGTGGCGTTCCCAGCTCGGATACATCTCCGTGCGCATGTTCTGGTAGTTCTCGTAGCTGTCGATCAGCGCCGGGCGCATGTCGGTCAGCCAGCGGCGGATGCCGGCCTGCACGGCCGGGTTGTATTCGACCATGCGGTCGAAGGCATGGCGTTGGTCGTTGAGCAGCGCCGCGGCGCGGGCCGTCTCGGGCAGGTTGTCGCCGGCCGGGAACGAATGGTCGGTGCCGTCGTCCAGGCTGTCCGCGGGGACCTCCTCGTCGGAAGCGGCGGCTTCGCCGTCCGCGTTGTCCTTCAGCAAGCGCTTGTAGGCCGCCAGCAAGGTATGCACCTGGCAGCCGCGCTGCTTGATGCAGGCATCCAGCACGTCCTCCATGTCCTCCAGCGCGGCGTCGCTCTCGGCCGGGCCCTTGGGATCGTTGTTGGCGATCAGCACCAGTCCGTCGCGGTAGCGCTTCTCGGCCGCGGCCATGCGTTCGTCGAGTTGGTCGATCGCGGCCTTGTCGCGGGCCGAAACACGCTGGGCAAGGGCCGGGGAAGCCGCCATCGCCAGCGCCATGACCGCCAGGAGCGGCCAGGCGCGCGTGGAAAACGAAGCAAAGGACATCAGGAGCATCCGCATGTGTGAGCCGGGAGGTTAGCCCTGCCCTCCACGGGGGGCAAGGTCGGAAGGCAAGGGTCGTTGTCCCTGCGGTCAAGTTCAGCCGCTAGAATCCGGGCATCACCACGAGAGGCAGACCATGGAACCTATCCTGCTGGGCAAGGGCATCACGGACGACATCGCCGTCACCCTGCTGCCGAAATTCGGCAACCGCCATGGCCTGGTGGCCGGCGCCACCGGTACCGGCAAGACCGTCACCCTGATGACCCTGGCCGAAGGCTTCTCGCGCATGGGCGTGCCGGTGTTCATGGCCGACGTGAAGGGCGACGTGGCCGGCCTGGCCGTGGCGGGCGATGGCAACGAAAAGGTACTGCAGCGCGCTGCGGACATCGGCATCGCCGACTACGCGCCGGGCGCCAGCCCGGTGGTGTTCTGGGACCTGTACGGCAAGCTGGGCCATCCGGTCCGCACCACGGTCAGCGAGATGGGCCCCACCCTGCTCTCGCGCATCCTGGAGCTGAACGACACCCAGGGCGGCGTGCTGGACATCGTGTTCAAGCTGGCCGACGACCGCGGCCTGTTGCTGCTCGACCTGGAGGACCTGCGCGCCCTGCTGGGCCTGGTGGCCGCCGAACGCAAGGACATCTCCACCAGCTATGGACTGGTCAGCACGCAGTCGGTCGGCGCCATCCAGCGCGCGCTGCTGCGGCTGGAACAGGAGGGCGGCGGGATGTTCTTCGGCGAACCGGCGCTGGAACTGGCCGACCTGATGCGCACCCACACGGACGGCCGCGGCGTGATCGGCATCCTCGCCGCCGACCAACTGATCCTCAAGCCGCGCCTGTATTCCAGCTTCCTGCTGTGGCTGCTGTCGGAACTGTTCGAGACCCTGCCGGAAGTGGGCGACCTGGACAAGCCCAAGCTGGTGTTCGTGTTCGACGAGGCGCACCTGCTGTTCGACGACGCGCCGGCGGCGCTGCAGCAGCGCATCGAGCAGGTGGTCCGCCTGATCCGCTCCAAGGGCGTGGGCGTCTACTTCTGTTCGCAGTTCCCCGACGACGTGCCGGCCAATATCCTCGGCCAGCTGGGCAACCGCGTGCAGCATGCGCTGCGCGCCTTCACCCCGCGCGACCAGAAGGCGGTGAGGACCGCCGCCGAGACCTTCGTGCCCAACCCGAAGCTGGACGTGGCGCAGACCATCTCCAAACTGGGTACCGGCGAGGCGTTGGTGTCCACGCTGCAGGACAAGGGCGTGCCCTCGCCCGTGCAGCAGACACTGGTATCGCCGCCGCGCTGCCGGATGGGCGCCATCAACGAAGCCGAGCGCCAGCAGGTACGCGCGGGCAGCCCGGTCGGCGGCAAGTACGACACGTCCATCAACCGCGAGTCCGCGGCGGAGATGCTGGCCAGGCGCGCCGAGTCGGCCGTCCAGACCGCCAACGCGCCGGCCGCGAAGACGGAGCGGGACGACCCGGACGCCGGCGGTTTCGGCCAGGCGGTGAAGGATGCCGTGTTCGGCACCAAGCGCCGCCAGGGCATGATCGAGACCATGGCCAAGCAGACCACCCGCACCATCGGCACCAAGCTGGGCAACCAGATCGTGCGCGGCATCCTGGGCGGCATCTTCGGCGGCAAGCGCTGAACCGGCACGTGTCGCCCACGGCGAGGTGCCCGGAAGGCTTCCAAGACAAGACCATTCAATGAAACATGTCCCTGCAATCCTGGCGCTCTGCCTGATGCTCGCGTCGATGACCGCATGCCGGGGCGAGGCCCCCGAATCCTCGCCGGAGACGCCGACCGACGGGGCGATGGCCATCGACGTGGCCGCCAGCGAGGAAATCCCGGATGCCGTGTCGCTGCGAACCGATGGCCCCGTTCCACCGGAAAGCGTCGAGCCTGGGCACCTGGCTGGTCGTTTTGGCTTCAGCAACGATGTGCTTGACCTGAAAGCCGCCGACAGCGACGAAGCCAAGGTGTTCGACCTGAAGGCGGACGGACACTATGTCTTTACCGGCGGCGTGATCGTTTCCCGCGAGAAAGGAAAGTGGGTGCTGGAAGAGAACGGTACTCGCCTGCGCCTGACCCCGGACAACATCCTGCCCGAAAGCGGGGAATTGCTGTTTGCCGTAACCTCCCGCGACAAACTGCTTCTGCTCAACCCCGACGGCAGCCCGACCAACTGGTCCGCCGGCTTCGTGCGTATCGAACGTTGAGCCGCTGGCGTCCCCCGGGCGAGAAAAGCACCGCCCTGATCACCCGCGAAGGCCATGATCGCCTGAAGGCCGAGTTGGACGACCTCTGGCGCGTGCGGCGCCCGGAGGTGGTGAAGGCGCTGGCCGCGGCCGCCGCAGAAGGCGACCGCTCCGAGAACGCCGAATACACCTATCGTAAGAAGCAGTTGGGCGAGATCGACCGGCGCGTGCGCTACCTGAGCAAGCGGCTGGAAGCGCTGCGCGTGGTGGAGACCGCGCCCAGCGATCCACAGGCGGTGTTCTTCGGCGCGACGGTGGAACTGGAGAACCTGGCCAGTGGCGAAACCTCGCGCTACCGCATCGTCGGCCCCGACGAGACCGACGCCGCGCGCGGCTGGATCAGCATCGACTCGCCGCTGGCGCGCGCCTTGCTGAAGAAGCGGATCGACGACGAATTCGAGGTGATGCTGCCGGGCGGCATGACCGGCTTCGTGATCCTGGACGTCGAATACCCCGGGGTGTAGGAGCGGGCATCGTGCCCTTCAGGGCGCATGCTTGCGATGCTCTTGCTTTCCCTCTTTTGAAGCATCGCGCCCATGGGGCGCTCCTACAGGAATTGGTCGTCTATGCGTCCGTAGGAGCAGGCCATGCCCGCGATGCTTTCCCGTACACCCACAAAGAGCATCGCGGGCATGGCCCGCTCCTACGGATGCACGTCAGAGCACCGGCAATGCGTTGGCCTTGACGATCGCATCGCCGAACAGGTCGTGCTCATCGCTTTCGGTGATTTCCACATCGACGAACTGGCCCACGCGCAATCGCGCTTCATCGCCGTTCTGGATGTGCACCAGGCCATCGATCTCCGGCGCATCGGCCTTCGAGCGCGCCACCGCGATGCCGTCCTCCAGCAGATCGACGAGACATTGCTGCACCGTGCCGACCTTGGCCTCCAGCCGCGCGGCGGATATCCGCGCCTGTCTTTCCATGAAGCGCGCCAGCCGCTGCTGCTTCACCTCTTCCGGCACCGGACCGGGCAGCGCATTGGCGGCGGCGCCTTCGACCGGCGAATAGGCGAACGCGCCCACGCGGTCCAGTTGCGCTTCGTCCAGGAACTGCAGCAAATTTTCGAATTCCTGCTCGGTCTCGCCGGGGAAACCGACGATGAAAGTGGAGCGCAGGGTGATGTCGGGGCAGATCGAACGCCAGCGCTTCACCCGTTCCAGCGTCCTGTCCACCGCGCCCGGGCGCTTCATCATCCTGAGGATGCGTGGGCTGGCGTGCTGGAACGGGATGTCCAGATAAGGCAGCACCTTGCCCTCGGCCATCAGCGGGATCACGTCGTCCACGTGCGGGTACGGGTAGACGTAGTGCAGGCGCACCCAGGCGTCGAGTTCGCCCAGGCCTTCGCACAGCGCCTTCATGCGGGTCTGCCAGGCCTTGCCGCGCCATTCGCGTTCGGCGTACCTGACGTCCACGCCGTAGGCGGACGTGCCCTGCGAGACCACCAGCAGTTCCTTCACTCCCCGCTTCACCAGCCACTCGGCCTCGCGCAGCACCTCGTCCACCGGGCGCGAGACCAGGTCGCCACGCATCGACGGAATGATGCAAAAGCTGCAGCGGTGATTGCAGCCTTCCGAGATCTTCAGATAGGCGTAGTGCCGTGGCGTCAGCTTCAGATATTCACCACCACCACGTCGGCAGCATCGTAGGTGGGCACGATGTCGTAGCCTTCGACCCGAAGCTGGGTGAGGATGCGTTCGGAATCGACCAGGGCCTTCGGCCAGCCAAGTGAAACTATCCCCACTCGAGACACTCGCCTATCATATTGATTCAATATGAGGTTTTCAAAGAAAGGCTCCGAGTGCCATATCCACGGATCCATAGAGAACTTCATAGACTATTGATTTTAAATAAATTTTTATAAAGCATCCGCCCAAGACCCTGGTCGATTCACACACGTCGGATACCTGTTAGATATCCAAACGAGTCGGCACTTCACCCGGTCGATTCGGATGGTCTGCGTGCCGATGACCGCAAGTGCTCTGAGCCTGTTCGGTTAAGCTTGCTGTATGTTCGAGACCAAAACCTACGATGACCCTGTCGTCCTTGCGCCTGCGATTCGAGAGCGTTGGGAATTCCTTGAGACCAGCTCTGCAGCAGCAGTGCTCAGGTCCGTCTGCCCCGACGAGTGGGCTGACATAACCGAGGTGTTAGAGCAGTTTGCGCTTGACCCACGTCAATGGCTCAAGGCCGGTGGCAACCGCGGGGACATTGCCAAGGAAATTGACGATATGTTCGCCCACCGAGGCTGGCGCGAAATACGAGTCGACATTCATACGGAAGGTATTCTGTATGCAAAAAACAACGAGGAAGTGGGTCGACTTCCGGTTGTCAAACAAGAGGGCTACCTCGTCGACAACTTCAAAGGTCGGGTCGCGCTGGATGTTGAGTGGAACGCAAAAGACGGCAATCTGGATCGCGATCTTTCAGCGTATCGCGCTTGGCACGAAGCAGGCGTGATATCGGCGGCGGTGCTCATTACCCAAGACCGCCTTCCCCTGAAAGAACTGGCCCAAGAGTTGTGGAAGGATTACCAGAACACACTTCTTGAGAGTTACCGGAACCCAAAGCTTCCGATTGATCTCAGCACGTCTACGACGACAAATCTCGACAAAGCAGCACTGCGCGTCAGGCGAGGCGTCATGGGTACTTGCCCGCTATTGGTCGTCGCTGCCACTCGATCTACTTGGAACGGTCAGCCTTTCGTGCCCTAGTGCTTGGCTGACTGCGGCCTGTGTGCCGCCCAGAGGGTGGGTTGAACTGGCTATGAGCCATGTGACGCCCGCGTGGTCGCATCTGGGTTCCGGCCGCCGCAAGCAAGGCACGGATACGCTGGATGGAATAGCCCGTATCCATCCCCAACTCCCTAACACTCTCGCCTTTCAGGTATCGCTCGCGGAGCCGCTTGCCCACTGCTTCCGCGCGCTCCTGCCCGAGATGCTCATTGGGCTTCAATGCCGGCAGAATCGGACCACCGGCATAACCCTTGTGCACTGCTCCGCGAGGTGTCACGTCCTCACCGGCTTCATTGCCCCATACCGTCCAGCCTTGACGGGGGTGGCGAGCAAATAGCTCCAAGCGTGGGCCGGGTGAACATGCTTCAATCAGTTCGTATTGTTCATCCGGCTTACGCGAGTGCTCTCGCTTCCGCGTCTCAATCATGTTCACTTGGGAACGCCCGGGCGAAAGCGTACGCATTGAGCCACGCACTCCGAAAAGCAGGAGTTCCGTGACGTTCCGGAAGTAGAACCCAACTCCACGGCCATCCGGTCCGCCGTCCTTGCGGCGCTTGGCCCACACAATGTTGCTTACATACCGGAAACCCCATGCTTCCATCACTGCTAGGCCGTCAACCAACAAGGCGTTCGGCACCCAAAGATAAAGATGGGCGTCACGCGCAGCGACTTCCTTCACCTCCATTGCTTTGATCGCATCAAGCGACATCGTGGAGTAGCGATCCAAGCGCCGATGTTCCGGAGCGACCTTGCCGGTGCGGTTGGAGAACCGCCAAGGAGGGTCGGCAAGGATAGTAGGGAAACCGCCAACGACTCGCGGGAGAGGAGCGGGCGCATCTTCGGGACGGAGTGGTTTGCTAGACATGCGCTCATCTTACACAAAAATAGATCTTTGGAAAGATCTTTTTGCAGGGAAAATCGATGTGGGTAAAGTCCATGCTGCCCGCTCATCAGACGTGCATTGAAGTTGGTACAAGTCGCACGCGCTGAGATCGACCGATCGGTTGGGATGCTTGAGCGGTTGGGCCAGTGGTTCGATCGACCGATCTGCGTCGGTTCGCGAATCTACCTGCGATATGTCTGGGACAGCCGAGGCTGACGAAGCCCACTTTCGGATTCTGCAGGGACATGGGATGGGTGGCGGACGAAAAAAAGGGCGCGGGACTGTACCGTTCCCACCCTGCCCGCCTCCGGGTTGCCGACAGGGCGGACCGGGCCTTGCCGGAATACACTGTAGGCCCCGATTTCCGGCACCCCGACCCATGGGCCACTGGACCACGTTCGACTCCCCGCAAGGCCGCATTTCCGCGTGGAAGGCCGAGCCGGCGGACACTCCGCGCGGCGCGCTGGTCGTGGTGCAGGAGATCTTCGGCGTCAACCCGCATGTCCGCGCCGTGACGGAAAGCTTCGCCACGGAAGGCTACGTGGCGCTGGCGCCGGCCTACTTCGATCCGATCGAAACCGGCGTCGAACTGGGCTACGACGCCGAAGGCGTGGCGCACGGGCGCGAACTGATCGCCGCCCTGGGACTGGAGCGGGCCGTCGACATCACCCGTGCGGCCGCCGATGCGCTGGCCGCCCATGGCAAGGTGGGCACGGTGGGTTACTGCTGGGGCGGCACGGTCGCATTGCTGGCGGCGCTGCGCCTGGGGCTGCCTTCGGTGAGCTACTACGGCGCGCGCAACGTGCCGTTCCTGGGAGAAACCCCGAAGGCGCCCGTGATGTTCCATTTCGGCGAGCGCGACGCCTCGATCCCGCCGGAGATGGTGCGGCAGCATCGCGAGCGGTTGCCGCAGATGGACACCCACACCTATCCCGCCGGGCATGGCTTCAACTGCGACCTGCGCGCCGACTACGAACCCGCCAGCGCCCTGCTCGCGCGCGAACGCACGCTGGCCTTCTTCGAACGGCATCTCGCATGACGGAATTCCTGCTCGACCCTCGCCTCGCCGCCGACAGCATCTTCATCGCCGACGGTCCGCTGTCGCAGATGCGGTTGATGGACGACACCCGCTTCCCGTGGCTGGTACTGGTGCCGCGCGTGCCCGGCGCCACCGAATGGCTGGAACTGGACGGCGGCCAGCAGCGCCTGCTGCTGGCGGAGATCAACCAGGCCGGCAACCTGGTCCGTGCCCACGCCGACGTGCAGAAACTCAATATCGGGGCCTTGGGCAACATCGTGCGCCAGTTGCACATCCACCTGGTCGGTCGCCACGAAGGCGATGCCGCCTGGCCCGGACCGGCATGGGGAAGCGGCGCCGCCGTCCGGCATGCACCCGAGGCCTTGGCCGAGCACGTGGCGCTCTGGCAGACGCGCCTGCGATGAGCCACACGAGCATCGAGCCGTTGGGCGACGATGCCCTGCTGGTGCGTTTCGGCGACACCATCGACGCGGCCACCAACCAGCGCGTGCACGCGCTGGCCGACCATCTGCGACGACACGCGCCCGCATGGCTGTGCGATCTGGTGCCTGCCTATGCCAGTCTCGGCGTGTTCTTCGATGCCGAGCGCGTGCCCGGCGGCGACGCACGCCAGGCGTTGGCGCGGATGCTGGCCGGGATGACGGAGCAGGAGGAATCGCCTGCCCTGGCGGCGCCGGCGTTGCACGAGATCCCGGTGTGCTACGGGGGCGACTTCGGCCAGGATCTGGCCGCGGCCGCGCGCGAACTGGGACTGGCGGAGGCCGAATTGATCGCCCGTCATTGCGCGCCGGTGTACAGCGTCGCGATGATCGGTTTCGCGCCGGGCTTTCCCTATCTGCTGGGATTGGACCCGGCGCTCGCGCTGCCGCGCCTGGCGACACCGCGTGCAAAGGTTCCCGCGGGCTCCGTCGCCATCGGCGGCGCGCAGACCGGCATCTACCCGCGCGCCAGTCCCGGCGGCTGGCGACTGCTGGGGCGCACGCCGTTGCGACTCTTCGACGCGCGGCGCGCAGCGCCTTCACTGGTGCAGCCGGGCGACCGGGTGCGCTTCGTGCCGATCGACGCGCAGGCCTTCAGCGCACTCGGGGGCGCGGCATGAGCGGCTGGGAAGTGCTCTCGCCGGGCCTGCAGACGACGGTGCAGGACCAGGGCCGCACCGGCTGGCGCCACCTGGGCGTGGCGCGGGCGGGCGCGCTCGATCCGCATGCCCTCGCGTTGGCCAACCGCATGGTCGGCAACCCGGAATCCTGTGCCGGACTGGAGATCACGCTGCAGGGCCCACGGCTGCGGCTGCGCCGTCCCTGCCGCATCGCACTGACCGGCGCGGCGGTGCAGGCATGGTGGGACGACCTGCCCTTGCCGATGGGGCGGCCGATCCGCCTGCCGGCGGGCGAGCTGAAGCTGGGCGCGATACGCGACGGCGCGCGCAGCTGGCTGGCCGTCGCCGGCGGCATCGGCACAGCGCCGGTGCTGGGCAGCCGCAGCACCGATCTGCGCGGCGGGTTCGGCGGGCACGACGGGCGCGCCATCCGCGCCGGCGACACGCTGCCCGTCGACGCGGGCGAAGGCCCCGTCCGGCGTCCGCACTTCCCTGCCTGGTGGATCGACCTGGACGATCCGTGGACGGCCGACCGGCACGTGCTGCGTTACGTTCCCTCGGCGCATCCGGCAGCCGCCGCGCTGGGCCTGCAGCGATGGCGCATCCATCCGGACAGCAATCGCCAAGGCCTTCGCCTGGACGGTGCGGCCCTGCCCGCCATCGGCGGGGGCGGCGTGTCCGAACCGGTGGCGGTAGGCACGCTGCAGCTTCCGCCCGATGGGCGACCGATCCTGCTGTTGGCCGATGCGCAGACCGTCGGCGGCTATCCGCGCCTGGGCCACGTGATCGCCAGCGACCTCGGCCGTGCGGCGCAGCTGCGGCCCGGCGAAGCGGCGCACTTCGAGCCCATCGAACCGGCGCAGGCGCGCGCGCTGGCCCTCCGGCACACCCATCGGCTGGCGCGGCTGCGCCTGGCCATCGCGCAACGCCAGTAAGGCTGGGGTAGGCTCGCCGCATGTCCGCGAAACGACGCATCGACTTCAATTGCGACCTGGGCGAGGACTGTGGCGACGATGCCGCCCTCCTGCCCTTCATCAGTTCGGCCAGCATCGCCTGCGGCTTCCACGCCGGCTCGCCGGAAACCATGCGGCGCACGGTGGCGCTCTGCCTGGCGCACGGCGTGGCCGTCGGCGCGCATCCCTCGCACGCGGATCGCGACAACTTCGGCCGCACCCCGCATGCGATCGAACCCGAGGCCGCCTATGCGCTGACGCTGTACCAGGTGGCCGCACTGGATGGCTTCGTGCGCGCGGCTGGTGGACGCCTCCACCACGTCAAGCCGCATGGCGCGCTGTACAACCAGGCCGCGCGCGACGCGCCGCTCGCCGACGCCATCGCCCGGGCCGTGCACGACCACGATCCGGGCCTGGTGCTGTACGGCCTGTCCGGCAGCGAACTTACCGCCGCGGGCGAACGCGCGGGCCTGCGCGTTGCGCACGAGGCCTTTGCCGAACGCCGTTACGAACCCGATGGCCGCCTGACCCCGCGCACGCACGCGGAGGCCAGCCTGGCGTCCGTCGACGAGGCCGCCACGCAGGTCGGGCAGATGCTGCGGGAAGGCGCGGTGACCGCGCGCACCGGCCAGCACGTGCCGCTGCGCGCGGACAGCATCTGCCTGCACGGCGACCGCGCCGATGCCGCCGCGTTCGCACGCGCGCTGCGCGAAGCGATCGAGGCAGCGGGATTCGAGATCGGCACGATGGAGCGCGGCGCATGAACTACTGGCCCTTGCTGGGCATCGCGGTGGTGGTGGCCGGCTTCGTGCTGCGCTTCAACCCCGTGATCGTGGTGGTCAGCGCCGGCCTGGTCAGTGGACTGGCGGCGGGCAAATCGGTTCCCGACTTGCTGGCGCTGCTGGGCGAAAGCTTCGTCTCAAACCGCGCGCTGCTGATGTTCGCGCTGACCCTGCCCACCATCGGCCTGCTGGAACGCGCCGGCCTGCGCGAGCACGCGCTGCGCTGGATCGCGCGGCTGCGCGGGTTGACGCTGTCGCGGTTGCTGGCCGGTTACCTGGCGGTGCGCCAGGGACTGAGCATGGTGGGACTGATCGACATCGCCGGCCACGCGCAGACGGTGCGGCCGCTGCTGGCGCCGATGGCCGAATCGGCGGCGGAAAAGACCCGCCCGCCGTTGCGGCGCGAGGAAGCGCAGCGCGTGCACGCCATGGCCGCCGCCACCGACAACATCGGGCGCTTCTTCGGCGAGGACGTATTCCTGGCCTTCGGCGCGGTGCTGTTGATCCAGGGCTTCTATGCCCAGCACGGCATCGCGCTGGAGCCGTTGCAGATCGCGCTGTGGGCATTGCCGACGGCGATCGCGGCGTTCGTCATCCATGCCGTGCGCATCGTGCTGTTCCAGCGCCGGCTGGACCGCGGCGGAGCGCCGGGCACGGAGCGGGCCGATGCTGTCGATTGAACACTTCTACCTGTTGCTGGCGGCATTCCTGGGGTATGCGGGCTGGCGCAACCTGCGCCAGCGGCGCTTCGCGCATGCGGCGTTCTGGGGACTGATCGCGCTGCTGTTCGCGGCCGGAGGGCCGGTGCTGCGCGCAAGCAAGGCCGGCGACGCGCTGCCCGCGCAGTTCGCCGGCGCCGCGGTGATCGCATTGGCCGTCCTCGCCACGCGCATGCGCCGCGAACCCCTCTACGAGGCGCCCGAATCCGAACGCCGGGCATCGGCGCTGCGGCTGGGACATCGGCTGTTCCTGCCGGCGCTGCTGATACCGGCGCTGACCATCGCGGTGGTGCTGGCGGGTCCGCACCTCGTGCTCGGTGGCACGCCCGTGTTCGCTTCGGCCGGCCTGACCCTCACCGGCCTGGCGCTGGCCTGCCTGGTGTCCGCCATCGCCGCGGTGGCGGTGACGCGGCAGCGCCCGCTCCAGGCCGCCGACGAAGGCCGCCGGCTGCTCGACACGATGGGCTGGGCGGCACTGCTGCCGCTGGTGCTGGCGACGCTGGGCGGCGTCTTCGCCGCCAGCGGCGTGGGCGAAGCGGTGGCCTCGCTGGTCTCGGCAGTGATCCCGGCCGACAGCCGCATGGCCTGCCTGCTGGCGTTCGCGCTGGGCATGGTGGTCTTCACCGTCATCATGGGCAATGCCTTCGCGGCTTTCCCGGTGATGATGGCCGGCATCGGCCTGCCCCTGCTGGTGCAGCGGCATGGCGCCGACGCTGCCAGCCTGGGCGCCATCGGCATGCTGACCGGCTACTGCGGCACGTTGCTGACGCCGATGGCGGCCAACTTCAACATCGTCCCGGCCGTGCTGCTGGAACTGGACGACCAGTACGGCGTGATCCGCGCGCAGGCGGTCACCGCGTTCTGGCTGATGGGCACCAACGTGCTGCTGATGGCCTGGCTGTGTTTCCGCTGATGCATCCGATTTGCCGAGGGCCCGCATGTCCACTCCCCGAACGATCCTGCTGACCGGCTTCCAGCCCTTCGGCGGCGAGCGCGAGAATCCCAGCTGGCAGGCGGTCCGGGCGCTGCACGGTGCGCGCATCGGCGGGCATCGGGTGGTGGCGCGCGAATTGCCGGTGGTCTTCGGCGATGCGCTGAAGGCATTGCGGGCCGCCCTGCGCGAGACGCGGCCCGCGCTCGCGATCTGCGTGGGCCAGGCCGGCGGGCGCGCGCAGATCTCGCTGGAACGCGTGGCGATCAATGTTGACGACGCGCGCATTCCGGACAACGCGGGGCGGCAGCCGGTGGACGTGCCGGTGGTGGCCGGCGGACCCGCGGCCTATTTCGCCACGCTGCCGATCAAGGCGATGCGGCAGGCGCTGTGCGAAGCCGGGTTTCCGGCCGAGGTGTCGCAGACTGCGGGCACCTTCGTCTGCAACCACGTCTTCTACGGCCTGATGCACGCGCTGCGCGCGCAACGGCATGCGCGCGCCGGCTTCGTCCACATCCCCTACTCGCCGGCGCAGGCGGCTGCGCACCCGGGAGCGCCCAGCCTGCCGGTGGAGACCGTGACCGCCGCGCTGCGGCTGGCGTTGCGGGTAGCCCTGCGCACGCCAACAGACATGCGCGCAGCAGCCGGCGCGGAGCACTGACGTAGGGTGCGCCCCGGCGCACCACGCCCGGTATCTGCTCGACATGCACGACGAGAAACACGCCGCTGCGTTCGGGTGGCGAACGAACGGTTTTCCTCCGGAAGGCAGAAGCGCGGTGCGCCGGGGCGCACCCTACGTCAGGTCCGCGGCAGCGTTACGCCGGTCTGGCCCTGGTACTTGCCGCCGCGATCCCGGTAGCTGGTCTCGCACACGTCGTCCGCATCCGACTGGAAGAACAGCATCTGCGCCACGCCCTCGTTGGCGTAGATGCGCGCCGGCAACGGCGTGGTGTTACTGAACTCCAGCGTCACGTGGCCTTCCCATTCCGGTTCCAGCGGGGTGACGTTGACGATGATGCCGCAGCGCGCGTAGGTGCTCTTGCCCAGGCAGACCACCAGCGTGTCGCGCGGGATGCGGAAGTACTCCACCGTGCGCGCCAGGGCGAAGGAGTTGGGCGGGATGATGCACTCGTCGGCCACCACGTCCACGAAGCTCTTGGGGTCGAAGCGCTTGGGATCGACGATGGTGGAATTGATATTGGTGAACACCTTGAACTCGCGCGAGCAACGCACGTCGTAACCGTAGCTGGAGGTGCCGTAGCTGACGATGCGCTCGCCGTTGACTTGCTTCACCTGCCCCGGCTCGAACGGCTCGATCATGCCCTGCTGTTCGGCCATGCGGCGGATCCAACGGTCGCTCTTGATGCTCATGCAATTCCTGGTCTGGGGATGGGACGGGCGCTGCCGGCACGACCGGCAACCTGGACGGCCATATTGTAGGCGGGGCCCGGCCCGTCGTCCCGTGGCGTCACGCGAAGCGCTACACCAACGAAGAGGCGATCGGCATCGCAGCCCGCGGGCGCAGGGACAGCGTGGCCGCCATCACCCGCGCGGTCTGGCGGTAGGCCTGCGCCACCGCCGAATCCGGTGCGGCGACCACGATCGGCTGGCCCGCATCGCCCTGCTCGCGGATGGCGATGTCCAGCGGCAGCGAACCCAGCAACGGCACGCCATACTGTTCGGCCATCCTCTGGCCGCCCCCCTCGCCGAACAGGTGTTCGACGTGTCCGCAGTTCGAACACGTGTGCACCGCCATGTTCTCGACGATGCCCAGCACCGGCACCTCGACCTTCTCGAACATCTTCAGCGCCTTCCTGGCATCCAGCGTGGCGATGTCCTGCGGGGTGGTCACGATGACCGCCCCGGCCACCGGGATCTTCTGCGCCAGGGTCAGCTGGATGTCGCCGGTCCCCGGCGGCAGGTCGATCAGCAGGTAGTCCAGGTCGCCCCACAGGGTATCGGCGAACAACTGGGTCAGGGCGGAGGTCGCCATCGGGCCGCGCCAGATCATCGGCGTGTCCTGGTCCACCAGCAGGCCGATGGACATGGCTTCCACCCCGAACGCCCGCATCGGCTCGATCGACTTGTTGTCCGGGCTGTCCGGCCGCCCGCCCAGGCCCAGCATGGCCGGGATGCTCGGCCCGTAGACGTCCGCGTCCAGCACCCCCACCCGCGCACCCTCGGCGGCCAGGGCCAGGGCCAGGTTGACCGCCGTGGTCGACTTCCCCACCCCGCCCTTGCCGGAGCCCACCGCGATGACGTTGCGGACGCGGGGATGGGGGCGGAGATTGGCCTGAACGGCATGGGAAATGATGGTCGCCATCACACTTTCGTATCAGTCGAACTGCGGCATGCAACTGTCATGTGAAAGTCACGCATCCAGAACGCCTGCTGCCTTCAGCTTCTTGATAAGTGGGACCAGTCTGTCGGCATGTTTGCGTGAGCTGTTGACGGATCGGGTATGCACGGGCTCGCGTACTTGAGCAGCACTGGCTGTCGCAAACACCGCCTTTGTATCTGGAACACGCAGCGCGTCCGGCGTCCACGCTAGACCACACCAGTCGTAGATGCGTTTGGCCTGTACTTCGGTATCTGTCACCAGATCTTCGTATCGCACGTCCAGAATGGCGCCCGGTAGAACGTCGTGCCAATGTCGCATCATGTGACGATAGGCAATGTAATACTCCGCCAACTCGTCCAGATCGTAGGAAAAATCGTAAGCGTTAAAGAACAGCGTCTTGAAGATCGCATAGCAGCTGTCCAGGGGATCTCGCACCAGATGGATGATTTTTGCTTTGGGCAAAGCTTTGCGAATCATCCCGCAATACATGTAGTTGGCAGGCAGCTTATCTATGAACAAGGCACTGCCTCCGGCCATCTGCCGCGCCCCGCGCATGTACTCTCTTCCGAGCGCCGCAAAATCCAGCTTCATCGTTGCCTCGGCAGGTGAGAGTTCGGGCGCCACAGCCCGCACTCTCTGCATCGCGGCAGTCAGATGGAAACCAAAATCCATCAGCTCTCCAGCATCCTTCACCTCTCCGGACTGCAGCAGCATGCGTTCTGCCAGCGTGGTACCGGTACGGGGCAGGCCAAGAATGAAGATCGCACCCTCCTCATCATGGCCGGCTACCGGTATTGCCATGGACTCGGCATTCTGAGCGGCGCGGATTTCATCTGTCATCGCACGAAATGCAGCCGCGTCGTACTGGATGGCGCTGCGCTTCTTTTTCGCACCCGCCAGTAACATGGAGAAGGATCTCTCGTACTCGCCCAAATCCTCGAGCTCCTTCGCCAAAGCGTAGAGCGCGCCAGCCTCGTCTTCCGCCGAGCGGAATACCGTCTTCAACCGGGCCTCAATGTCCGCCACGTGGTTCTGGTCTTGCCGCTGCCTGCGCAGCGTGGAGCGCAGGTAGATGACCGCCCCCGCTTGAGGAGACACTGCCAGCACTCTGTTCAGGTCGCCTTCTGCTTTGTCGGAATCACCGCCGTAGAAGCGGGCGATGGCCAAATCATAACGCCAACTGGGATTGTCTTCTCCGACGGCAAGCGCTCGCTCGTACTGCTTGATCGCTTCCGGCAGAAAGTTGTGGTGGTAGTAGAGCTTGCCCAGTTGCCAGCGCAGCATTCTGTCATCCCCTGCCTGCGCGTCGATCTGCTCCGCCAACGACGGGATTTCATCGCGTCGAAGCAAGCGCGACAGTAACCATGCCTTCTTAATCTTGTGCTGCGGGTCAGGGCTGCACTGGATGGCCTTGTCTATCCATCCGATTGCAGCCTGGAGATCGCCGCCAACCCGGCTGGCTTCGGCCAAGAATGCGAAGGCACGCGCTTGGTCAGGGTACATATCGACGAGAGTCACCCCCAAGGCGATCGCCTCATCCGTCCGTCCCTGCCGGAGCAGGGCATTTCCCTGTGCGATTTGCTGCATGAAAGCCGGAGCGGCCTCCGTGGCCGCCGGACTGTTGGATCGAATACTCATATGAACGAGTCTATACGTGCCGGCGCTCCCCCTCCAGCTCTAGAGTACTCGCGCCCTACGGGACAGCCGTCACATTCATAGACATTCACATATCGGGAAATTCTTGTTAATCATTCATGGCGTTCAGCGTGAATTTAGTGTTAGGATCGGCAGGCAGGGCACGCTCTGAGAGCCGAAAAGCCTGCCAACTCGCTGATTTCAATGGAGATTCCGATGTCCAAGAGCAGCCGCCTCACGAACCGGCCCCATAAGAACCCTCTATCTTTGGCACTTGCGACTGCGTTGCTACTCCCGGTAGGCGCCGTGTATGCCCAGAGCACCGGAGATAACACGGAGCAAAGTGAAGAAAAGGAGCAGGAAGAGACCACTTCTTCTCAGACTACGACGCTGCAAAGCGTTACGGTCACTGGCTCCCGCATTGCGAGGGACACGTTCAACTCTGTGTCGCCCGTGCAGTTCATCCATCGTGAGGAGACCACGCTCGCAGGCTTCAACTCAACCGCCGCGGTGCTGCAGAGCAACGTGGTGACCGGTGGTTCGGAGCAGATCAACAACGCGTTCGGTGGTTACGTCACCGACGGTGGCCCCGGCGCCAACACGTTATCGCTGCGCGGCTTGGGGGCGACGCGCACTCTGCTGCTGCTGAACGGCCGCCGCGTGGCGCCGGCAGGCTCGCGCGGCTCGGTCGGCTCGGCCGACTTGAACGTGCTGCCGAACATCATGATCGACCGCATCGAAATCCTGAAGGATGGCGCTTCGTCCATCTACGGCTCCGACGCCGTGGCCGGCGTGGTAAACGTCATCACCAAGACGAAGGTCGACGGCGTAAGCGTCGAGTTCCAGCACAATGCCACCCAGAGGGGCGGCGGCGACGAAACCCGCTGGTCGGCCATGATGGGCAAGACCGGTGACCGCTGGCGCGTGTCCGGTTCTTTCGAAATCTACGACCGTCAGGAGCTGACCATCGGTGACCGCGACTGGGCCGGCAACTGTCCCCTTCCGCTTTACGGCCGCGGCGCGGATGGCCGCTACGGCGCGGATGACTATATCGACCCGGTAACCGGCGAGCCGAAGTGCTGGGGCCTGGATGCCGGCGGCGTTACCATCAATACGCTTGGCACCGCGTACTTCCTCGGCCGCCCCGGCCTGGGCAATCTGGGCTACTACGGTACCTACGCGCCCGAAGTGCTCGAGTTCCTGCCGCCGGGCTTCGACTACTTCAACCGCTGGCGTCCGAATGCGTCGATCACCGACGGTGACATTCCTGGCTATGAAGGCGTCGACTACTTCGGCCGCGACACCTACGATCCTCGCATGAAGAAGGAGTCGCTGATCTCGCCGACCACCAACTACACCGGCTTCCTGCAGGGTGGCGTGGATCTCAATGCGATGGGCGATGCCGAGCTGTACTTCGAACTGCTGGCCCACCGTCGCGAATCGCGCCAGACTGGCTATCTGCAGCACACCATCGACTATTCGCCCGGCAGCCCGCTATTGGGCGACCTCTCCTGGTTACCGGCCTTTGCTGCGGCACCTGCGGATGGTTCGACCAACGGCCGCCCCCTCGCCGCCCGTGCCTTCATTGGCTGGGGCCTCTACCAGAACTGGCAGGAGGTCGATTTCTATCGCGCCACGGCGGGACTGCGCGGTAATCTGGGAGCGACATGGAAATACGACGGCTATGCCAGCCATGCCCGATCCGACGCTGATTACTACACCCACAATCGCCTGACCGATCGCTACGCCAAGACCTTGGACGTGGTTTCCGACGGCAATGGCGGCTTCGTCTGCCGCGACGCCTCCGATGGTTGCGTCGCCGCGCCGATGCTGAATGCCGATACCCTCGCTGGCAACCTGCCGCAGGCCTACCGGGATTACGTCATGCAGACGACCCATGGCAACACGGTCTATACCGAGTCGACGGTAAACTTCGGCGTCAATGGCCCGCTGTTCGACCTGCCCTACGGCGCGGTGAACGCCGCATTCGGCCTGGAATATCGCCGCGCGGAAATCGACGACTCACCGGATCCGAACTCGGTGGCTAACAACCTGTACGGGTTCACCGCCTCGCAGCCCACCCGTGGCAAGGACTCCGTGTCGGAAGCCTACGCCGAAATCGAAGTCCCACTGCTGTCCGGTCTGCCGGGCGCCCAGGAATTGACCGTCAACCTCTCCGGTCGCTATACGGATTACGATTCCTATGGCGACGACACCACCTGGAAGATCGGCATGCTGTACACGCCGGTGAGCTGGTTGTCGTTCCGCGCCTCGCGCGGCACGTCGTTCCGTGCACCTGCCCTGTTCGAACAGTACCTGGGCGCCACCAGCGGCTTCACCGCCAGCTCGGGCGACCCCTGCAACAACTGGGCCAGCAAAACGGGGAACGTCCGCGACAACTGCGCATCATTGGGCCTGCCGAACAACTTCCAGCAGAACAGCAGCATCACCGTGCTGACCCGTGGCGGCGCGGAAACCGGCCTAGCCGCGGAAACGTCGAAGGCACTGACGGCCGGCGTGATAATCCAGCCGGAATTTCCGGAATGGTTCGGTGACCTGTCGTTCGCAGCCGACTACTACGATATCGAAGTGAACAATGGCGTTGCGAGGCCGTCCGGCGCACAGGTGCTGAACCTCTGCTACGGCAGTTCGCCCGCCGATTTCGCCGCCGGCACCGGTTTCTGCAACCTGGTGACACGTAACGCCAACAACACCCTGAACGTCACGACGGGCTACATCAACGTCTCCACTGACAAGGTGCGCGGCTGGGACTTCACCGCACGCTACGTGCGCGACATCGGCCAAGGTGAATTCCGCGCCACGGCCCAGATCTCGCACTACCTGGAGCAGTCCGGTGCGACCTTCCCGACCGACCCGGTGCGTGACTATTCCGGTTCTCTCAATGCCCCGGAGTACACCGGTCAGCTCGACCTGTCTTACAAGCTGCGCAACTGGCGCGTGCGTTACGGCCTGGAGTGGGTGGATGGCATCAACGGCTACGAGTACTACGAGAAGTACTTCGATACCGACTATCGCGATACCTACCAGATGAAAACGGACGACTACTTCCTCCACAGCGCATCGCTGCAGTACACCGGCGACGATTGGGCCATCACAGGTGGCGTCCGCAACATTGCCGACAAGGCTCCGCCGAGGATATCCACCAGTGGTGCTGTTGCCATGATCGGCAATGCTCCTCTGTACAGCGGCGTTGACTACCTAGGCCGTACGTTCTTCGTGAACTTCACCAAGGACTTCTGATCCAGCGTCACCTCAGCAACCGCCGCTCCCCCCGGAGCGGCGGTTTTTTTGCCTCTTCCATCCGTGCTAACCGCGCGCAGGCGGCGTCGCCCAGGCGCAAGACCGTGTTGAAGTGGAAGCCTGTTTTCTCCCATACAAAACAGCTTCCAGAGTGTAGCGCGCGCCACTCAGTTTCCGTTTATTCTAGGCGTCACTACCCATGGGGATCCATTCGCTATGAGAGCAGTCTTTATTGCCCTTGCAGCAGGCGCAGCCATCCTGCTCGCGAGTCCGGTGCGGGCGGCGTCGCCCGCCGTACCCACAATCGAACAGTTGGCTGCCTTTCCGGCTCTCACCAGCTTGACAGTCTCTCCCGACGGTTCGCGCATCGCCGGCCTGGAGGCCGATGGCGAGAGCCGAGTCATTGTCGTCTATCGCACCGACGCACTCGACAAGCCGCCAACTCGGATCGGCAGCGACAGGATGAAGTTCTCCTCGGTCTCCTTCATCAAGGACGGCTTGCTGGCCGTGTCTCTATGGCAGCCGTACGATTTGCGCGTAGACCGCGTCACCAAGACCTTCGTCAACAAGTTCTTCATCACCGATATTGAAGGCAAGCAATGGAAGGAGCCCCTGCCACAGGCGCGTGCCACCAGTCGCGCGCAGGAACTGGAGCAGGCACTGTCCAATGCCAGCGTCCTCGACACGCTGCCAAACGATCCAGACCACATCCTGGTGATCAGCGGCTCGGGCAACAATTCAGGCGACGTGTACAAGGTCAATGTGCGCAACTTCACCTCGCGCCGCATCCAGAACACCGAAGCGCGCGTGGCTGGCTATATCACCGACCTCAGCGGCGAGTTGCGCGCGCGCCTGCACAATGACATCGACGGTACTGGCGCCTATATCTCTACCGAATTCCGCAATGTCACGACCGGCAGTTGGGAGGAGCACTTCCGCTCGCACGTGAAGGATCGCGACATCAACCAGGTCATCGGCTTCGCCGAAGACGCCAATATCGCCTTCGTGCTGAGCAACACGGGCCGCGACAAGGCGGTGATCTACGAATACGACATTGCTGCGCGGAAGCAGAAGGAGATCCTGTTCGAGAACCGGATGTTCGATGCCACCAACGTGTTGATCAATCGCCAACGCGGCATCGAAGGCCTGGGCTACGGCGAGATCATGGGCGTCAGCTACGCAGGCCCGCGGGGCGATGACATCGTCTGGACGGCGGGCTACATGCAGGCGCTGGACAAGGGACTGCGCCAAGCGCTCAAGATCACGCCGGAGCCGCTGCGCGTGGTCGATCCGGCAACAGGCGAGTCCGCCAACATTGTCTATGACAGCGATGCCAATTACCGTCTGGTCAGCCGCAGCCGCGACATGAAGACGCTGCTGATCGCGGTGACGGGCCCTGCCCGTCCGCCCGAATACTACCTGGCGCACAATGGTCAACTCACGCTGTTGGCCAAGTCCTACCCGCAGTTGGACCCCCGCGCCTTGGGTACGGGCAAAATGGTCTATTACAAGGCTCGCGACGGCCTGGACATTCCCGCCATCCTGACCACGCCCAACACCGAACTGTGCGGCGCAGGACCATGGAAGGCCGTCGTCCACCCCCATGGCGGTCCGTGGGGGCGCGACAATCTGGATTTCGACGGCTCCATGTGGGTACCGCTGATGGTGTCGCGCTGCATGGCGGTGCTGCAACCGCAGTTCCGCGGATCCGCCGACTGGGGTCGCAAGCTGTGGATGGCCGGCGACGCCGAGTGGGGTCAGAAGATGCAGGACGACAAGGATGACGGCGCCAAGTGGTTGATCGAGCAGAAGATCGCCCAGCCCGGCCACATCGCCATGTTCGGCTTCTCCTATGGCGGCTATTCCAGCTTTGCTGCGGCCGTGCGCCCGAACGGCCTCTACAAGTGCTCGATTGCTGGTGCGGGCGTGTCGGATATCAAGCGCATCTGGGCGCGCTACTACACCAACCCATTCTTTCGGCAGGCTCAGGCACCGACCGTGGAAGGCCTCAGCCCACTCGACAAGGCCGACCAGATCCAGATCCCCCTGATGATTTATCACGGAGACCGCGACCAGGTCGTGCCAATCGAGCAGTCTGAATGGTTCGTAAGAAAAGCGAAGGCTGCCGGAAAGCCGGTGGTCTACCACGAGATCAAGGACTACGCGCATGGCCCAGCGTGGACACGCAAGATCATGGGCGACCAGTTGCGTATCATCGAAGACTATCTCACCAAGGACTGCGGGGGCGGCGGGCTTTGATCCACCTCCCTTTCATTCTCTGAACGAAACCCGGGTACACGCCGGGTTTCTTTCTGCCGATCATCCATACGCCAGCGAATGCGGTATAAAGAGCCATCCCGCTGGCGGTTAGCCGGGCGGGTTGCGAACTACAATCCCTGGGAGGGGAACATGCGCAAGACACTGATGGCCGCCTGCCTGGCCGCTCCGCTGGTGCTCCTGTCGATGTCGGCCGCTGCCGCCGACGCGGTGGGGCGCTGGAAGACCATCGACAGCGACACCGGCAAGGCCAAGTCCATTGTGGAGATCACGCAGGCATCCGATGGCACGCTGACCGGCCGCATCGTCGAACTGCTGAATCCCAGCAAACCCAACCCGCTTTGCGACAAGTGCAAGGACGACCGCAGGAACAAGCCCATCACCGGCATGGAAATCATCCGCGGCATGAAGGCCGACGGGGCCAATGCCTGGAGCGGCGGCACCATCCTGAAGCCCGACGAGGGCAAGGTGTACAAGTCGAAGATGCAGCTGATCGAGGGCGGCGGCAAGCTGGAGGTCTCCGGCTGCATCGCCTTCATCTGCAAGTCGCAGACCTGGATCCGCCAGTAGTCCACGCACTCGTTTCGCCCAGGCGGGCCCGGCATGCCGGGCCCGCCGCGTTTCCGGTCGCCGGGCGGCCCGGACCGGCCGTGCGATAATCGCTGTCCCCCCGCAAGAAGTCCGCCATGAGCCGCACCGCCCTCGTCACCAATGCCCTGCCCTACGCCAACGGACCGCTCCACCTCGGTCACCTGGTCGGCTACATCCAGGGCGACATCTGGGTGCGGGCGCGGCGCATGCGCGGCGACACGGTGTTCTTCGTCTGCGCCGACGACACCCACGGCACGCCGATCATGCTGGCGGCCGAGAAGGCCGGCGTCACGCCGGAAGACTTCATCGCCAACATCCAGGCTAGCCACGAGCGCGATTTCGCCGCCTTCGGCGTGGCCTTCGACCACTACGACTCGACCAACTCGGTCGCCAACCGCGAGCTGACCGAGCAGTTCTACGCGCGGCTGGAAGCCGGCGGCCACATCGCCCGCCGCAGCGTGGCGCAGTTCTACGACCCGGCCAAGGGCATGTTCCTGCCCGACCGCTACATCAAGGGCATCTGCCCCAACTGCGGCACGCCCGACCAGTACGGCGACAACTGCGAGGTCTGCGGCGCCACCTACGCGCCGACCGAGCTGAAGGAACCCAGGTCGGTGCTGTCCGGCGCCACGCCGGAGATCCGCGATTCGGAGCATTACTTCTTCGAGGTGGGCCGCTTCGAGACCTTCCTGCGCGAATGGCTGGCCGGCGACGTGGCCCTGCCCGGCGTGAAGGCCAAGCTGATGGAATGGCTGGACGCCGAGGGCGGCCTGCGCGCGTGGGACATCTCGCGCGACGCGCCCTACTTCGGCTTCGAGATTCCCGGCGCGCCGGGCAAATACTTCTATGTGTGGCTGGATGCGCCGATCGGCTACCTGAGCAGCTTCCGCACGCTGTGCGCGCGGCTGGGCGTGGATTTCGAGCCCTACCTGAAGGCCGGCACCGACACCGAACTGCACCACTTCATCGGCAAGGACATCGTCAATTTCCACGGCCTGTTCTGGCCGGCCGTGCTGCATGGCGCCGGTCTGCGCGCGCCGACGCGCCTGCACGTCAACGGCTACCTGACCGTGGACGGCGCCAAGATGTCGAAGTCGCGCGGCACCTTCATCATGGCCCGCACCTACCTGGACGTGGGGCTGGAGCCGGAAGCGCTGCGCTACTACTACGCGGCCAAGTCCTCCGGCGGCGTGGACGACCTGGACCTGAACCTGGGCGACTTCATCGCGCGGGTGAACGCCGACCTGGTGGGCAAGTTCGTCAACCTGGCCAGCCGCTGCGCCGGCTTCATCGACAAGCGCTTCGGCGGAAGGCTCGCCGACGCGCTGCCCGACCCGGCCATGTACCGACGCTTCGTCGATGCGCTGGCGCCCATCCAGGATGCCTACGAGCGCAACGATGCCGCCGCCGCGCTGCGCCTGACGATGGCGCTGGCCGACGAGGCCAACAAGTACATCGACGAGAAGAAGCCGTGGGTGATCGCCAAGCAGCAAGGCGCCGATGCCGAACTGCAGGCGGTCTGCACGCAGGGCCTGAACCTGTTCCGCATCCTCGCCGCCGCGCTGAAGCCGGTCCTGCCGCGTACCAGTGCCGAGGCCGAAGCCTTCCTGAGCGCGCCGGTGGTGATGTGGCAGGACGTGGCGACGCCGCTGCAGGCCCACGCCATCCAGCCGTATTCGCCGCTGTTCACCCGTATCGACCCGAAGCTGATCGACGCCATGACCGAAGCCTCCAAGGACACCCTGCAATCCCCCGCGCCCCCCGTAGGAGCGGCTTCAGCCGCGACCGGGAAATCGACGGGTGCGGCCATCGCGGCTAAAGCCGCTCCTACAGAGGAAACCGCCTCTGCGAAGAATGAATACATCGCCATCGACGACTTCGCCAGGCTCGACCTGCGCATCGGCAAGGTGTTGGCGTGCGAATTCGTGGATGGCTCGGACAAGCTGCTGCGCTTCGAACTGGACGCCGGCGAGTTGGGCAAGCGGCAGATCTTCTCCGGCATCCGCGCCAGCTATGGCGAGCCGGACAAGCTGGTCGGCCGCAGCGTGGTGTTCATCGCCAACCTGGCCCCGCGCAAGATGCGCTTCGGCGTCAGCGAAGGGATGATCCTGTCGGCCGGCTTCGACGGTGGCGCGCTGGCGCTGCTGGACGCCGATGCCGGTGCGCAGCCCGGCATGCCGGTGCGTTGACGGCGGGGATTCCCCATTCGGGATTGGGGATTCATCTGGAACCGCGGCCCGACATGACCGACACATTCCATGACCTGGTCGAACGCCTGGACCGCCTGCTGCCGCAAACGCAGTGCGGCCAGTGCGGCTTCGATGGCTGCCTGCCGTATGCGCAGGCGATGGCGCACGGCGATGCCGGCGTGGACCGCTGTCCACCGGGCGGCGATGCCGGCGCGCGTGCGCTGGCTAAGGCGCTGGGCGTGCCCGCCCTCCCATACGACCGCAGCCGCGGCGCGCACAAGCCGCCCACGGTCGCGGTGATCGTGGAAGCCGACTGCATCGGCTGCACGAAATGCATCCTGGCCTGTCCGGTGGACGCCATCATCGGCGGGGCCAAGCACATGCACGTGGTGATCGACCCGCTGTGCACCGGGTGCGAGTTGTGCGTCCCCGCCTGCCCGGTGGACTGCATCGTCATGCAGTCTGCATAGGAGCCCCCCCAGGAAAACGATGCCGCCTTCGCTGCGTCGAAGCGAAGAGCATCGCGGGCATGGCCCGCTCCTACGGGGGAATCACTCGGCTTTGCAGGCCGAACACACGCGCTCGACGGTGTAGCCGCGCGCGCGCAGCTTCTCGACCACGCCATCCTCGCCCAGCAGGTGCAGCGCGCCCACCACGACCAGGGTGTCGTCGGAAGTGGATTCCGTCAGCCGCTGTTCGATCTTCGGCACCCAGGCGTCGTTGCGGTCCACGTTGATGCGCTGGTAGAGACGGGGATATTCGCGCTTCATGTCGGCGGCCATGCCGGTCCACAGCCCTTCCGCATCGCCGCGGCGCCAGGCCTGGTGGAGACGCTCGGTTTCCAGCGAGCCCTTCTCCGCCTGCTCCAGCGATTCGGCGACGAACTGGCGCTGTTCGGTGGCGTCCATGCCGTCGAGCACCGCGATCTGCTCCTGTCCGCGCTCCAGCCCGGCGGTCGGCTTGCCGCTCAACCTGGCCCGTTCCATGAAATGGTTGTCCAGCCCCAGCTTGGGGTCCAGGCCCTGCTTGGTCATCTCCACGATGCTGATGGTCAGGCCGACGAACCACGATTCGAAACTGCCGAAGTTCGCCAGCGGCAGACCGTTCTTTTCCGCCCAGGCTTGCAGCCGGGTCCAGGTGTCGGGATCGAGATCCTGCTCGAGCGTGCTGCCATCGGTGCGCGTGGCGGCCTGCAGCATCTGCATGGACAGGGTGCCGGCGTCCATTTCCTCCGGCGACAGCTCGAACATCACCTGCTCGGCATCGTCGAACGCGGCGTCCACGTCGTCGGACAGCGGATAGTCGCCGGGACGCAGCAGGTGGAACGAGCCCAGCAGGTAGACGGCGTTGTCGTGGTCGGACACCTTCCACAGCAACGGCACCGGCGCTTCCACCGACTTGGCGGTATCCGCGGTGGCGGTGGCGGTGGCGGCCAGCAGGCAGGCCAGCAACAGGCTCTTGATGGGATTGCGCGGAATCATCGTCCCTTCCTTGGTCAAAGTATCTTGATGGGCTTGGCGTACGCTTTTTCGCCCGCGTCCACCAACAGGTCCAGCCGGTTTTCGGCGGGCGGCAACGGACAGGTGGCGTACGGCGTGAACGCGCACGGCGGGTTGTAGGCGCGATTGAAATCCAGCGCCACCTTGCCATCGACCGGCGCCGCGGCATCGAGGAAACGACCCGCCGGATAACTGCCATGCCCGCTGGTGCGATCGGCGAGCACGAAGAACAGAGGGCCTTCGGGCTGCCCCAGAGCTTCCAGCCGGAACGGCTTGCCATCGCGCTCGAACTCCACCGCGCCCGGGTTGGGGGACTCGGTCGCTACCCCGATCACGTCGACGATGGTGATCGTCTTGCCGGGGGGATGCGGGATGAAGCGGCCCTCGATGCGCCAGTCCTCGTCCACCGGCCAGTAGTCCAGGCCGACGAACTGCGTGCGCGATTCGGCATCGGCGTGCTTCACGCGCAAGGCCCGGCGGCCCCCGCGTTCGATCACCGACAGCGCGCCCTTGCCTTCGTCGAAGCCGAGCACGCCGGGACTGGCGTCGCGGTCGCTCTGCAGTTCCACGCGCCCGGTGACGGGTTCGCCATTCAGGGTCACGGCCACGCCCTTCTCGGGCGTGAAGAAGATGCGGCCGTCCTGTTGCGCGATCATGCCCAGCTTGGGCGGGCCCACGACCAGCTTGATGCCGCTGGCCGGGCCGCTGCCGATGAAGTGCGACTTCAGCTCGATCCAGTGCAGGCCGACCAGGCTGGTCCAGCCGTCGGGCGCCAGCAGTTCGGTCCTGCGCTGCTCACGCCATGCCGTGTTGTCGGCGAGGAAGCGTGCATCCGCCACCTTGCCGGCGCGGCCAGCCTCGCCGCCTTCGCCCTGGCAACCCGCCAGTGCGGCCATCAGCATGGCCGTCCCCAGCCATGCAGTCGTCTTCCCCATGTCAACGTCCTCGCAGGAACCAGCGGTCGATCTCGTTCAATGAAAAGCGCGCCCAGGTCGGGCGGCCGTGGTTGCACTGGCCCGAGCGCTCGGTGATCTCCATCTCGCGCAGCAGTGCGTTCATCTCGGGAATCGTCAGGCGGCGATTGGCGCGCACCGCGCCGTGGCAGGCCATGGTCGACAACAGCTCGTCGCGCGCGGTGGCGACGCGGCGGGTCTGGCCGTGCTCGCGCAGGTCGGCCAGCACGTCGCGCAACAGCGCTTCCGGCTCGGCGCCGGACAGCAACGCCGGCACGCTGCGCACGCTCAGCGACTGCGGACCGCTGCGGGTAACGTCGAAGCCCAACGCCGCCAACGTGTCGGTTTCGCGCTCGGCCACTTCCGCCTCGCGCTCGGCCACCGCCAGCACCAGCGGCACCAGCAACGGTTGCGAACGCAGGCCCAGGCCATCGTGCGCGGCCTTGAGCTTTTCGTAGCCGATGCGCTCGTGCGCAGCATGCATGTCCACCACGATCAGTCCGTCGGCGTTCTCGGCCAGGATGTAGATGCCGTGCAGCTGCGCGATGGCGAAACCCAGCGGCGGGATGCCGTCCGGATCGTTCGCCGGCATGGCAGGCGCGCTCGCGGGCATCGCATAGCCGCCCGGGGACAGTGCCTGTGGCGCGGCCGGCTCCGCGGTTGCGCCGTACAGGGCGGCATACGCGGCCGGCGCTTCGGCCACGCCCAGGCCCAGCGCGGTCTGCGTACTGCGCCAGGGATATGTAGGAGGGGCTTCAGCCCCGACCATGCCCTGAATTCCGGTCGGGGCTGAAGCCCCTCCCACGATTCCCGGCTCGGCGGCACGGCCTGCACGCGTCTCGGCCAGCGCTTCGTGCAGCGTGCGGTATACGAAATCGTGCACCAGCCGTGTGTCGCGGAAGCGCACCTCGTGCTTGGCCGGGTGCACGTTGACGTCCACGCGGGTGGGGTCCAGTTCCAGGAACAGCACGTAAGCCGGCTGGCGTCCGTGGAACAGCACATCCTGGTACGCCATCTTCACGCCATGGGCGATGTTGCGGTCGCGTACGGAACGGCCGTTGACGTAGACGTACTGCTGGTCGGCGCTGGCGCGCGAGTAGCTGGGCTGGGCGATCCAGCCGTGCAGGCGCAGGCCGGCGGCGGCGTGGTCCACGCGCAGTGCATTGCGGGCGAATTCCTCGCCCAGGGTTTCGTTGAGGCGGGCCAGCGATTCCAGTTCGTCCGCCTTGTAGCGGCGCGAAGGACGGCCGTTGTGCGACACGCGCAGTTCGATGTCCGGGCGCGCCAGCGCCAGCGACCGCAGCCATTCCTCGATATGGCCCATCTCGGTGCGTTCGGCGCGCAGGAACTTGCGCCGCGCCGGCACGTTGTAGAACAGTTCGCGCACTTCCACGGTGGTGCCGACCGCGTGCGGCTTGGGCGCGACCGCGCCGACCTTGCCGCCTTCCACCTGCAGCGAGGCGCCATGCTCGTCGTCGGCGCGGCGCGAGGTCAGCGAGAAGCGGCTGACCGAGGCGATGGAAGGCAACGCCTCGCCGCGGAAACCCAGCGTGGCCACCGCCTCCAGGTCGTCCAGCGAGGCGATCTTGCTGGTGGCGTGGCGCGACACCGCCAATGGAAGTTCGTCCGGGGCGATGCCGCCGCCGTCGTCGCGGATGCGGATCAGGCGGACGCCGCCCTCTTCCAGGTCGATGTCGATGCGGCGCGCGCCCGCGTCCAGCGCGTTTTCCACCAGTTCCTTGACCACGGACGCGGGCCGTTCGACGACCTCGCCGGCAGCGATCTGGTTGATGAGCGTGTCGGGAAGCTGGCGGATCGGCACGGGTGGGCGGCGCGTGGGCGCCGTCGTGGGGAATCAGCCGTGATGATAGCCGAGGGTGGCGGTCAGGGCGCGCCGGCCGCCCCGCCGGAGGCGACGGGGCGCTTCTCGGCTTCGGCCTGCGCGCGGGCGGCGAACAACGTGCCCGGCGGTGGCTGGCGGGTGAAGTACGACTGGATGCCGGCCAGCACGGCGCCGGCCACCTTGCGCTGGTGAGCCGGGTCGAACAGGCGCTTTTCCTCGTCCGGATTGGAGATGAAGCCGGTCTCCACCAGCATGGCCGGCATGTCGGAGTTGCGCAGCACCTCGAAGTTGGCGAACTCGATCTGCGGCTTGTGGGTCTTGCCCAGTTGCTTCAGGCCGTCCAGCACGTGGCCGGCCGCATCCTGCGAGGCCTTCATGTGGCCGCTCTGGGCCAGGTCCAGCAGCACGTTGGACAGCGTGTCCTTGGTCAGCCGCACGCCGCCGACCAGGTCGGAGGCGTTTTCCTTGTCCGCCAGCCAGCGCGCATGCTGCGACGACGCGCCGCGCAGCGACAGCACATAGACCGACGAACCCCATGCACTGCGGTTTTCGGCGGCATCGGCGTGGATGGAGACGAACATGTCGGCCTTGGCCGCGCGCGCCTTGCGGGCGCGCTGCGGGCGTTCCACGTAGACGTCGTTGTCGCGGACCAGATAGGCGCGCATGCCGGGCGTGGCGTTGATCTGCCGCGCCAGCTCCTTCGAGATCGCCAGCACGGCGTGTTTTTCATAGCGCCCGGAGGGACCGATGGCGCCGGGATCCTGGCCGCCGTGGCCGGGATCGATCGCGATCACCAGCGGGCGCATGCCGGCCTGCATGGCGAGACCGGAAGACGGCGCGGTCGCGGGCGCCGTTTCGGTCGCGGCCACGGCGGGAGCGGTGTCACCGCCCGCAGTGGCGCTGCCCGGCATCGGCGTGGGTTTGCCGGTGGCGATGGTGTAGACCGGACGATCTCCCGCCGCCGGCGGGGCCGCGACGGCGGCGGTCGCCTGTCCGTTGAGGATGGCCTGTGGCGAAGGCGCGGGCGGCGTGGCTTCGGCCTGTGCCTGCGGTGCGGGCGGCGGCGCGCTTCCCGCCTGCACCACCTGCGCGGTCAGCAACGCGGTGGCGCGGGCGGCTTCGGCCTGCGGATTGGCCGGGGGTGGCGTGGCGGGCGAAGGCGTCGTTGGAACAGCGGAAGCAGGCGTGGAGGCAAGTGCGTTCGATGGCGCAGCCGCATCCGTCTGGGCGGTGGTCGGAACCGCCGCCGCCGCCGTGGCCGCGGCATCCACCGGACCATCGCCCGGCCATTCGATGACCAGCCGCGAAACATCGCCCACCTGTTCCATCCGCGGCTTCAGCGCGGCGACCGGCGCGGCCAGGTCGAAGACGATGCGCAGCGTGTCGGGATCGGGCTTGCCGGTGCGGACCGAACGGACGACGCCGGCTCCACCGGGCAGCCGCAGGCCGGCCTTGGCACGCGACGCCGGCAGATCGATCACCAGGCGGTCAGGACCGGCCAGGCTCAGCGTCTTGTACTGGCCGCTGCCCGCCAACTGGATCTCGGCGCGGGTACCGGTGGCGCCCTGGTCGAGGCTGACCGCGGTGACCTCGCCCGCCAATGCGATACCGGACGCCAGCCCCAGCACACCGGCAAGGGCGAGTCGCAACGCGGTGGTGGTGGGCTTCCCCGGGCTCATGCCGCGGATTCAAGCACCATCGCCCCATGATTGCAAGGACTTTTCCCTTAATAATCCGTAACCTGCCGAATGTTCCTAAGCGGATTGCACAGATGGTGCCGGCAACTGGGGATATGCGGCCAGCCGCGACAGCCATTCCCGGCCCGCCGCGGACCTGCCCTGCAGCCGGACCAGGCGGCCGGTACCCTCGACCGACAGCGAGATTTCCAGGTCCGCCGCCGGCAGGCCGGTACCGCCACGCTCGGGCCATTCGACCAGCCAGAGCACCGCCGCGCCCTCGTCCAGGCCGAGGAACTCCAGCTCACCGGCATCGCCGATGCGATAGAGATCCAGATGCCAGGCCTCCCCGTCCTCGACCGGATAGCGTTCCACCAGCGTGTAGGTCGGGCTGCGGATCGCTCCCTGCACACCCAGTGCGCGCAGCAGCGCACGCGCCAGCGTGGACTTGCCGGCGCCCAGGTCGCCCTGCAGGTGCACGACCGCGGGCGTTGCGCGCGTCAGCGCCAGCGCACGTCCCAGCGCATCGGTGGCTTCGCTGTCGGGAAGGAGAATCCGCATGCGGCGATTCTAGAGCGTGTCATGTGCTTTGGAGTGCTTTTCCGCACGCCTGGGCCACTGCGAGACGATGTGCGCAACACTGCATCGCAGTGGCCAAGCGGGCGGGAATGTGCTTCAAGGTGCACAACATGCTCCCGGTGCTCGCATGCGTGCGCAGACGTCAGGGATTCGCCAGCCGGCGCAGGTGGGGCATCAGGTCCGAAGGCAACAGGCCGCGTTGTCCATCCCACGCCGCCGCATCGCCCGCGGCGCCATGCAGCAGCGCACCCGCTGCCGCCGCATCGAATGCGGACAGGCCTTGCGCGCGCAAGGCGGCAATCACGCCTGTCAGCACATCGCCCATGCCACCGACCGCCATGCCGGGATTGCCGGCGTCGATCACGCGCGGCGTTTCGCCAGGCGCGGCGATGACGGTGCCCGCGCCCTTCAATGCCACGACGCAGGCGTAACGTTCGGCCATGGCCAGCGCGGCGGAAATGCGGTCGTTCTGTATCTCGGCGGTCGTGCAATCCAGCAGCCGCGCCGCTTCGCCTGGATGCGGGGTGAGGATGGCGTCGCGCAACGGACGCGGAGAACGCGCGAGCAGGTTCAACGCATCCGCGTCCAGCACCACGGCCTTGTCCGCCTGCAAGGCCAACTGGAACAGTGCGCGGCCCCACTCGCCCTGCCCCAGCCCGGGACCCAGCGCCAGCACGCGCGCACGTTCGAGCAGCGGTTGCAGGACATCGCCGGACTCCACCGCATGCGCCATGATCTCGGGCCTGCGCGCGAGGATCGCCGGCACGTGCACGGCCTGCGTGGCCACGCTGACCAATCCCGCACCGCTGCGCAGCGCGGCTTCCGCGCACAGCACGATCGCGCCGCCACTGCCGTGGTCGCCGCCCAGGCACAGCACGTGGCCCGATTCGCCCTTGTGGGTGTTGCGGCGACGCGGCAGCAGCCACAACGCCAGCGCCTCGTGGTTCAACAGCGTGGCCTGCGCGTGTAGGCCATCGAAGGTTTCCGCGGGCACCTCGAGTTCGTCGAGCTCCAGCGCACCGGTGTATTCGAGCGCATCGCCGGTATGCAGGCCGACATGGCGCACGATGAACTGCAGGGTGCGCGTCGCGACGATCGCGGCGCCCGGCGCACTGCCGCGGTCCGCGTCCACGCCGCTGGGAACGTCCAGCGCGAGCACCGGCGCAGGCTGTGCATTGACGGCCGCGACCAGGCGGGAAGCATCCGCTTCCGGTGCCCGCGACAGGCCGATGCCGAACACCGCATCCACCACGACATCGGCGACGGGCAACGCATCGCGGAACAATTCCACGCGCCCGCCCGACGCCACGTACTCGGTGCAGGCGCGCTGGGCCAGTTCGCTCTTCGGCACGTGCGCGGGAAGATGCACCACCTGCACCGCGCGGCCGGAACGGTGCGCCAGCCGCGCGAGCACGTAGCCATCGCCGCCGTTGTTGCCGGGGCCGCAGACCACCGCGATGCGCTGCGCCTGCGGCCAGTGCAGCAGCAGGTACTGCCACGCCGCCTGCCCGGCGCGCTGCATCAGCGTGTAGGCATCGCCGCCCGATTGCTTCGTGGCGCGGCGGTCCAGCTCGCGCGCGGCCGGGGTGGCGTACAGGGGCAAGGTGCCGGACATGGCCGGATTCTAGGCCGCCCGCGGGTTGCGGGAAAGTGAACATGCGGTGCCACGCGACCGGATGCAGGCAGGTGCCCTGACGCGTGGAAACCTATAATCCGCGAATGCTTCCCGTCGCAGCCGCCACCGTCGACCACGTCGCGCTCGCGCAGCGCGTGCGCCTGCTCGCGCGCGAGATGGGATTCCAGCGCTGCGGCATCGCCGGGATAGAACTGGGACAGGACGAAGACCACCTGCGCGACTGGCTTTCGCAGGGACTGTACGGCTCGATGGAATGGATGGCGCAGCACGGCGACAAGCGTTCGCGCCCGCAGGAACTGATCCCCGGCACGCTGCGGGTCATTTCCGTCGGGCTGGACTACGGGCGCAACGACGGCGACGACGCCTGGGACACGCTGCGCGACGGCGAACGCGCCTACGTGGCGCGCTACGCCCTCGGCCGCGACTACCACAAGCTGATGCGCAACCGCCTGCAGAAACTCGCCGAGCGGTTGCAGGCCGAAGTCGGCCCGTTCGGCCATCGCGTCTTCGTCGATTCGGCTCCGGTGCTGGAACGCGCGCTGGCGCGCAATGCCGGGCTGGGCTGGATCGGCAAGCACACCTGCCTGATCGACAAGGACGGCGGTTCGTGGTTCTTCCTCGGCGAGATCTACGTGGACCTGCCGCTGCCGGTGGACGCGCCGGCCAGCGCGCATTGCGGCACCTGCACGCGCTGCATCGATATCTGCCCCACCCAGGCCATCGTGGCCCCGTACCGGCTGGACGCGCGCCGCTGCATCGCCTACCTGACCATCGAGCACGAGGGCGCGATCCCGGAGGAACTGCGCCCGGCCATCGGCAACCGCATCTTCGGCTGCGACGACTGCCAGCTGGTGTGCCCCTGGAACAAGTTCGCCCAACGCACCGACGAACCGGATTTCCGCGCGCGCAACGACCTGGATGTCGCCACGCTGCCGCAACTGTTCGCATGGGACGAAGAAGAATTCCTGCGCCGCACCGAAGGCTCGGCGATCCGCCGCAGCGGCCACGAGCGCTGGCTGCGCAACATCGCGGTGGCGCTGGGCAATGCGCCGGACACGCCGGAGGTGCTCAGCGCGCTGGCGTCGCGTCGCGATCACGAATCGCCGATCGTGCGCGAGCATGTGGCATGGGCATTGGCGCGGCACGGCAACCCTTCTGTAGGAGCGACGTAAGTCGCGACCGGACGAACGAAGCGTCATCAGCCAGGGATCACGCGGATGAGCGCGGATAGGCTTTGAACAAGCTGTATCCGTGTTGATCTGCGTGATCCATGGCCTGCATTCGTTTTGTTCTTCCGGTCGCGACTTACGTCGCTCCTACAGGGGGCACCCTCAATTGCGCGCGGCGATCTCGGCGAGCAACGCGCGCGTGACCGGGTCTTTCGCCTCGGTCTCGCCCCGCAACGCCGGCAGCAGGCCGTTGGCCAACTGCTTGCCCAGTTCGACGCCGAACTGGTCGAAGGCATTGATGCCCCACAGCACCGACTGCGCGTAGACGCTGTGTTCGTACATCGCGATCAATCCGCCCAGCGACTGCGGCGTCAGTGCGTCCAGCAGGATCAGCGTGCTGGGGCGGCCGCCGGCGTAGCTGCGGTGCGGATCGTCGCTGGCCTGGCCGTTGGCCAGGGCCTCGCTCTGCGCCAGCAGGTTGGACAACAGCGCCAGGTGGTTCTCCGCGTACGGGTCGTCGTTGCGCACCGTGCCGACGAAATCCAGCGGCACGATCTGCGTGCCCTGGTGCAGCGCCTGGAAGAAGCTGTGCTGCACGTCGGTGCCCGCCCCGCCCCACCACACCGGCACGGTGTCCACGTCCACCGGACTGCCGTCCAGCTTCACCGACTTGCCCAGGCTTTCCATCACCAGCTGCTGCAGGTAGGCCGGCAGCAACGCGAGGCGCTGGTCGTAGGTCATCACGCCCTGCGCCGCATGGCCCAGCGCGTTGCGGTTCCACACCGCGGTCAGCGCATGGCGCACGGCGATGTTGTCGGCCAGCGGCGTGTCGAGCACATGCGCATCGAACTGCGACGCGCCCGCCAGCAAGCCCTCGAAACGGTCGAAGCCGATCGCCAGCGCGATCGGGAAGCCGACCGCCGACCACAGCGAATAACGGCCGCCCACCCAGTCCCACATCGGCAGCACGCGCTCGGCGGCGATGTCGAAGGCCGCGGCGGCGCGTTCGGGATTGGCGCTGACCGCGTACAGGCGTTCGCTGCCGCCCAGCCAGTCGCGCAGGATGCCGCCGTTGAGCAGCGTTTCCTGCGTGCCGAAGGTCTTGGAGATCAGGATGGCCGCGGTGCGCGCCGGGTCCAGCAGCGCCAGCGTGCGCTGCGCGGCGGCGCCGTCCACGTTGGACAGGAAGTGCACGCGGAAGCGGCCCGGCAACGGATCGCGCAATGCGTCCGCCACCAATCGCGGCCCCAGGTCCGAGCCACCGATGCCGACGCTGACGATGTCGGTGACGCCGGTGCCTTCCAGCTGCGCGATGAGCGCCGCCATGCGCTGGCGCACCTCCGTGGCGCTGGCGAAGGCCGCGCGCGCGATGGCGGCATCCGAATGCTGGCCGCGCAGTGCGGTATGCAGCGCCGCCCGGCCTTCGGTGACGTTGACTGTCGCTCCATCGAACAGGCGGCGGAACGCGCCCGCCAGGTCCGCGGAGCGGGCCTGCGCCAGCAGCGCATCCCATGCGACGGCATCGTACGACTGGCGCGCGAAATTGAAGTACAGCGGGCCGCTGCGCAGCGCGTGCCGGCGCACCCGTTCCGGATCCTGCGCCAGCAGTGCGTTCAACGGCGTGCCGCGTAGGCGCGCGGCGTGGGATCGCAAGGCGTCGGGACCCGTCGTCATGCTCATGCGGCCTGCGTGGGGATGGAACGGTTGGTATGGGTGATGCGGTTCCGGCCGTCCACGTAGACGAGCGTCGGCTGGAACTTCGCCGCTTCCTCCTCGCTCATGCCGGCGAACGCGGCGATGATCACCAGGTCGCCCACCTGCACGTGGCGCGCCGCGCCGCCGTTGAGCGAGATGACGCCGCTGCCCTTCTCCGCGCGCAGCGCATAGGTGGTGAAGCGGCTGCCGTTGGTGACGTCCCACACGTGCACCTGCTCGAACTCGCGGATGCCGGTGGCTTCCAGCAGCAGCGCATCGATGGCGATCGAGCCTTCGTAGTTCAGCTCGGAGTGGGTGACAGTGGCGCGGTGGATCTTGGTCTTGAGCAGGCTGAGTTGCATGGGAGCGGCCGGATGTGCGTCGAAGGGAATAGTCTAGCAATGTGCGGCGGCGGCGACCCTGGCCTGCTCACCACTCCAGGTTGTCGATCAACCGCGTCCGGCCCAGCTTGGCGGCGACCAACGCCACCCGGGGGCCGACTTCGCCGTCCAGCGGTTCGGACAGGTCGGGCCGGCGGACCACGGTGTAGTCCACGACGAAACCCACCCCGGAAAGCCGCTGCGTGGCGGCGGCTTCAACCTCCGCGCGCGGCGTGCCGGCCACCAGCCCCTCGCGCATGGCGAGCAGCGTCTTGCGGATCTCGGCGGCCCTGGGGCGCTCTTCGGCCGACAGATACTGGTTGCGCGAACTCATCGCCAGGCCGTCCGGCTCGCGCACGATGCTGCCGGGCAGCAACTGCACCGGGAACGCCAGGTCGGTCACCATCTGCCGGATCACCGCCAGTTGCTGGAAATCCTTCTTGCCGAACGCGGCCACGTCGGGCTGCACCTGGTTGAACAGGCGGCTGACCACCGTGCACACGCCGTCGAAATGGCCGGGGCGGTAGGCGCCTTCCAGCACGCTGCTGACGCCCGGCACGTGCACCTTGGCCGCCAGTTCCACGCCGAAGGGATACATCGATTCCACCGTGGGCAGCCACAGCACATCGCAGCCGGCGCCTTCCAGGCCGCCCATGTCCGCTTCCGGCGTGCGCGGGTAACGGGTGAAGTCCTCGCTCGGACCGAACTGGGTCGGATTGACGAACACGCTGGACACCACGCGGTCGGCGTACTGGCGCGCCAGCATCACCAGCGAGTAATGACCGGCATGCAGGTTGCCCATCGTGGGCACGAAACCGACCCGCAGGCCCTGCTGTTTCCACTCGCTGACGCGTGCGCGCAGGACATCCAGCTCGGTGATGGTCTCGATCATCTTGGCCCCTGTGGCGATGGCGTGGCGGCGCGGTCAGTAGGAATGGGCCGCATCGGGGAAGGCCCCGCTGCGCACCGCGTCGGCATAGGCGCGCACCGCGCCCGCGACGGAACCGCCTTCGGCCAGGAAATCCTTGACGAACTTGGGACGGCGATGGCCGGTGTCCAGGCCGAGGAAATCGTGCAGCACCAGCACCTGCCCGTCGCAGCCCGGGCCGGCGCCGATGCCGATGGTGGGGATGGCGATGGCCGCCGTGATCGCGGCCGCCAGCGACGACGGCACGCATTCCAGCACCAGCAACTGCGCGCCCGCATCGGCGACCGCCTTCGCATCGGCCTGCAGGCGCGCGGCCGCGGCCTCGTCGCGGCCCTGCACCTTGTAGCCGCCGAACTTGAGCACCGACTGCGGGGTCAGGCCCAGGTGCGCGCAGACCGGGATGTCGCGCTCGGCCAGGAAACGGATGACCTCCAGCTTGTGGCCGGCGCCTTCCAGCTTGACCATCTCGGCGCCGGCCTGCAGCAGCGTGACGGACGCCTGCAGCGCGCGTTCGGGGGTGGCGTCGGACTGGAACGGCAGGTCGGCCACCAGCAGCGCGCGGTTCAGGCCGCGTGCGACGACGGCGGTGTGGTAGGCGATCTGTTCGACGGTGACCGGCAGCGTGGAATCGTGCCCCTGCACCACCATGCCCAGCGAATCCCCGATCAGCACCAGGTCCACGCCGTTGGCGTCCAGCACCCGCGCGAAACTGTTGTCGTAAGCGGTCAACATGACCAGCTTGCGGCCCTCGCGCTTGGCGTCGGCCAGTGCGGGGACGGTCCAGGGCTTGCTGTCGGCGTGTGTGCTCATAGCCCTGCATTATCCACTCATAACGGATGGATGTTGGACATTTCCAGAGCGGACACAGCGTCCCGCGCGTTGCCATGGCCGGGGATGCGGGCCCCGGGGTCGATTTCCAGCAGCGGCACCAGCGCGAACGCGCGCTCGTGCAGGTGCGGGTGCGGCACGCGCAGGCCGGGCTCGTCGATCACCGCATCGCCGTACAGCAGCAGGTCCAGGTCCAAGGTGCGCGGGCCCCAGCGCTCGCCTTCCCGCCGGTGGCGGCCGAAGTCGGCCTCGATGGCCAGCAGTGCGCCAAGGAGCCCGCGCGGGTCCAGCCGGGTTTCCACCCGCGCCACGGCGTTGATGAAGTCGGGCTGGTCTTCCCTGCCCCATGCCGGCGTGCGGTACAGGCGCGAAGCGGCCTGCAGCGCGATGCCGGGAGACCGGTCCAGCGCCCGCAACGCTTGCCGCACGGTGTCCATCGCATCGCCCAGGTTGGCGCCCAGGCCGACATGCGCAATGACGGGGGATGTCATTCCGCGGAGGTGGTGGCGCGGCGACGACGGCGACGGCGGCGCTTGGACGGCGCGGCGTCCTCTTCCACGTACGAATCGCCCGGCACCGCCACGCCCAGCGAGGCGGCCAGCTCCTCGCTGGACTGGGTCTGCGCATCGCGCCAGAACGCGACGTCGTCAGCGTGTTCCGGCGAGGCGGCCAGCCGCAGGGCCAGGAAGTCGAAGGCCGCGCGGAAGCGCGGATGGGACAGCAGGCGCATCACGCGCTTGCGCTGGCGGTTGCCGAAGCGGGTTTGCAGCAACCAGATCTCCTGCATCGGCAGCGAGAAACGGCGCGGCAGCGCGATGGTATTGAGCTGGTGCAGCGTCACCCGGTCGGCCGCGCGGCGCTGCGCCTCTTCGGCATGCACGCCCTGCGCCTGCAGCCCCATCAGCGCGCGGCAATAGGCGGGCCACAGCAGCAGCGCGAACAGGAAGGCCGGCGACACCGGCTCGTCATCGGCCACGCGCTGGTCTGTGCCGGCCAGGCCTTCCAGCAGCATGCGGCGCAACGCACCGCTGCGGTTGGACGCCAGCGCGGCCGCGGTTTCCGGCAGCAGTACCTTGAGCAGGCCGAAGCGCTCCAGTCCCTCGAAGCTCGCCACGGCATGGCCGGACAGGAACAGCTTCAGGATTTCCTCGAACAGCCGCGCCGGCGCGGCTTCGGAGAGCAGCGGCGCCAGGCGGGCGATGGGTTCGGCGGTGGCGGCTTCGATCTCGAAGCCGAGCTTGGCCGCCAGGCGCACCGCGCGCAGCATGCGCACCGGGTCCTCCTGGTAGCGCAGCTCCGGGTCGCCGATCAGCTTCAGCTTGCGCGCCATCACGTCCTCGAACCCGCCGACGTAGTCGCGCACCGAGAAATCGTCGATGGCGTAGTACAGGGCGTTGGCAGTGAAGTCGCGGCGCACCGCATCGTCCTCGACGGTGCCGTAGACGTTGTCGCGGACCAGCCGGCCGTTGTCCATCTCGCGGTCGCCGCTGCCGTCGTCGCTGTTGGCGCGGAAGGTGGCGACCTCGATGATCTCGCGGCCGAACACCACGTGCGCCAGGCGGAAGCGGCGGCCGATCAGCCGGCAGTTGCGGAACTGCTGGCGGACCTGCTCCGGGGTGGCGTCGGTGGCCACGTCGAAATCCTTGGGATGCCCCCCCACCAGCAGGTCGCGCACCGCGCCGCCGACCAGGTAGGCCTGGAAGCCCGCGTCCCGCAGGCGGTAGAGCACGCGCAGCGCATTCGGGCTGATGTCCTTGCGCGAGATGGTGTGCTGGTCGCGCGGGATGATTCTCAGAGCGGTGTGCGGCGTAATGGCGGCGGTTCCATGCGGAGGGGTCTGGCGGCCGGACGGAGGCGATTGCCCAAGGCCGGGGCCGCCGCATATACTAATGCGCTACGCCGGCTTCACCCAAACGCTCCCTTCGTCTAGAGGTTAGGACGTGGCCCTCTCAAGGCTAAAACAGGGGTTCGAGTCCCCTAGGGAGCGCCATCCGGCCTGGGCCGCGGGTTGAGAACCGTGGCGGGTGAATCGACTCGAGACCCCGCCACGGCGGGGTTTCGCGTTTCCGGATGCCGCATGCGGGCGCCATTAAAGACTGTTTAATCGCTTGGCCCTAGCATGGCGGCTCTGCCATCTCCAAGGGTCGCCCGTGTCGCGCCTGCTCCTGGTTGAAGACGATCGCATGCTGGGCGATGCCCTGGCCGCCGCGCTGGCGCAGGACGGCTGGCAGATCGACCGTGCCGAGGACGCCGCCGCCGCGCGCCTGGCGCTGGTCGACCACGGCTATACCGCCGTGCTGCTGGACCTGGGCCTGCCGCGCGGCTCCGGCCTGGACGTGCTGCTCGCGCTGCGCCAGCGCTACGACACCACCCCCGTGCTGATCGTCACCGCGCGCGACCAGCTCAGCGACCGCGTGCGCGGGCTGGATGCCGGCGCCGACGACTACATCGTGAAGCCTTTCCAGCCCGACGAGCTGAGCGCACGCCTGCGCGCGGTGGTCCGGCGCAGCCAGGGGCGCGTGTCGCCGGTGCTGCACCATGGCGACATCGTGCTGGACCCGGCCGACCGCTCCATCACCCGCGCCGGCCAGCCCGTCAAGCTCGGCGTGCACGAATACCGCACGCTGCTGGCGCTGATGGAGCGCCCCGGGCGCGTGGTCGCGCGCGACACGCTGGAATCGCTGGTCTACGGCGGCGACGGCACCATCGAGAGCAATACCATCGCAGTCTACATCCACCTGTTGCGCAAGAAGCTGGGAGACGACGTCATCACCACGGTGCACGGCTACGGTTACAAGCTGGGCGGCGGCGAATGAACCATTCGCTGAAGTCCAAGCTGCTGATCGCGGTGATGACGCCGCTGGCGCTGGGCTGGGCGTGCTGGCTGACCGGCCAGCACCTGCAGATGACGCGCCAGCAGAAGGGCCACGAGGACCTGTTCCTGCAGGAAGTCAGCGAACAGATCCTGGTGTCGATGCCGGCCAACCTGGACGGGCTGGACACCGGTGCGCGGCTGACCCTGCCGCAAGGCCCGACACCGAGCCGCAAACTCGACGACCTCAGCTACCAGGTCTGGGTACTGGGCCAGCGCAGCCCCATCGTGCGTTCGGCCGCGGCGCCCGAACAGCCCCTGCGCCCCGATTTCCAGGCCGGCTTCGCCCTCACCCAGGTGGCGGGCGAACCGTGGCGCGTCTACGCCGTGACCGACGCGACCGGGCGCATCCAGGTGCAGGCCGGCAGGGCGCGATCGGCGATGCGGGCGGAACTGGCGTACTGGATCAAGGTCAGCCTGAAGACCGGGGTCGGCATCCTGCTGGCCCTCGGCCTGACGATGGGCATCGCGATCCATTGGAGCCTGCGGCCGATGAACCGCCTGCGCCAGACCATCGCGGAACGCGATGCCCTGGACCTGGCGCCGCTGCCCACCGCCGGCATCCCGCGCGAAATCAAACCGCTGCTGGAATCCTTCAACGGCCTGCTCGGACGGCTGGCGCAGGCCATGCAGGGCGAACGCCAGTTCCTGGCCGACGCCGCCCACGAACTGCGCACGCCCCTGGCGGCGCTGCTGACCCAGACCCGGGTCGCACTGCGCGCCGGCACGCAGGCCGATGCGCGGCTGGCGCTGGACCAGTTGGCGCACGGCATCGAGCGTACTTCGCGGCTGGCGCAGCAGTTGCTGGACTCCGCCCGCATCGACGCCTCGCCGCTGCGTGGCGACCACCGCACCGTGGAACTGGCCGAAGTCGCCACGATGGTGGTGCGCGAGTTCGAGTCCATGGCCGCGCGCCAGCGCCAGACCATCGCCATCCGGGCCGAATCCGCCAGCGTCCACGGCGACCTGGACGACCTGGGCATCCTGGTCCGCAACCTGGTGGACAACGCCCTGCGCTACAGCGACCCGGGCGGTCGCGTCGAGATCCGCTGCCGCCAGGGCGATCGGCCGGGCACGGTGGAACTGACGGTCAGCGACGATGGTCCCGGCGTGCTGCCGGAGGAGCACGAGCGCATCTTCGAGCGCTTCTTCCGTGGCAGCAACGGCAATGGCGCGCGCGGCAGCGGGATCGGGCTGTCGCTGGTCGCGCGCATCGCGCAGGCGCATGGCGCCACGCTGCGCACGGGCGAAGGCATCGGCGGCCGCGGCTTCGGTTGCACGGTGGCATTCCCGGCGGCCGACTGAGCACGTGATCCGTAGGAGCGCCCTGGGACGCGATGCTTTTACATCTTGATCCGAACACAAAAGTATCGCGCCCAAGGGCGCTCCTACGGAATTTTCTTTATTCGTCGCGCACGGGGTTTCCTTATTCGCGCATACGCCACCAGCGCTGCACCGGCATCGGCTGGTCCAGTCGCACGGGTTGCCCGATCAGCGGCGTGGCCATGTTCACCTGCGATCGTTCGGCCAGGGCCGTGAGCGTCTCCATCGGCGCATGCCATTCGTGGAAGGCCAGGTCGAAGGTGCTGTTGTGGATCGGCAGCATCCATTCGCCGCGCAGGTCGAGGTGCGCCTGCAGCGTTTGCGCCGGCAGCATGTGCACGTCCTGCCAGCGCCGGTCGTACGCGCCGCATTCGAGCAGGGTGAGGTCGAAGGGGCCATAGCGCTCGCCGATCTCGCGGAAACCGTCGAAATAGCCGGTGTCGCCGCTGAAGAACAGCCGCAGCCCGCCGCCCTCGATCACCCACGACGACCACAGCGTGGCGTTGCGGTCGAAGGGCGTGCGCCCGGAGAAGTGCTGCGACGGCGTGGCGACGAAACGCACGCCCGCCACCGCCGTTTCGTCCCACCAGTCCAGTTGCCGGACCTTGGCCGCCGGAACGCCCCATCGGACCAAACGGTCGCCCACGCCCAGCGGCACCAGGAAAACATCGGTCTTCTCCACCAGCGCGCGGATCGCCGCCTTGTCCAGGTGATCGTAATGGTCGTGCGACAGCACCACCGCGCTCAGCCGTGGCAGGTCGGCGATGGCGATGGGCGCGGGATGGAATCGCTGCGGCCCGGCCCACTGCACCGGCGATGCGCGTTCCGAGAACACCGGATCGGTCAGCCAGTAACGGCCCTCCAGCTTGAGCAGCACCGTGGAATGGCCCAGCCGGTAGACCGTGCCATCGGCGGCCTGTTCGAGCTGCGCCGGCGTCACTTCCAGCACCGGGATGGAAGCGGCGGGCACGGTGCCCGCCGGCTTGCGGCCCAGCAGGAAATCGCGCCAGAGCTTCGCGGATTCGCGGAATCCCATCTCACGCGGCGGACGCGGATTCTGGAAGCCGCTCTCGCCGTATTGCGGCGATTCCGGATACGACAGCGTGCTGCAGCCGGACATGCCGGCATAGGCCGCGACCGCGCCGGAGACGCATGCCACCGAAGCGAGGCGGCGCAGGCCCCTGCGACCGGAGGCCTTTTCCGATGGCGGCATGCCGGCATCACCGCGCATGGGCATCGCGCTCCAGCGCCGGGAACACGTACTGCACCATCGCCACCGCGCCGGTGTCGCCTTGGCCGGGCAAGGCGATCCGCTCGGCCCGATGCCACAGCGGCACCTGCCAGCGCAACTCCACGCAGCCCATCTCGTCGGCCATGCGCCGCGCCTGCGTCAGCAGGGCCGAGGCGATGCCGGAGGGGCGCCGGGAGACGGGAACGAACAACGCTTCCAGGTTGAGGTAGTACGCGCGTTCCAGCATCGAGAAGCCGGCCGTCGCGAAGGCGTACCCCGCCGGTTCGCCGTCGTATTCGGCCAGCCATGCCCAGGCCCGCATCGGCGGCTCGAACAGCGCTTCCATCAGTTCGAGCACGGTACGACGCGAGGGCGTGGGCGGACCGCGCTCGGCGGCGTGCTGGTCGCACATCGCCATCAGGACGCTGGCATGCGCGCGCGTCACGCGGACCACGCGGATGTTGGATGCGACGGGAAGGCTGACCATTTCCATGGGATCGTCGTCGGCCCGATCCAGGATCGGCGATGCCGAGGCAACGCCGCGCAGGTTCAATGGCATGGGGATTCTCCGTGCAGGCAAGAAAGGCATGGGGCGTGGCGACATATCAGAAACCGCGCGAGATTCCGATGAACAACGAACCGCTGCCATTGGCGCCTTCCTCCACCAGCGGGCTGTCCTTGAGTTCGTCCGGCAGCGCGCGGTACTCCAGGTTGGCGATGAACGCCCAGCGCTTGGCGAAAGGACGGATCACCGCCACGCCGGCGCGCGGCACGGTGACCGCCCCGGGCCGGTACGCCACCACGCCGCGCGCGATTTCCCTGTCCAGCGTGCCGTAGTAATAGTTGGCCATGTCGTCGGAAAGCCGCACCGCGCCCACCGAGGGGACCACGGACGTGCTGCCGAACCTGATCGGATAGCTGTAGTCCAGCGACACCGCATAGCCGTCGCTGGTGCCGGTGACATCGGCGCGGACGTCGAGCTCCAGCTTGCCGGCCGCGCCCTTCCAACTGGCGGCGACGCCCGCGTCGGCACTGTCGTCGCGGTCCTCCAGCAGGTCGCGGTCGATGCCGCGCCGCGCCAGCTCGGCCCGGCCGAAATCGTCGGCGTCGATGCCGTCCAGACGCCCGGCCACGAACGCGCGCAATTCGAAGCGGTCGTCGGTGTAGGCGCGGTATCCGAACGCCGCGCCGCGCAGGTAGAAGCGTTCGCCGTCGTAGGCGACGTTGGGAAGCAGGCGCGTGCGCCCGCCCTCGCCCGCATACTCGCTGTCGCGATACACCACCGCCAGGCCGGCGCTCCAGCGGGACGGCAACTGGTCCATCGCGGTGCTGTCGGTACGCTCCACGACCTGGGCATGGGCGGCGACGGGAAGCAGCAACAAAAGGGGAATGCAAGCGCGTGACGCTCTCATGAAGACCTCGGCGGGGGATGGGGGAACCGGTAGTACGGCCCCTGCATGCTCCCGCGGCGTCTTTAAGAACTCCTTAAAACGGTCAGATCTCGATGAAACCGCGCTTAAGCGCGATGGTGACCGCATGGGTGCGGTCGTTGGCGTCCAGCTTGGCCAGGATGTTCTTCATGTGCGCCTTGACCGTCTCCTCCGAGATGGACAGCTGCACGGCGATGCGCTTGTTGCCGTTGCCCGCGGCCACCTGGCGCAGCACTTCCACCTCGCGCAGGGTCAGGGCGTCGTCGGACGCGTGCTCGGCGATCTCGGCGGCGATCTCCGGCGGGATGCGCCGGCGGCCCCCGTGCACGCTGCGGATGGTATCCACCAGTTCCTTGCGCAGCATGCTCTTGAGCAGGTACCCCGAGGCGCCCGCCTTGAATGCGCGCAACGCCTGCACGTCGCCCTGGTAGGTGGTCAGCACGACGATGCGCGCGCCGGGGAATTCCCGCTGGATCGCGCCGATCGCCTCGATGCCGCCCATTTCCGGCATCTGCAGGTCCATCAGGGTCACGTCGGGGCGGCAGTCGCGGAAGGCGTCCACGGCCTCGCGGCCGTTGGTGGCCTCGCCCGCCAGCACCATGTCGGGCTGGCCTTCGATGACCGCGGCGATGCCCTCCCGCAGCAACGGGTGGTCGTCGACGGTCAGGATGCGGATGGGCATGGAAAAACGCCAGCGTTCAACGGCCGCCGCCGGCAAGGCGACGCAACCGGTGCCACCACGATACGTTCGCCATGTCCCGGTACGCAACCTTCGCCGGCACGCGCAGGTCGATTTCGGTACCGGCGCCCTGGCGGCAGCGGATCTGCAGCAGCGCACCGATGCGCTCGGCGCGCTCGCGCATGCCCGACAGGCCCCAATGGCCCTGGCGGCCGCCCGCCTGCTGGACCTCGCGGGACATGCCGCCGCCATCGTCGCTCACGCGCAGGTGCAGTTCGTCGCAACGGTAGACCAGTTCCACTTGCACCTGTCCGGCATGGGCATGCTGGAAGGCGTTGACGATCGCCTCGCGGCCGATCCGGTAGGCTTCGTCGCGCACCAGCGGATCGAGCGGTCGCGGCCTGCCTTCCACCACGACGCGGAAATCGGTCGGGTAGTCGGGCACCAGGTCCTCGCCCACCTTCGACAGCGCGCCGGACAGTTCGCCGGCCATCCGCGCGTGGCGCAGGTCGTGCACGCGGTCGCGGCCCTCCACCAGCACGTCGTCGGCGCGGTCCAGCGCGCGGTCCAGCGCGGTGCGGACCGGTTCGTTGGCGGGTATCCGTTCGGCCACCGCCTGGAAGCGCAGGATCAGCCCCTGGATGCTCTGCAACAGCGTGTCGTGCAACTCGCGCGCGATGCGTTCGCGCTCGTGGTGGCGTTCCTCCAGCAGCAGGCGCGTGCGCCGGGCCACGGCCCGCATCCGCAGCAGGTACAGCGCGGACACCAGCAGGAACGCCGCCAGCGCGCACAGCAGCAGGAACCCGGGCGTCTGGAAGAACGTGGGCCGGATGCGGAAATCCAGGCTGGCGCCGTGCGGGCTCCACACGCCGTCCTCGTTGGCGGCGATCACCTGGAAGCGATAGTCGCCCGGGCCGAGGTTGGTGTAGAACGCCTGCCGCCGGTCGCCGCCGTCCTGCCAGTCCTCGTCCGCTCCGGCCAGCCGGTAGCGGAAGCGCACGCGTTCGGGAATCGACAGGCTGGCGGCGGTGTAGTCGATGCGCAGGCTGCGCGTGCGTTCGGGCAATGCCAGCGATGCCGACGGCGCGTACTGGCGCTCCTCGGCGACCAGCGCGCGGATCGCGACCGTCGGCGGCAACGGGTTGCTGCGCAGCGCGGCCGGATCGATCCACACGATGCCGCGGCTGGTGCCGAACCACAGCCGCCCGTCGCTGCCTTCCACCGCGCTGGGCACCTGGCCGGACTGCAGGGCGATGCCCGGCAGGCCGTCGCGGAAATCGAACAGGCGGTAGTGGATGGCGACGCCGGGGTGCGCGAACGCCCGCTCCAGTTCCGCGAAGGGCACGCGCACGATGCCCTTGCCGCCGTTGAGCCAGACCATGCCATCGGCGGTCTGCAGGATGCCCGACACGCCGCCCAGCACACCATACTGCCGGGCCGACAGGCTCTGGAAGCGTCCGTCCGCAAGACGGTGCGCGATGCCCTGCTCGCCCGATACCAACATGCGCCCGCCGCGCTGGCTGAAGCTGGTCACGTGCCCCACGCGCAGGCCATCGCCGGGTCCGAAGTGCTGCGCGCGTCCGTTCTCCCAGCGGGAGGCGCGGCTGTCGACGAAGCCCAGCCACAGGGCGTTGCCGGCGCGCATCAAGGCATTGGCCGCCGAGTCGCCGGTGGATGCGACCTCGGGTTGGCGGTGCCATCGACCGTCGCGGTAATGGTGGAAGCCCAGTTGCGCGAACGCGACGTACAGGCCCTGCGCCGCATCGGCCGCCATCGCGCGGATATCGCCGCCGGTGGCGCCGGGCGGAAGCGGAACCGGCGCGAGGCGATCGCCTTCCAGCTTCCACAGGCCGGCGTGCCCCCGCAGCCACAACGGCCCCCGCGGCCCGCGCGTGGCGCTGGTCAGCAACGGGATGGAAGCGACGACCGCGGTGATGTCGTCTTTCCCGAGGCGGTAAAGCGTGCTGCGGTCGGCGACCCACAGGCTGCCGTCGGGATCGTCCGCCAGTACCGACCCCGTGCTCGGCCATGGCATCAACTGTTCCAGCGTGCCCAGTTGCGGTGGCCGGAAACGGTTGAGCCCCAGGTTGGTGCCCACCCACAGGTTGCCTTCGCGGTCCTCCAGGATCGGTACCGCGAAGTCCGAGGTCAGGCCGTGCCTGGCGTCGAATGACTGCACCGACACGCCCGGACGCAGGTTGGCCGGGAACCGGACGTCCTCCGGCGCCATCACCCGGAAGACGCCGCCGCGGCTGCCGTCCGTGCCCCACAGGCGACCCTCGCGATCGAACAGCAGCGCCTTGGCGTAGGCGAAATCGGTGGCCGGCGTGCCGCGGGCGCGCTCCCCGTCCGCCGCGGCGCCGCGGCCCGGGTAGTCGGGCAACGGGCGCGTGCCGTGGACGCCATCGGACAACCACATGCGCCCCTGCCGGTCCTCGGCCAGGATGCCGTAAGGGCCCGTGGGTTCGCCGGTGGGCTCGAAGCGCCGTGCGCCCGGACGCAGGAACATCACCGTGCTTCCCGTCGCCACCCACAGGTTGCCGCGGCGGTCGAGATGCAAGCCGTCGGCGCGCCGGAACGGATATCCCCAGTCCTCGCCCACCACCTGCCAGCGTTCGCCGTCGAAACGGCCCAGTCCATCGTGGGTCGATGCCCACAACACGCCATCGGCATCGTGCGCGAAACGCAGCACCATGCCGCCGGGCATGCCGTCCGCCTCGGTGTAGTCGGTCAGGCGGCCTTCCTTCAACCGTGTCACGCCCCCCAGGTAGAAACCCACCCAGATCTCGCCCGAAGGCAGCGAAGTCATCGCGGTGATGTTGTCCGAACGCAGGTCGCGCCCGTCGGACGAGTCGAAGCGCTCGAAGCTCACTCCGTCGAACCGGTACAGGCCGTGGCCGGTGCCCAGCCACAGGAATCCATCCGGCGTCTGCGACAACGCCCAGATGTTGGCGGGCGCGCCGTCCTTGATGGTCCAGGCCGTGTGGTGCCACTGTCCCAGGCCGGGTTGCGCCTGTTGCGCGGCCAGCAGCGGCACGGTCTGCAGGCACAGCCACGCGCACGCCAGCCAGCGGACCAGCGCGCGCGTCGCCTCCCTTCGCCATGCCTGCCGTGACGCTTCCGGTTCCGGCCGGAACGACCGCATGCCCCATCCGCAAGACATGTCCCATGTCGCCCGCGGGAACCCGGTACCGGCATGACCCGGATGGGGGAGTCGCCACTCCCTCTGCTCGGGATGTCGGATGGTCCGGGACATGCGTCACCTCGCTGGGGTGCAGCGACTCTACGCCATGTTTTCGCGGGGAACCGCATGGGCCGGTGCCGTCGCGTGGCGATCCTGCCCAGTGCGGAGCGGTCGCCGGCACGCCACCCCCAATCGAGTGAGCGCGGGAATGCACCAATGGGGATTACCCGTCCGCACCGTCGCCGCGAACATCGTCCCTGCCTGCCGCGGCGACCGCACACCCTCCCTCCCCCATGGTCGTGGCAGGCCCCACTCCGTCGGACCCACACGAGGACACCGCCGTGGATGCTTCCCCGTTTCCAGTCTCCCACCTTCCCTCCACCGACCACGCGTCCCCTGCCCTGGCCGCCTGTCCTGGCCAGGATTGGAACACCGCACATGCGGCGCCGCCTTCCTTCGCGCGGCCCGCGCACGGGTTGAGTCCGCGCGCCCTGGCGCGCGCGCTCGACCATATCGAGCGCCACATCGGCGAGAACCTGAGCCTGGCCGAGATCGCCGGCGCCGCCTGCATCAGCCGCTTCCATTTCGCCCGCCTGTTCCGCATCAGCACCGGACAGAGCCCGATGGAATACGTGCTGCGCAAGCGCATCGCGCTGGCGAAGGAACAACTGGCGCGCGGGCCGCAGAAGATCTCCGCCACGGCCGCAGCGCTGGGCTTCTTCGACCAGAGCCACTTCACCCGCACCTTCCGGCGCATGACCGGCTATTCGCCGCGCGAATTCAGCCTCCTGCACGCGCCGGTAACCCGGCGCGCGTGAACCTTGCGGGGACATGGCACCCGCCATGTCCCCATCACTCCACCGACAGAGGAATCGCGCCATGGCCAAGGTCCTGATCCTGTACTACTCCGCCTACGGGCATATCGAAACCATGGCGCAGGCCGTGGCCGAGGGCGCACGCGCCGGCGGCGCCAGCGTCGACATCAAGCGCGTGCCCGAACTGGTGCCCGAGGACGTGGCGAAGGCATCGCACTACAAGCTGGACCAGGCCGCGCCCGTCGCCACCATCGCCGAACTGGCCGACTACGACGCGATCGTCGTCGGCACCGGCACCCGCTTCGGCCGCATATCCTCGCAGATGGCCAGCTTCCTGGACCAGGCCGGCGGCCTGTGGGCGAAAGGCGCGCTGCACGGCAAGGTCGGCGCGGCGTTCACTTCCACCGCTACCCAGCACGGCGGCCAGGAGACCACGCTGTTCTCCATCATCACCAACCTGCTGCATTTCGGCATGGTGATCGTGGGACTGGACTATGGCTTCGCCGGGCAGATGAGACTCGATGAAGTCTCCGGCGGCTCGCCCTACGGCGCCACCACCATCGCCGGCGGCGACGGCTCGCGCCAGCCCTCGCAGAACGAACTGGATGCCGCGCGCTACCAGGGGCGGCGCGTCGCCGAAACCGCGGTCAAGTTGCACGGTTGATTACGCCGGTGTGACGCGCACGCGCATGCAAGCCAGCGCGTGCTTGGCGGGCGAAAGTGCGGCCTCCTCCCTTCACGCCATCCATGGAGAACGCCATGCCCACCGCAAGCCCCGTCCCCGGCAAGACCCTGCTCACGCCCGGCGACCACACGCTGATCCTGATCGACCACCAGTCGCAGATGGCGTTCGCCACGCATTCCATCGACGTGGCGACGCTGCGCAACAACGTCGCGCTGATCGCGAAGGGCGCGGCGGGTTTCGGCGTGTCGACCATCCTGACGACAGTGGCGGAGAAGTCCTTTTCCGGCCCGCTGTTTCCCGAACTGCCGGAAGCCTTCCCCGGCGCCACGGTCTACGACCGCACCAGCATGAACGCCTGGGAAGACAAGCAGGTCACCGACCAGGTCAACGCCTTCGGCAAGGGCCGGTTGGTGATCGCCGGCCTGTGGACCAGCGTCTGCATCGTCGGCCCCACCCTGTCGGCGCTGGACCAGGGCTTCGAGGTCTACGTGATCGCCGACGCCTGCGGCGACGTCACCGCCGAGGCGCACGAGCGCGCGATGCAGCGCATGATCCAGGCCGGCGTGCGGCCGATGACCAGCGTGCAGTACCTGCTGGAACTGCAACGCGACTGGGCGCGCGGCGAGACCTACGGCCTGACCACCGGCATCGCCAGAGTCCACGCTGGCGGCTACGGCCTGGGCATCCAGTACGCGAAGACGATGTTCGGCGCATCCGAAGGCGGCCATTGAAGCGCATGGCGATGACGACCGGCGCCTCCCCCGCATCCACCTCCGCCGGCCTGCTGGTGCTGCGCATCGCGGCCGGTGGGTTCCTGCTTCCGCATGGGCTGGGCAAGCTGTTCGGCTGGTTCGGCGGCCCGGGCATCGCCGGTTTCGCGGACGAGTTGCAGCACTTCGGCCTGCCGGCCTTCGTGCCGCTGCCGCTGCTGCTGGCCATCGCGCAGACGGTCGTGGGACTGCTGGTGCTGCTGGGCGCCTGGACGCGCGTCGCGGCGCTGGCCGCCGCGCTGTTCCTGGGCACGACGGTGGTGCTGAACCTGGGCGGCGGATGGTTCTGGATGCACGGCGGCATCGAATACCCGTTGCTCTGGGCCCTGGCCTGCGTGTCGCTGTCGCTGACCGGCGCGGGCGCGCTGTCCGTCGACCATGGCCTCTCGCAGCGCGTCCGCACGGCAGGGAACCTCCGCCATGCCTCCGATCGATGACCAGCGCCGCACCCTGCTGAAAGGCGCCGCCGCGGCGGCGGCATTGGCGGCCATGGGCACGGGCCGCGCGTATCCGGGAAACGACACCATGGCCGACCTGATCCTCCGCAACGCCAAGATCGCCACGCTGGACCCGGCCAACCCGTCGGCATCGGCACTGGCCATCGCCGACGGCCGCGTGCTGGCCGTGGGCGACGAGGCCACCGTGATGGCGAAGGCGGACGCGTCCACGCGCATCGTCGATGCCGGCGGGCGCCGCTTGATTCCGGGCCTCAACGACAGCCACACCCACCTGATCCGCGGCGGGCTGAACTACAACCTGGAACTGCGCTGGGACGGCGTGCGTTCGCTGGCCGATGCGATGGCGATGCTGAAGGCGCAGGTGGACCGCACGCCCGCGCCGCAATGGGTGCGCGTGGTGGGCGGTTTCAGCGAACACCAGTTCGCCGAGAAGCGATTGCCGACGCTGGACGAACTCAACGCGCTGGCGCCGGACACGCCGGTGTTCCTGCTGCACCTGTACGACCGCGCCCTGCTCAACCGCGCCGCGCTGCGCGCCGTGGGCTACACCCGGGACACGCCCGATCCGCCCGGCGGCCAGATCCAGCGCGACGGCTCCGGCAATCCGACCGGCCTGCTGCTGGCCAAGCCCAACGCGCTGATCCTGTATGCCACGCTGGCGATGGGGCCGAAGCTGCCGCCCGAATACCAGCTCAACTCGACGCGCCACTTCATGCGCGAACTCAACCGGCTGGGCATCACCTCGGTGATCGACGCCGGCGGCGGTTTCCAGAACTACCCGGAAGATTACGAGATCATCCAGAAGCTGCACGCGGATAACCAGCTGACCGTGCGCATCGCCTACAACCTGTTCACCCAGAACAAGGGCAGCGAACTGGCCGACTTCCAGCGCTGGTCGCGGATGCTGGAACCGCGCCAGGGCGACGACCTGCTGCGCCACAACGGCGCCGGCGAGATGCTGGTGTTCTCTGCCGCCGACTTCGAGGACTTCCGCGAACCGCGCCCCGAACTTCCGGCCGGCCTGGAAGGCGAACTGGACGCCGTGGTGCGCCTGCTGGCGGAGAAGCGCTGGCCGTTCCGCATCCACGCCACCTACGACGAAAGCATCACCCGCATGCTGGACGTGTACGAACGGGTGAACCGCGAGGTGCCGTTCGATGGCCTGCACTGGATCGTCGACCACGCCGAGACCATTTCCGAACGCAACATCGAGCGCGTGAGCGCGCTGGGCGGCGGCATCGCCATCCAGCACCGGATGGCCTTCCAGGGCGAATTCTTCGCCGAGCGCTATGGCGCCGACGCGCTGAAGCACACGCCACCGGTGCGCCGCATGCTGCAGGCCGGCGTGCCGGTCGGCGCCGGCACCGACGCCACCCGCGTGGCCAGCTACAACCCGTGGGTGGCGCTGTACTGGCTGGTCAGCGGCCGCACCCTCGGCGGCCTGCGCATGTACGGCGACGACAATCGGCTGGAGCGCGAGGAAGCGCTGTCGCTGTGGACGCGGGGCAGCGCGTGGTTCTCCACCGAACAGGACCGCAAGGGACGGCTTGCCGTGGGACAACTGGCCGATGCCTCGCTGCTGTCGGCCGACTTCTTCGCCGTGCCCGAGTCGGACATCCCGGACATCACCAGCGTGTTGACCGTGGTCGGCGGCCGCATCGTGCATGGCGACGGCCCCTACGCCTCGTTGGCGCCGACACTGCCCGCGCCGATGCCCGACTGGTCGCCGGTCAACCTTTTCGGCGGCTACCAGGGCGCCACGCTGGCGCAGGCCGGCGCCGCGCTGGCACACGCGCATGGCGCGCACTGCCACGTGCACGAACACGGCCACGCCGCCCGCCACGACACGCCCACGCGCGACCTGCAGGCGTTCTGGGGCGCGCTGGGCTGCTCGTGTTTCGCCTTCTGATGGCCAGTGCGGCAGGCCTGGCGTTGATCGGCGCGGCGGCGGCCGCCCCGCCGATGGACAGTTGCGGCGACGATGCGTCGTGCCGGCAGGAAACGGACCGCGGCACGCTGGCGTTCGCCGGAGAAATCCGCGTGCGGCATCAGGACTACCGGCCGTTCCGCTTCGGCGTGGGCGCGGACGACGATGCGTTCCGGCTGGCCCGCGCGCTCGCCTCGGTGGATTGGCGCATCGGACGCTGGCAGGCATTCGCGCAATTGGGCGCCCATGCCGAACATGGCCGCGATGGCGGCCCCGGCCGCACCGACCAGAGCGCCGCCGACGTGCAGCAGGCGTATCTCGCATTGCGGGAAGGCCACTGGACCGCCTGGGCGGGACGGCAGGAAATCGGTTACGGCAGTTCGCGGCTGATCTCGCGCCGCGACGGCCCCAACATCCGGCTGGCGTTCGACGGCCTGCGGCTTTCGCGGGCGACGCCGGGGTACCGCATCGACCTGCTCGCGCTGCGGCCGGTGGACAACCGGCCCGGCGCGTTCGACGACGGCAGCGACACCGGCCAGGCGCTGTGGGGCCTGTACGCCACCGTGCCTACGGGCGCGGCGGCGCGCGGCAAGCTGGATGTCTACTGGCTGGGCTACCAGCGCGACGACGCCCGCTTCGGCGGCATGACCGGCGAGGAAACGCGGCAGTCGTTCGGCCTGCGCGCGTTCGGCCAGCAAGGCGGATGGGACTGGAACGTGGAAGCGGTCCATCAGCAGGGCCGATTCCAGCCGGCGATGGCGCCTTCCCTCGACGTCCGCGCATGGACGCTGGCCAGCGATACCGGCTTCACCTTCGACACGGCGCCGTGGACGCCGCGCGCGAGCATCAAGGTGGATGTGGCCAGCGGCGATGCCGATCCCGCCGACGGACGATTGCGGACCTTCAACGCGCTGTATCCGCGCGCCTCGTACTTCAGCGAATCCAGCCTGATCGCGCCGGCCAACCTGATCGACGTGCAACCCGCGGTCACCTGGCGGCCCAGCGAACGCATCGAGTTCACCGCGGGCTGGGATTTCGTCTGGAAGCACCGGCGCGCGGATGCGGTCTACACCACGCCCACGCCGTTGACGGCGGTGGCGGGAACCGCGGGAACGTCGCGGCGGATCGGCGACCAGATCAAATTGGAAGGCAGCTACCGCCCGCACCCGGACTGGGAGATCCAGTTGCACCTGGCGCGTTTCCGCGCCGGCCCCGGCTTGCGCGAGGCCGGCGGACGCGATGTCGATTTCGTTTCCACCACCGTGGGCTGGCAATGGTGAACACGCCACCGACCACCACCGCCGGCCCTTGGTCGCCGCTGAAACAGCCCACGTTCCGCGCACTGTGGCTGGCGATCCTGGTCGGCAACATCGGCACCTGGATCCACGACGTGGCGGCGGCGTGGGTGATGGCCGAGACCACCGGCTCGCCGTTCATGGTGGCGGCCGTGCAATCCGCGACGACGCTGCCGGTCGTGCTGCTCGCCATCGTGGCCGGCACGCTGGCCGACATCGTGGACCGGCGGCGCTACCTGATCGTCGCGCAATTGTGGATGCTGCTGGTGGCCAGCACGCTGGCGGTGCTGGCGCACCTGGACATGCTGGGGCCATGGACGCTGGTGGCCTTGACCTTCGCGCTGGGCATCGGCGCCGCGATGGCGATGCCCGCGCAGCAGGCGACCACGCCGGAACTGGTGCCGCGCCCGATGCTGGGGCCGGCGGTGGCGCTGGGTTCGCTGAGCATGAACATCGCGCGCTCCATCGGCCCGGCGCTGGGTGGCCTGATCGTGGCGCAGGCCGGCATCGCGTGGGCGTTCGCGGTCAACGCGGTGAGTTTCTTCGGCGTGGTGGTGGTGCTGTGGCGCTGGCGGCGCACGCCGACCTCTTCGGTGCTGCCGCCGGAAACCTTCGGCGTGGCGCTGCGCGCCGGCCTGCGCTACGCCACCCAGGCGACCGTGTTGCAGGCGGTATTGGTGAAGGCGGCATGCTTCTTCGTGTTCGCCAGTGCGTTGACCGCATTGCTGCCGATCGTGGTGAAGCAGGAACTGGGCGCCAGCGCCGGCACCTACGGCCTGCTGCTGGGCTGCATCGGCATCGGCGCGATCAGCGGAGCGATGCTGCTGCCGAAACTGCGCGACCGCTTCGATCCGGATGCGATGGTGCTGGCCGCCACCGTGGTCTATGCGGCCTGCATGCTGGCGCTGGCGCTGCTGCGGAACATCCCGACGCTCTACGCGGTGTCGCTGTTGAACGGCTTCGCCTGGATCACCGTGCTGTCGTCGCTGCAGATCGCCGCGCAGACCTCGGTGCCGGCCTGGGTGCGCGCGCGAGCGTTGTCGCTGTACATCGTGGTGTTCTCCGCCGGCATGGCGGTGGGCAGCCTGGGCTGGGGCGCGCTGGCGCAACAGTACGGCACGCCTACCGCGTTGCTGGCCGCCGCGGCGGGCACGGTGCTGGCGGCGCTGGCCAGCCTGCGCTTCCGGCTGGGCGAAGCGGCGCGCGTCAACGTCACGCCATCGGGCCACTGGCCGCAACCGGTGGCCACCGAAGACATCGGCGGCGACCGCGGCCCGGTGCTGGTGACGGTGGAATACCGCATGGCGATGGCGCAGCGGGAGGAATTCCTGCGACGCATGCAGCCGCTGGGCCATGCGCGCAGGCGCAACGGCGCGGTGCAGTGGGGCGTGGCCGAGGACAGCACGCGACCGGGCACCTACCTGGAGTACTTCGTCGACAGTTCCTGGCACCAGCACCTGCGCCAGCACGAACGCGTCACCGAGGACGAGCGCGCGTTGCAGGACGCCATCAAGGCATTGCTGGCCGATCCAAAAGACGAACCGCTCGTGCGGCATTTCATCGGCGGCGCGCCGGGCAAGGCCGTCGCCGCGCCCGCTAACGCGCCCGGAGGCATGGCATGAACTGGAAATTTCTGGCCGGCGTATTGTTGGGATTCGCGATCGGGTTCGGCTGCCGCTGGCTGGGCATCCCGGTGCCAGCGCCGCCGGTGCTGGTCGGCGCCCTGCTGGTGGTGGCGATGACGCTGGGTTATGTCATCGCCGACCGTTTCCCGGCCACGCGCAGTGCGCAACACGCCGGCGATTGCGGCGGCCCCACCGGACAGACGAAGGGAGGCGCGAAACCATGATGCTGGCCCTGCTCGGCCTGGTGCTGGCGCTGACGATCGGCATCGGCTGCCGCCTGCTGGACATTCCCCTGCCGGCGCCGCCCAAGCTGCAGGGCGCGCTGCTGGTGGTGGCGATGACGGTCGGCTTCCTGGTGGCCGAGCGCGTATTCACATAGGGTGCGCCCCGGCGCACCATCGGGCAACACGCATGCGAGGTATTCCATGCGTCCCGCGATGTCGGATCAATTCACGCCCAGCGCGATCCACATAAGACGAAGCGGTGCGCCGGGGCGCACCCTACGGTTCCGCTGGTCGCGCGCGACGCTGGAGGTGCGCAGGAGCGCACCCGGATATCACTGCAACTTCGGCAGATCGAACACCAGCACTTCCGCGCCGATGCCCTTGCCCACGCTGACCAGCGGCTCGCCTTCATACAGCAGCGCATCGCCGGCCGACAGCGCCTGGCCGTTGACGGTGGCTTCGCCGCGCGCGACGTGCACATAGCCCAGCCTGCCTTCGGCCAGCCGCAGTTCGGCGGTTTCATCGCCATCGAACAGGCCGGCATACATGCGCGCGTCCTGGTGGATGCGCACGGAACCATCGGCGCCGTCCGGACTGACCACCAGGCGCAGGCGGCCCTGCTTTTCCTCGGCCGCGAACTTCTTTTCCTCGTACGAGGGCGCCACGCCCTGCTTGTCGGGGATGATCCAGATCTGCAGGAAGTGGGTGGTGCCGGTCTCGCTGTAGTTGAACTCCGAGTGCTGCACGCCGGTGCCGGCGCTCATGCGCTGCACGTCGCCCGGCACGATGCTGGAACTGTTGCCCATGGAATCCTTGTGGCCCAGCGCGCCTTCCAGCACGTAGCTGATGATCTCCATGTCGCGATGGCCGTGCTGGCCGAAGCCGCGGCCGGCGGCCACGCGATCCTCGTTGATCACGCGCAGCGGGCCCCAGTGCACGTGCCGGTCGTCGGAATACTCGGCGAAGGAAAAGCTGTGCCAGGAATCCAGCCAGCCGTGGTTGGCATGGCCGCGGGCCTTGGCGGGACGCAGGGTGATCATGTCGTTGCTCCGTGGTGGATGGGACTGGCGCGCAGCATGGACCTGCACACGAATGGAATAAACCAGCCGGAAACCAATAGATTGTCCCAATAATGGAATTATTATGCGGGAACGGACAGGAACTGTCCGCCAGCGGAACGCTGCATGGACCCATCACGAAAACGCATCGCCGCCCATCGCGCCTCCACTGCTGCCCACACGCCCACAGCATCGCTGAGAACCCTTCTCACCACGCGTAACCGCGTGCTTTAAACTTGCGCGGTTTCCTCCGCAGCAAAGCGAGCCCCATGCCCTTCGTCGTCACCGAAAACTGCATCAAGTGCAAGTACACCGACTGCGTGGAGGTGTGCCCCGTGGACTGTTTCCACGAAGGCCCGAACTTCCTGGTGATCGACCCGGACGAATGCATCGACTGCACGCTGTGCGAACCGGAATGCCCCATCAACGCCATCTACCCCGAGGACGACGTGCCCGCGGGCCAGGAGGGCTTCGTGGCCCTGAACGCGGAACTGTCCAAGGCCTGGCCGGTGATCACCACGCGCAAGGAACCGCTGCCGGACGCGAAGGACTGGGAAGGCAAGACCGACAAGCTGCCGCTGCTGGAGCGTTGAAGACGGTTGTGGGTTGCCGGTTCCTGGTTGCTGGATAGCCGGTTGGCCGCATTCCGACAACCAGCAACCAGTAACCAGTAACCAGCAACAAGAAAGGGCGCCAATGGCGCCCTTTCTTCGTTCCGCGAATGCGCCGGATCAGCCGCCCAGCCTGGCCCTCAGTGCGGCGATCAGCTTGGTGGCGGCTTCGCCGGTCGCGGGCAGGCCGCGCGGATCGACCGCGGAGACGTACGCGCCGGCTTCCACGCCGACCACGCGCACCAGGAAGTTGGCGCCTTCGTAGCTCACGTCGTAGGTGCCCAGCAACTGCGCGCGGCTGGCGATGTCCACGCCGTCGATGCCGGCCAGCGCTTCGCCGACGCGGGCGAAGGCGTCGTCGCGGCTGCCCGCGATGTTGAAACCGCTGGCGCTGCTGGCGGCCGTGGCGGCGCCCGGGGCCGCGGCGGGCGCGGCGGAAGCCGTATTCGGAATCTGCATGGCGCCGGCGGTGCTGGGCAAGTTGAGGTCCGGCGGGACTTCCAGCGGGCGCGCTTCCGGCGCCAGCGCGTAATCGCCCTTGGCTCCCTTGCTGAACCACTTGCAGCCGGACAGGCCGGCCACGGAAACGGCCAGCAGTGCCAGAGCAAGCGGACGGGAAAGGGAAGACGAAAGACGCATGGTGTTCTCCTGGGTTCAGGCCGCGATGGTTTCGCGGCTGGATTGTGCTTCCAACGACGCCACCAGCGTGGCCAGCCGGTCGGCGGTGGAATGATGGGCGGCCGACAGCGGCTGCAACGGCAGGCGCAGGCCTTCGCCGATGCCCTGGCGTTGCAGCAGCGCCTTGACCGGAATGGGGTTGGGTTCCACGCTGAGGAAGCCGTAGATCTCCTGCAACCGCGCGTCGAGTTCGGCCGCAGCGGCGGACTGGCCCTGGCGGGAGATGTCGCAGAGGCGGCGGAAGCTGGCGGGCAAAGCGTTGGAGCCGACCGAGATCAGGCCGTCGGCGCCGGCCAGCATCGCGCGCGACGCGGTCGCGTCGTCGCCGCTGAAGATGGCGAAGCTGTCGCTGCGCAAGGCCAGCAACGCGGCCATGCGCTCGGGCTCGGCTCGCGCTTCCTTGATGCCGACGATGTTCGGATGGTCCACCAGTTCGGCCACCGTCTCCGGCAACAGGTCGCAACCGGTGCGGCCGGGCACGTTGTACAGCACCACCGGCAGGCCTCCCTGGTCGGCGACGGCGCGGTAGTGCGCGATCAGTCCCGCCTGGGTGGGGCGCACGTACGGCGGCGTCACCACCAGCGCGAACTCGGCGCCCACGGCGGCGGCGCGACGCGTGGCGGCGATGGTCTTGGCGGTGTTCATCTGGCCGGTGCCGGCCAATACCGGAATGATCCGCCTGGATACCGGGCCGCCGATCACCTCCACCGCGATCCCCAGCAGCGTGTCGTATTCCTCGTCCGACAGCGCCGCCGCCTCGCCGGTGGACCCGGCCACCACCACGCCCTGGGTGCCGCCGTCGAGCTGCTGTTTCAGCAGTCGGCGCCAGGCGTCCAGGTCGAGTTCGCCCGTGGCCGTGAACGGCGTGGCCAGTGCGGTGATGCTGCCGAAAAGATGCAAGGGAAAGTTCTCTGTGGGAAGGTCCGGCCGCCGGGACGCGCGGGTAAGCGCGATTATCCCACCCCGGCCGGCGATGTCGGCCGCATGTTACTTGCGGCGTCAAAGGGCGGGCAAGTATGCTGCCACCAGCACCAGGCACTCGCCCGGCTGCCATTCAGACTCGCTGCAATGCCGGAAGCCCCTTTGACCGACTCCACGCCCCGGCCTTCGCCGACCGAAAACCACCTCCTGATCACCGCCTATACGACGCATCCGGAGTCGCCGCTCCTGTCGGTGACGCGCCGCATCGCCGACAGCGGCTGCAACCTGGTGGATGCCCGGCTGTCCACGGTCGGCCGCGACGTGTCGGTCACCGCGCTGGCGACCGGTTCCTGGGACGCGGTGGCCAAGCTGGAAGCCATGCTGTCGCGGCTGGAGCGCGACGAGGGTCTGAAGCTGGTCTTCTACCGCACCGGCCCGAAGGTGGTGCAGTCCAACCTGTTGCCCTACATCGTGGAAGTGGTGGCCGCCGACAAGCCGGGCATCCTGTTCCAGCTGGCCGATTTCTTCGACCGCCAGGGCATCACCATCGAGAACCTGCAGAGCACGCGCTACCGCGCCATGCAGACCGGCGCGGAGATGTTCTCGGCGCAGGTGACCATCGGCGTGCCGGCCAACATGCACATCGCCGCGCTGCGCGACGATTTCCTCGAATTCTGCGACCATCTGAACCTGGACGCGATCATGGACCCGATGAAGTTCTGACGATGACGGCGAAAAGCGCGAAGGCTCTTCCGAAATCCGTCCTCAACCTGCCGCTGGCGCTGTCCGGCGGCGACACCGCCACCCTCGCCGACTACGCAGGCCAGTGGCTGGTGCTGTACTTCTACCCCAAGGACAGCACGCCGGGCTGCACCACCGAGGGCCTGGACTTCAACGCGCTGCTGCCGGAATTCAAGAAACTCGACGCCACCGTGCTGGGCGTGTCGCGCGATTCGGTGAAGTCGCACGACAACTTCTGCGCCAGGCAGGGTTTCAGGTTCCCGCTGGTCAGCGATGCCGACGAAGCGCTGTGCGAGGCCTTCGACGTGATCCACGAGAAGAACATGTACGGCCGCAAGGTGCTGGGCGTGGTACGCAGCACGTTCCTGATCTCGCCCGACGGCCGCATCGCGCAGGAATGGCGCGGCGTGAAGGTCCCCGGCCATGCCGACGCCGTGCTGGAAGCCCTGAAGGCCCACCAAGCCCAGTGACCGAATCCTTTTCCACCCTGTCCACCATCCCGCGCCGCGGCGGGTCATGGTGGTTCGCCGCTGTCCGCGGAAATATCGATTGTGTTCACACATCTTCCTCCATGAGGTTGCCTGAATGACCCGTAGCAAGCGTATCTATGTGTTGGACACCAACGTGCTGATGCACGACCCCACCGCCCTGTTCAAGTTCGAGGAGCACGACGTCTTCCTGCCGATGCAGGTCATCGAGGAACTGGACAACGCCAAGAAGGGCACGTCCGAAGTCAGCCGCAACGCGCGCCAGGTGAGCCGCTTCCTCAACGAACTGATCGAGGGCGCCGGCGCCGACCACATCCAGGCCGGCATCGTGCTGAACCATCCGCAGGGCCTGCAGCTCAAGGCCCGCGACAACATCGGCAGGCTGTACTTCCAGACCCGGCCGGTCGATCCCGGCCGCACCTTCGGCGCCATCGCCCCGGACAACAAGATCCTGGCCTCGGTGCTGGAGCTGCGCGAGGAACACCCGGAAGTGCCGGTGATCCTGGTGTCCAAGGACATCAACCTGCGCATCAAGGCCTCGATCAGCGGGCTGGTGGCCGAGGACTACGAGAACGACCGCGCGCTGGACGATTTCAGTCTGCTCTACACCGGCGCGCTGCAGCTGCCGGAGGATTTCTGGCACCGCCACAACGCCGACCTGCGCAGTTGGAGCGACAAGGGCCGCACCAGCTACGAAGTGACGATGGCGGACGACGAGGACTGGCATCCCAACCAGTACCTGTACCTGCCGGGCGAGGACGAGGTGGAACTGCGCGTGGTCAGGGTCGGCGCCGACGGCAAGGCCACGCTGACCATCGTCGACGACTTCCGCCATGGCCAGCACGCGGTGTGGGGCATCACCGCGCGCAATCGCGAGCAGAACTTCGCGCTCAACGCGCTGATGGACCCGGAGGTCGATTTCGTCACCCTGCTGGGCACCGCGGGCACCGGCAAGACGCTGCTGGCGCTGGCCGCCGGCCTGGCGCAGACGATGGACCAGCAGCGCTACCGCGAGATCATCATGACCCGCGCCACGGTCAGCGTCGGCGAGGACATCGGTTTCCTGCCCGGCACGGAGGAGGAAAAGATGACGCCGTGGATGGGCGCGTTGACCGACAACCTGGAAGTGCTGACGCACAACCAGGAAGGCGGCTCGTGGGGCCGCGCGGCGACCAACGACCTGCTGGCCAGCCGCATCAAGATCCGCTCGATGAACTTCATGCGCGGGCGCACGTTCCTGTCGCGCTACCTGATCCTCGATGAAGCGCAGAACCTCACGCCCAAGCAGATGAAGACGCTGATCACCCGCGCCGGCCCCGGCACCAAGATCGTCTGCCTGGGCAACGTGGAGCAGATCGACACGCCCTACCTGACCGAAACCACCTCGGGCCTGACCTACGCGGTGGACCGCTTCAAGGACTGGGCGCACAGCGCGCACATCACTCTGCGTCGCGGCGAGCGGTCGAGACTGGCGGATTACGCGTCGGAAGTCTTGTGATCCGGGCAGGTGGAAACAGCACGCTCCGCAGCATCGTCGCAACGATGCTGCTTGCGGCCCGCATGCCGCTCAATGCCCAACCGACTTGCTCCGCTCTTGAAGCATGCTGGTGAACCTTCTGCAGGGGACCGACGAAGACGTGGAAGCCATCATCACTGCAATCGACACGTGTACTGCCGGCGAATTCGATAAAAGCCGGGACGTCAGATTCAGATAGGTCCAACCAGGATATTGCGTAGCAAGGTAGAAGATCGCACGAACGAAGTCGCCATCAAGCCCGCCACCAAGTAGCGTGCGCCGCGCGCACGACGACAGACGCGCCTCGCACGCAGGCGAGCGCCATGGGCTGCGGTCCGGAAGACTTCCTTGCGGTCGCCGGTTTATCGCGGCAGGAACATCGCGTCGCGACTGACGTCGCTCCCCTAGGGGCGACTTTAGGCCGGATATGTGGGAGCGAGACGCGCCCGCCTTCCGGTCACTATCCCGCCCAAATGATGCACAAGACATCAACAGGCAACGCTGGTGATTGCATTGGCATGGCAAATAGGTCGAAAATCATGCCAAGTTCCTGCTCCGTGCATGCCCGATGATCACCGCCGCACAGATGCGCGCCGCGCGCGCCCTGCTGGGCATCGACCAGCGCCGGCTGGCCGAACTGTCCGGCGTGTCGCTGCCCACCATCCAGCGCATGGAAACCAGCCAGGGCCATGTACGCGGCGTGGTCAGCACGTTGACCAAGATCGTCGCTGCGCTGGACGTGGCCGGCGTCGAACTGATCGGCAACGAACAGCCCAGCCAGGGGCGCGGGCGTGGCGTGCGGTTGAAGGAGCCGGCGTGAACAAGATCCTGTCCTTTCCCGTTCATCGCCATACCGCGCGGAGGCCGCGCTAGCCGCGATGGGCGTGCAACTGCCGCGCTGGGTGTGGGTGGGCGCCGTCACGCTGGCGTGCATCGCCGGCATGGTCAACGTCATCGGATACCTGGGCTTCGAGCACCAGGCCGTCAGCCACCTGACCGGCACCACCAGCCTGCTGGGCGCCGCGCTGGCCGGTGGCGACTGGCGCGCGGTGAGGCACCTGTGGGCCATCCTGATCGCCTTCAGCCTGGGCGCGATGGTCAGCGGATTGATCATCCAGGACAGCACGCTGCGATTGGGCCGGCGCTATGGCGTGGCGCTGGCGGTGGAGGCGCTGCTGCTGGCGGCCTCGGTGCCCTTGTTCATGAGGCAAGAGCTCAATGGCGCCCTGCTGGCGGCGATGGCCTGCGGCCTGCAGAACGCCATGGTCACTACGTACAGCGGCGCCATCGTGCGCACCACCCACCTGAGCGGCATGTTCACCGACCTGGGCATCGGCCTTGGGCACGCCCTGCGCGGCATGCCGCTGCCGGTGCGCCGGCTGATGCTGAGCGCGCTGATCATCAGCGGCTTCCTGGCCGGCGGCATCCTGGGCGCATGGCTGTTCCGCGCCCTGCACTACCGCGCGCTGCTGATCCCGTCCGCGCTGACCGGCCTGACCGGCATCGGCTACGTGCTCTATCGCCATTGGAGGCTGTCGCCGCCGTACCGGCAGCCCGGTGGGCAGGCGGACGTGCAGGAACCGCCGGAGCCGCACTGAGACACCGCGAACCATGGGGATGCCGATGCCGACCACCACCGCACGACAGTATCTGTCGCAGTTCGTCCCCAAGCTGTACACGGTGCTGCGCGAAGGCTATGGCTGGCACGATCTCCGCAGCGACGCCATCGCCGGGCTGACCGTCGCCATCGTGGCCCTGCCGCTGGCCATGGCGCTGGCCATCGCCAGCGGCGCCGGGCCGGAGAAAGGGCTGTACACGGCCATCGTGGCCGGTTTCCTGATCTCCGCGCTGGGCGGCTCGCGGGTGCAGATCGGCGGGCCGACCGCCGCCTTCATCCCGGTCGTGTTCGTGGTGATCGAACGGTTCGGCTTCGGCGGGCTGATCCTGTGCACGCTGCTGGCGGGGCTGATGCTGATCGCCGCCGGCCTGCTGCGGCTGGGCACGCTGATGAAGTACATGCCGCAGCCGGTCATCACCGGCTTCACCGCCGGCATCGCGGTCAGCATCTTCTCCAGCCAGGTCAAGGACGCGCTGGGCCTGCGGATGGACGCACTGCCGGCCGAGTTCGTCCCGCGCTGGATTGCCTACGGCAAGCACGTGGCGACCGCGCAGCCCGCGGCGATCGTGCTGACCGTGCTCGGGTTGGCGGCGATCATCGCCCTGCGCCGCTGGCGGCCGAAGTGGCCGGGCTTCCTGGTCGCATTGCTGGTGTGCACCGCGGCCAGCCTGGCCTTCGCGTTGCCGGCCGAGACCATCGGCTCGCGTTTCGGCGAACTGCCTTCGGCACTGCCCACCTTCGATTTCCCGCACATCCCGTTCGAACGCACGCTGGAACTGCTGCCCAGTTCGTTCACCATCGCCTTCCTGGCCGGCGTGGAGTCCTTGTTGTCGGCGGTCGTCGCCGATGGCATGACCGGCGGCCGGCACCGGTCCAACGGCGAACTGGTGGCGCAGGGCGTGGCCAACATCGGCACGGCGCTGTTCGGCGGACTGCCCGCCACAGGCGCCATCGCCCGCACCGCTACCAACATCCGCGCCGGCGCGCGCTCGCCGGTCGCCGGCGTGCTGCACGCGGTGTTCCTGCTGGCCTTCATGCTGATGCTGGCACCGCTGATGCGCTACGTGCCGCTGGCGGCGCTGGCCGCGGTGCTGCTGGTCGTGGCCTGGAACATGAGCGAGGCGGAGAACTTCCGCCACACCCTCTCGGCACCCTGGGGCGACCGGGTCGTGCTGCTGCTGACCTTCCTGCTGACGGTGTTCTTCGACCTGACCCTGGCCATCGAGGTGGGACTGGTGGTGGCCGCGCTGATCTTCATGTACCGCATGGCCGAAAGCGTGGAGATCAGTTCGGGCGTGCGCGCCACCGACGACGACCTGCCCGGCTACGACCCGGCGCTGGCGGTGGACGAGCAGCAGCGCACGCGCCTGCCCAAGGGCGTGGAGGTCTACCAGATCAGCGGGCCGTTGTTCTTCGGCGCGGCGAACCGGCTGGACAGCCTGCTCGACCAGTTCTTCGAGCCGCCCAAGGTCTTCATCCTGCGCATGCGGCTGGTGCCGTACATCGATGCCAGCGGCGTGCATGCGCTGAAGAACCTGGCCACCCGCTGCGCGCGGCGCGGCATCGTGCTGGTGGTGTCGGGGCTGCAGCCGCAGCCCAACAGGGTGCTGGCCGACATGGCGCTGGGCGAACGACCGGGACAACTGCACTTCACCTCGAACTACGAGCGCGCGCTGAAGCTGGCGGCGTCGCTGGCGGAATCCCGCGATGGGCCCGCGGAACACCCGCCGCCCGGTGCACAATGAACGCATGACCGAACCCCGCCCCTTCTCCGCCCTGACCATCGCCGGTTCCGATTCCGGCGGCGGCGCGGGCATCCAGGCCGACCTGAAGACCTTCGCCGCGCACCGCATCCATGGGCTGTCCGCCATCGCCGCACTGACCGCGCAGCACACCCGCGGCGTCACCGCGGTGAACGTGCCGCCGCTGGATTTCCTGCGCTCGCAGCTCGATGCGTGCTTCGACGACTTCGACATCGCCGCGGTCAAGCTGGGCATGTTGGCGAACGCCGGCGCGATCGGCGTGGTGGCGGACGCGCTGGCGGAATTCCAACCGCGCACCGTCGTCGTGGACCCGGTGATGGTGGCCACCAGCGGCGCGAAGCTGCTGGAGGACAGCGCGTTGCATGCGCTCCGCACACGACTGCTGCCGCTGGCCGATGTGGTCACGCCCAACCTGCCGGAAGCGGAACTGCTGCTGGGCCGTGCGATCCCCGACCCGGCCGCGATGCGCGAGGCCGCGACCGACCTGCTGCGACTGGGCGCGCGCGCGGTCTTCCTGAAGGGTGGCCACCTGCCGGGCGACGGCGACGTGGTGGACCTGTACGCCGACGTGCAGGGCATCACCGCAACGGCGCACCCGCGACTGGTGTTGGAGGCCCATGGCACCGGCTGCACGCTGGCCTCCGCCATCGCCGCGCGACGCGCGCAGGGCATGGCGATGAAGGATGCATGCCTGGCCGCATCCGACTACGTGCATGCGGCATTGCGAAGCGGCTATCGCCCCGGTCGCGGCGACGTCGTGGTACTCGATCACTTTGGAGCCGCTCCCCCGCCATGAATGCACCAACCATTCCGATCGCATCGCTGGAAATTCCGCTGGCCTGCGCCGACGGCCACCGTTACATGCTGCTGGCGCGCATGCCCGCACGCGCCGACGGCGCATTGCTGTGGCTGCCCGCACTGGGCGTGGCCGCACGCCACTACCTGCCGCTGGCCGAGGCGCTGGCGGCCCGGGGCATCGCCGTTTTCGTGCACGAATGGCGCGGCAACGGCAGCAGCAGCCTGCGCGCCAGCCGCCGGCAGGACTGGGGCTACCGCGAACTGCTCGAGCAGGACCTGCCGGTGAGCCATGCCGAAGTCCGCCGGCATGCTCCGGCCGGCACGCACATGATCGGCGGCCACAGTCTGGGCGGGCAGTTGGCGGCGTGCTACCTGGGCCAGCATCCGCAGGGATTCGCCCGGCTGTGGCTGGTGGGCAGCGGAACGCCGCATTGGCGCAGTTTTCCCGCACCGCGCGGATGGGCGCTGCCGTTCTTCTACCAGTTCGCGCCATGGCTGGCCGACTGGCGCGGCGCGTTTCCCGGCCGTCGCCTGGGCTTTGGCGGCGACGAGGCGCGCGGCCTGATCCGCGACTGGGCCCGCGTGGGCCTGAGCGGGCGCTACCGTGCCGCCGGCTGGGATGTGGATCTCGAAGCCGGCATGCGCCAGGTGACCGCGACGTCCCGTGGCGTGCTGTTCGACGACGACTGGCTGGCCCCCGCAAGTTCCCTGCGCGCGCTGCTGGCGAAACTGCCCAACAGCCCGCACGACGTCACCGTGCTGCACCACGCCGCGCTCGGCACGCGCGCGGACCATTTCGCCTGGATGAAGCAGCCGCAGGCGGTGATCGACGCATTCCTGGCATAGGGAAAGCGCGGCGCCCCTGCCTCAGCAACCCACCACGATGCAGTCGCGCCCCTTCGCCTTGGCGCGGTAGAGCGCGCCGTCCGCGCTGTTGATCCAGTCCGACACGCTGGCGATGCCCGCATGCGGTTCGGACAGGCCGATGCTGATGGTGCAGTGCAGGCCTTCGCCGGTGAACGAGAACGCCGATACCTGCCGGCGCAGCCGCTCGGCGGCCACGATGGCTTCCTCCCAGCGCGTGTCGGGCATGACGATGCCGAACTCGTCGCCGCCGTAGCGCCCGCCGGTGTCGGTGTCGCGCAGGCAGGTCTTCATCAGTCGGGCGAAGTCCTCCACGACGCCGTCGCCGATGGTGTGCCCATAGCCGTCGTTGATGTCCTTGAAGCGGTCGATGTCGATCAGCACCAGCACCGCCGGCCGGCCGGTGCGCTGGTAGCGCTTCAGCTCCAGCGTGGCGGCGTACAACCACTGCTGGCGGTTCATCAGGCCGGTGGCGGCGTCGAAGCGCGCCATCTTCTCCAGCAGGTCCTTCTGCTGCCGCGCCTTGCGCGACAGCGAATGCGTGGCCACGCCGATCGCCATCGGGTAGATGGCCAGGAACGGCAGGCAGGCCAGTACCACCGGGTAACTCGTGTGCGGCTCGAAGGCGAAGCCCCATGCCGCACTGCTGGCCAGGCAGGTCGCCGCCATCGCCGCCAGCGTCCGCGCACCGAAGCGCGCGCCGCCGATGATCACCTTGTCCATGGTCAGCATCACCGCCAGCAATACGCTGGGCAAGGCGTCGAACTGCATGGCAGCGATCCAGAAGCCTCCCATCGCCGCATCGAAGGTCAGGTTCTGGAATTCCGCCTGCAGCGGTTCGTCCTTCGCCAGGCGCACCCGCAGGTAGGCCAGGTGCGGCCAGACCAGACCGTTGATGGCCAGCAGCGTCCATAGCGCCGGCGATGCGGTGTGCTCGTACAGCACGGCCGCCACGCAGATCGCGCCCAGCCCCAGGCCCAGCGCGCGCATGCGGTACATGCGCAGGCCGTAGCGGGAGCGATTGAGTTCCGCGATATCGCGCGCAGCGTCGATGAGCAAGAGGACTCGCGGGTGGCCGGTTCAGCCGATTCTCGGGCAAAGGCCGCGCAGGGTCCACCATGGCCCGTCGCAACGTAGTCGCGATTCCGCCAGCCTCATCGCGCCCCGATCCGGTCAGGCGGCGGGATAGCCCTGCGGATTCTGCGCCTGCCAGCGCCATGCGTCGCGGCACATCGCTTCCACGCCCAGTTCGGCCTGCCATCCCAGCAACCGGTTGGCCAGCGAGGGATCCGCGTAGACCGCGGCCACGTCGCCGGGCCTGCGCTCGACGATCTGGTACGGGATGTCCCGCGCGGAAGCGTCGGCGAAGGCATTGACCAGCTGCAGCACGCTGACGCCCTGCCCGGTGCCCAGGTTGACGGTGAGGTTGTGCCGTTCGTGCACCAGGTAGTCCAGCGCGTCGGCATGCGCGCGCGCCAGGTCCATCACGTGGATGTAGTCGCGCACGCCGGTGCCGTCGGGCGTGGGATAGTCGCCGCCGTAGATGCTGAGCCGCTCGCGCCGCCCCACCGCCACCTGGCAGATGTAGGGCATCAGGTTGTTGGGGATGCCCGCCGGATCCTCGCCGATCAGGCCGGAGGCATGCGCGCCGACCGGATTGAAGTAGCGCAGGTTGGCGGCGTGGAAACCGGCATCGCTGCCGCACAGGTCGCCGATCAGTTCCTCCATCACCAACTTGGTCCGACCGTACGGATTGGTGACCTGCAGGCTCGCGTCCTCGCGCACCGGCACGCTGGCGGGGTCGCCGTAGACCGTGGCCGAGGAACTGAACACCAGCCGCTTCACCCCGGCGGCCTGCATGCCGTACAGCAGGTTGAGCGTGCCGGTGATGTTGTTGTGGAAATAGTCCAGTGGGCGCTCGCAGGATTCCCCCACCGACTTCAGCGCGGCGAAATGCACCACCGCGTCGAACGGTTGACGGGCGAAGAAATCCACCACCGCCCCGCGGTCGCGCAGGTCCAGCGGATGGAACGGCACCGGCTCGCCGGTGATGCGCTGCAGGCGCGCCAGCACGCCCGGCGAGCTGTTGCTGAAATTGTCGGCAATCACCACATCTTGGCCGCGCTCGGCCAGCACCACGTAGGCATGGGCGCCTATGTAGCCGGCGCCTCCACACAACAGGATCCGCATCTGGACTCCCCAGGGTCATCGGTCCGGCTCACGGCCGGCAGTCATCCCTAGATACGTCATCGGCCGCGCGATCAGGCCAGCCCCGCCGCGCCGCCGCAACGGCAATGGCGGCGGCATCCGATAGACTTGCTCCCTGAACACGTATCCCCGGGACCCCGCACGCCGATGACCGCACCGTTGCCCACCCTGGACCAGGCCAGGATCGCCATCATCGGACTGGGCTACGTGGGGTTGCCGTTGGCGGTGGCGTTCGGGGGCACGCCATGCATCACGCATTAGCGACGCACCATCGTTGGTGATGCCCTTGGTTATTTTCCTATTTTATCGATTCAGGGCTATATAGATGCGCGTACTGGTCACCGGCGCCGCCGGCTTCATCGGCTACCACCTCAGCGAACGCCTGCTGGCGCGCGGCGACGAGGTGTTCGGCTTCGACAACCTCAATGCCTACTACGACCCGCGGTTGAAGGAAGCGCGGTTGGCCCGGCTGACCCCGCACCCTAACTTCCGCTTCGCCCGGGGCTCGCTGGAGGACCGGCCGGCCCTGGAGGCGGCGTTCGATGCGTCCCAGCCGCAGCGCGTGGTCAACCTGGCAGCTCAGCCCGGCGTGCGCTACTCGCTGGAAAACCCGCGCGCCTACATCGACAGCAACATCGTCGGTTTCCTCAACGTGCTGGAAGCCTGCCGCCATAGGAGCATGGAACACCTGGTCTACGCTTCGTCCAGTTCGGTGTACGGCGCCAACCGCAAGCTGCCGTTCGCGGTGGAGGACAGCGTGGACCACCCAACCAGCCTCTACGCGGCCAGCAAGAAGGCCAACGAACTGATGGCTCACACCTACAGCCACCTGTTCGGCCTCCCCACCACCGGCCTGCGCTTCTTCACCGTCTACGGCCCCTGGGGCCGGCCGGACATGGCACCGTTCCTGTTCACGAAGAAGATCCTGGCGGGCGAGCCCATCGACGTGTTCAACCACGGCCGGCACACGCGCGACTTCACCTACATCGACGACATCGTCGAAGGCGTCGTCCGCACGCTGGACCGCGTGCCCGGCCCCGACCCGCACTACGACCCGCGCGACCCCACCCCGGCCAGTTCGTCGGCGCCCTACCGCGTCTACAACATCGGCAACCACCAGCCGGTGGAACTGCTGCGCTACATCGAGGTGCTGGAGGACTGCCTGGGCCGCAAGGCGGAAAAGCGCCTGCTGCCGATGCAACCCGGCGACGTGCCCGACACGCATGCCGACGTGCAGGCCCTGAGCCGCGACACCGGCTACCTGCCCTCCACGCCCATCGAAATCGGCGTGCGCCGCTTCGTGGACTGGTACCGCGCGTTCTACCCGGCGTGATCCCGGCGCACGCTTCGTGCGTGCCTGAATGGCCGGATCGGCGCATTGCCTGCGTTCTTTTGGGCAATCTGCAACTACAGGGGCCATTCCATGAACCGACTCCTCGCCGGCCTTGCCGCCGTCGCCTGTGTCCTGATGCTGTCCGCTTGCGCATCGGGCTCCGGCGCCAGCAAGGTTCCGCCGCCGCCCAGTACCAGCGTCGCCGTCGACGCCTACCAGATCGGCGTGGACGACGTCGTTCAGGTCTCGGTATGGCGCAATCCGGAACTGGGCATCACCGTGCCGGTGCGCCCCGACGGGATGATCTCGGTGCCGCTGGTGGGCGACGTGTCCGCCGGTGGCCGCACGCCGGGCGAAGTCGCCGCGGACATCCAGACCAAGCTCGGCGCCTACGTGCGCGACCCCCAGGTGGCGGTGATCCTGACCGAGCTGCGCAGCCACGAATACCTGTCCCGCGTGCGCGTGACCGGTGCCGTGCGCCAGCCGGTCTCCATCCCCTACCGGCCCGGCATGACCGTGCTCGACGCGGTGCTGGCCGCCGGCGGGGTCACCGAATTCGCCGCGCCCGACCGCTCCAACCTGTACCGCAAGAACGCCGACGCCACCCAGAGCTATGAAGTGCGCCTGGACCGCATCCTCAACCGCGGCGACCTGTCCACCAACTTCACGGTGGCCCCGGGCGACGTGATCACCGTGCCGGAACGCACCCTGTGAACAAGCGCCAAGCGACCTGGCCCGGGTCGGAGGACACCGGCTCCCCGCTGCAGACCCTGATCCCCATCGGGATGAAGGAATTCCGGCGCCGCGCGGTGCTGCTGGTCGGGCTGTTCGCCGCCATCGCCGTCATCGGCCTGGTCATCGGTGCCCTGTTGCCGAAGAAGTATGCGTCGTCCACCAGCATCCTGGTGGAGGACCGCAACATCATCACGCCGCTGATGGAAGGCCGCGCGGTGGCCACCAGCGTCGTCGACCGCGCCAGCATCCTGCGCGAAGTGGCCTTCAGCCGCCGCGTGATGGAGGAGATCCTGAAGACCGGCGGCTGGCTGGACAGCAACCCCAGCCCGGTGGAGCAGGAAAAGCTGATCGAGAAGATCGTCGGCCGCACCCTGGTGACCAATGCGCGCGCCAACCTGATCCAGATCACCTACACCGACTCGGACCCCAAGCGCGCCTATGAAGTGACCAAGCGGTTCGCCGAACTGGTCATCCAGGAAAGCCTGTCCACCAAGGAACGCGAGAGCAGCGAGGCGTATGGCTTCATCGACTCGCAGGTGAAGCAGTACCACGACAAGCTGACCAAGGCCGAGCGCGAGCTGGAAACGTTCCGCCAGACCAACCCTGATGCGCGTCCCGGCACCGATGCCGACGTCAACGCCCGCATCGGCGAACTGCGCCGCGTGATCGAGGCCGGCCGCATGGAGCTGATCGACCTGCGCTCGCAGGAGTCGGCATTGGAGTCGCAGCTGTCCGGCGAGAGCGAGATCACCCTGGTGCAGACGCGCGCCGGCCAGTTCCGCGCCCGCATGGCGGAACTGCAGTCCGAACGCGACCGCCTGCTGCTGCAGTACACCGAACAGCATCCCGACGTGGTCCGCGTGCAGCACCAATTGCGCGACCTGGAGGAAGACCTGCGCCGCGAAGAGAACAAGCCCCGCGTCGCCGGCGGCGGACAGTCGCTGGACGGTCCCGCCGCGTTCAACCCGCTCTACGGCGAGTTGCGCAGCAAGCTGGCCGATGCGCGCCGGCGCAGCGCCGCCACCGCCGCGCGCATCGCCACCGCCGAATCGCTGCTGGGCGACGAGATGGGCCGCAGCAACCGCATCGCCGCCTCGGAAAGCACGCTGGCCGAACTGACCCGCGACTACGAGGTCAACCGCGACCTGTACCAGGACCTGCTGAAGCGCCGCGAGAACGCGCGCGTGTCGATGAACCTGGACGCCGAGCAGCGCGGCTTGAGCTTCCGCATCCAGGAACCCGCCGCCATGCCGCTGCGCCCCAGCGGCCTGCGCACCATGCACATCGCCGGCGCCGGCCTGTTCCTGGGCCTGATGGCGCCGCTGGCCATCCTGTTCGCGCTGATCAAGTTCGATCCGCGCGCGCGTTCGGCCAAGCAGATCGAACGCGAGACCGGCCTGCAGGTGATTGGCACCATGCCCCCCTACCGCACGCGCCAGAAGCGCATGCAGGGCGCGCGCAGAGTGATGTACGCCGCTGCGCTGTTCTCGACGGTCCCCGTGGTCTATGGCCTGGCTTACATGCTGAAATTGCTGGAGGTGTTATGAATCGTGCGCTCCGTCCCGTTCCCGGCGCACGCGAGGGTACCGGCACGTCCATCGCCCCCCGATCCGCGACCACGGCGCTGACGCCGTCGCAACTGGAAGACCGCAACACCATCTACCGCTCCGACCAGCAGCGGCGCGAGGTGGACGCGTTCCGCGAGCTGCGCACGCAGCTGCTGGCCGCCGCGCAGGGCAACTTCATCACCCTGGTGGTGCCGGTCAGCCGCGGCTCCGGCGGCAGCTTCGTGGCCCGCAACCTGGCCGCGGCGATGGCCTTCGACGAATCCAAGAACGTCATCCTGGTGGACTGCGACGTGCGCCATCCCTCGCAGGACAAGTCGATGCGGCTGGCGCCGGCCGGCAGCGGCCTGATCGACTACCTGGAACTGCGCGAGGCCGAGGCCGACAACCTGCTGTACAGCACCGGCATCGCCCGCCTGCAGTTGCTGCCCACCGGCACCGCGCGCGAAACCGGTGCGGAGCATTTCTCCTCGCACCGCATGCGCCTGCTGCTGGACACCCTGCGCAGCCGCGATCCCAGCAGCCACATCTTCATGGATGGCCCGCCGGTGCGCGGCGCGCCGGACGCCCGCATCCTGGCCGACCTGGCCGACGTGGTCGTGCTGGTGGCCGGCTACGGCCGCGACACCCCGGCCACCATCGCCGAGGCGGCCGGCAATTTCGACAAGCAGAAGTTCGCCGGCGTCGTCTTCAACGAAGGCGTGTAAGGGGAAGACCATGGGCAGCGCACGCAAGGAACGTCCACCCTCATCCCGGCGCCACAGCGCCCTGTTCCTGGCGGTGGCCATCGCCACCATGCCCACCGCGGCGCAGGCCGTCCGGATCAACTACGAAATCGGCGCGTCCGTCCTGCACAGCGACAACATCGGCCTGAGCGAGTTCGACGAAGTCAGCGATACCGTGCTCTCGCCCGAGTTGCGCTTCAACATCGAGCAGATGGGCTCGGCCCTGCAGCTGTCGATGGAGGGCGAACTGCAGTACCCGTACTACCTGGACGATACCTTCGAAAGCCAGTTGCAGGGCCGGCTGGCCGGCCGGGCCAACTGGACCCTGCTGCCCGAGCGCATCGACTTCGAGGTCACCGACACGCTGACCCGCCAGACCGTCAACGTGCTGGAGAGCTTCGTGCCCAGCAACCAGCAGCAGGTCAATGTGTTCACCGCCGGCCCCACGTTCCACGCCCGCTTCAGCGAAGCCCTGCGCGGCCAACTGGAACTGCGCTACGTCAACACGTATGCCGAGGAAAGCGCGGACTTCCAGGGCAACCATTACAGCGTGGCGGCACGGCTGGAACGCCTGCTGCGCATCACCGACCGCGTCTCGGTGAACCTGGATGCGCTGCAGACCGACTACGACGACGATGGCGGGTTCTTCAACTACCGTCGCTACGATGCCTATCTTGGCTACGGCAGCGAACTGTCGTCGCTGACGATGCAGCTGGAAGCCGGCTACAGTTGGGTAAGGCCGGACAACTACGACGGCGACTCGTCCTCGCCGCTGATCCGCGGCTCCATCGACTGGCGGGTGGCGCCGCGCAGCACGCTCAGCGCGGGCTTCAACATCGAATTCGCCGATGCCGCGCAGAACCTGATCTACCGCCGCGGCCCGACCGACGGCGGCCCGATCCTGGAGAATCCGGTCGATCCCACCCTGCCGATCGGCCCACAGACTTTCAAGCAGCGGCGCGTGCTGCTGGGCTACCGCTACGAAGCCGAGCGGCTCTCCTTCCAGCTCAACCCCTACTACGACCGCATCCGCTACGAATTGGCCAACGACGAGGACCAGGACGTGAAGGCGCTGAACGTCTACGCCGACTACCGCCTGCGTCCGGATATCACCCTCTCCGCGGCCGTGGTTCGCCAGAAACGTGAACTGACCAACCTGTTCCGCAACGACACCAACACCATCGCCAATCTCGCCGTTACCAAACAGCTCTCGCGCAACTGGTACGTGCGCGGCTACTACCAGCGGTCGGAACGCGACAGTTCCAGCTTCACCCAGAGCTACACCGAGAATTCGGTGATGCTGATGGTGGCGTACCGCCGCTGATCTCCTGCCGGGCCGTCTGCCCTCGCATGAAAGCTGGGCGCGGGATGACCCGCGCCCGGTGGCTTCTGCCCGCACTTTCCATCGTCCCTGATCCGGTTACGACCTTTTGCCCGGATTTCGCAGTTGGCCTTTGACGGGTTGGCGAAGCGGTTCCTTCCTGCCCTCCGCTGGCGCTTTGGGGTTCGTGCTGACGGGATTCGACGCAGGCGCGGTTCTGCGCTTGTCGTCGTCGTGCTGGTTCCTGGGGGGCATCGCCACGGGGTTCTCCTCCGACGAAGTGTCGGAATCCCACCCTGCGCTGCAGGACATGACAGGCGCGTGTAGCCCGGAAGACTGAAATCCCTTCGTTCATCCGGAAAAGCGCCCATCCAGCCGACGGACGGTAGATATTCCGACGACAAGTCCGTCCTGTGAGACATAAGACGCGTATGGTTGGGCAATGATGTACCAATTCCTCACCGACAACCGCGCGGAGCTGATCGCCCGATGCCGTACCAAGGTGGCCCAACGGTCGCCTTCCGGTACGCCGGGCGACGAACTCGACTATGGCGTGACGGTATTCCTCGAACAGCTCATCAAGACGCTGCAAGTGGAGACGACCTCCGAGCCGATGCGCAGCCGCAAAGTATCCGGACCGACGGGAGGAGGAAAACCGGTCCTGTCCGAGATCAGCGAATCGGCCGCATTGCACGGCCGCGAGCTGTTGCTGCACGGCTTCACCATCGACGAAGTGGTTCACGACTATGGCGATCTTTGCCAGGCGATCTCGGACCTGGCCTTCGAACGTGGCGAAATCATCGATGTGGACGAATTCAGGACGCTCAACCGGTGCCTGGACAACGCCATCGCCAACGCCGTCACCGAGTTCGGTTACCAGCACGACTCCGCGCTGGCCGAGAAGCAGGCGGTCGCATTGAACGAACGCCTGGGATTCTTTGCCCATGAGTTGAGGAACCAGCTCTGCACCGCGACGCTGGCCCTTTCCATCATCAAGCAGGGCAACGTGGGCCTGTCGGGCGCCACCGGAGGCGTACTCGACCGCGCCCTGGTCGGGCTGGGCAACCTGATAGACCGTTCCCTCGCCGAGGTGCGCATGACCGCCGGCATGCCGGTGCAGAACAAGCTTTACTCGCTCGCGGACTTCATCACCGAGATCAAGCTGTCCGCCTCGCTGGAGGCTCACGTCAAGGATTGCGTGCTCACCGTCTCCGAAGTCGATCCGCTGCTGGCCATCGACGTGGACCGGGACCTGCTCCTGTCGGCGACCGGCAACCTGCTGCAGAATGCGTTCAAGTTCTCCCCTTCGCACAGCGAGATCACGCTGAACGCGTATGCGGTCGCCGACCGCATCCTGATCGATGTGGAGGATCACTGCGGGGGACTGCCGTCGGAGGACGCCGAAAAGATGTTCCTCCCCTTCGTGCAGGAAGGGGCCGACCACAGCGGCCTGGGCCTGGGGCTGTCCATCTCGCGCCGCAGCGTCGAGGCCAATCATGGCGCACTCAGCGTCCGCAATGTGCCCGGCTCCGGCTGTGTGTTCACGATCGATCTGCCGCGCCACCTGGCCGCCGCCACGTCTTCTCTGGCGGTGGACGACGCCTAGCGCAGCGGATCGCGCATCGAGCGCTCGAGCCGCAGCACCGTCAGCTCATCCTGCGAGGCCTGCCTCTCGGAATCCAGCCAGCGCATGGCCGCGCCCTTGTTCGCAATGAGTTCGCCCAGGTCGTCCGTCAGGCATTCCGCGCAAGGCTGTCCGCCGGGACTCTTGCGCAGGCAGGTGGGGCAGCGCCCCAGGGTGGTGGTCCCCACGGGCCTGAGCTGGTACTTGATGCGCGCCATCAAGGCCGTGGCCTTGGTCGGGACTGCCATTGGCTTCTCTTCCGGATACGGTCCGCTCGATGGGCCCTTTCGGAAGACTACAGGGTAGCGATGAACGCGCCGTTTACCCTCCGGCCTGTCGTTCCGGCGGATGGGAGCGATCGCCGTTTCCGTCATCCACCGGGCGACGATCGACGATGCAGGCTGCGCGGACCGAATCTACGCCACGACAAGGCCAAGCCGAAAGCAGCTGGAATTAATTCTAAGGCGACGTCCGTCTGACCAAGCCTGGCAAACCGGACCAGAAGCGATACTTGTTGTGGAAATGATGGATGACGCGGGTGGCGCTGCGCCGGATGAAACCGGTCCTCGCGATGGAGGGCGAGGCTTCGCCGGAAGATGGCGGCATGGGCCAGCCTTCGTTCTCCGCGCTCTCCATCGCCACCATCCATTGCTGGCCGGAAACACGCTGGCCGAAATCCCCATGGACGATGGGGTGTTGGTCATTCCTTCTCATGGCAGTTTCTGCAGCGTGCGGACCGGCACATGGCGGGCGCGGGATGTAGACGGAAGAAACGCCGTATTCCGGCAGCGTCCCACAGTAGCAGTCGCGCGGCGCCGCAACGCGCGTTTCTGACCGACGGTCGCCCGTCACAGTGAAGTAACGGGCGCAAGCCTATGGTCAACGAGTTACGGCGCAATGCCGCAACGGCTCCTCAAGCCGCGCTGCACTTCCACTCATTCCTCCGCATTGAGTTCCAGTTCCCCGAATCTTCGGGGAGCCTTGGCCCAGGCCATCCTGGATTCGCCGCGAGCGGATCCCTAAGCAGGAACAATACCCATGAACATGAACCAAGAAACCAAGACCCCGGTGAAGAACCTCCTCGACACGGCCGCCGCCAACGGCTCGTTCAAGACCTTCGCCCGTGCGGTCGACAAGGCCGGCATGAAGGACACCCTGGGCGGCGCCGGTCCGTTCACCGTGTTCGCGCCGACCGATGCCGCTTTCGAGAAGCTGCCCGCCGGCAAGCTGGACGAACTGTTCAAGCCCGAGAACAAGGAGCAACTCGCCTCCATCCTGAACTACCACGTCGTCAACGGTCGCCGCAGCACGGCGGACGTGGGCAAGTGGGACAACGCCAGGACGGTGAATGGCCAGCCGGCCCCCATCAAGCTGGCAGGCGACAAGCTGAGCATCGACGGCGCCCAGATCACCGTGGCCGATCTCGCATCGAGCAACGGCATGATCCATGGCATCGACAAGGTCAATATCCCGACCGTGACGAAGCACTAAACGTCGAGCGCAAAGGACTGCATGCGGCAGGAAGAAATTCCTGCCGTTTTTCTTTTTTTGAGGCGCATGCCGCCCCGGCTCGATGGATTCGGGAATATCGAAAACCAGGCATGCGGCGCCGCTCCCGATCCATCCACTGCGCATCCACGAAGCCGCGAATGAGGCCGGCGATCCCGACCATGTGCGTTCCGGCGCGAAACGGCCGGCATCGAGCGGATGCACCGGCGCACGGGGGTCGTCGCGACGGAAAGCCTTTGCTCCCGGTCGTGGATCCGACCGGTCGATACGACACGCTGAAGACCGTCCCGGCATGGCGGAGAAGACGGCGCGCACGGGTTTCACACACTTGTTGCCGCGGGGATGCGATGATGGCCCTCACAGCGGGCGCCTTGTCCCCCAGGATTCCCGATGCCCCAGGTCTGGAGGATTTTCAGTCGTTGGTTACGCCTGCGCAGGCGCTTGTGGCGCTGGCGACGCGCGGCGACCAAGAGGACGCTGCAGGCGGAAGAACCTTTGCGTTCGCAGCTGTTCAATGCAGAACAGATGGAACTGCACGGCAGGATGCTGGCCCGCTCTCATCGCCTGCACGCACGCCCCGGTCCCGAACGGCTGCTGGACCGGCTGGCGGAGAACGAAGGCCTGCTGGATGACGTCTGTACGCTGTTGACCCGGATGGTGCAGGACGAAATACGCATCACGCCCGCCGGCGAGTGGCTGCTGGACAACTACTACCTGGTGGAAGAACAGATCCAGACCTCGCGCCGGCATCTTCCCAAGGGCTACAGCCGCCAGCTTCCCTCGTTGAGCCAGGGGCCTTCCGCCGGCCTGCCGCGCGTGTACGACCTGTCGCTGGAAGCCATCGCGCATGGCGACGGCCGCATCGATGCGGAAACCCTCGGCCGCTTCGTCGCCGCCTACCAGTCCATCGCGCCGCTGAAACTGGGCGAACTGTGGGCGATACCGATCATGCTCAGGCTGGCGCTGATCGACAACCTGCGGCGGATGGCGGTGCGGGTGATGCGCGACGGCGCAGACCATCGGCTGGCCAACGAATGGGCCGGGCTGCTGAACAAGACGGCGGCGGAAAGCCCGAAGAACGTGGTGCTGGTGATCGCCGACATGGCACGCTCCCAGCCGCCCTTGTCGGGCGCGTTCGTCTCCGAACTGACCCGCGGGCTGCAGGGCCGTGGCGGCGTGTTCTCCATGCCGATCACCTGGCTGGAACAGTGGACCGCCGACGGCGGTCACCGCATCGAGGAACTGGTGCACCTGGAAAGCCAGCAGCAGGCGGCCGACCAAGTGTCGATCAGCAACAGCATCGGCAGCCTGCGTTTCCTGGCCAACATGGATTGGCGGGAATTCGTTGAGGACATGAGCGTGGTGGAGCGCAGCCTGCGCCAGGACCCTGCCCGCACCTACGCATCGATGGATTTCAGCACCCGCGACAGCTACCGGCACGTGGTGGAGAAGATCGCGCGCCTGGGTGGCGCCAGCGAGCAGGACGTGGCGGATACCGTCCTGCGCTTGGCACGGGCGGCGGCCGATGCCAATCCCCAGGGGCACGAGGCGCACGTGGGGTTCTACCTGGTGGACGATGGCGTGACGCAGACACGGGCCGCCATGGCCGCATCCCCGCAGAGCCGGCCCGTGCGCCTGCGGCCCCATCGTATTCCCCTGCTGGCCTACCTGGTGCCGATCGCCGCGATCATCGGGCTGTTCACCTGGGGATTGCTGGCCGCCGGCATGCCGGTGCACGGCTTGCCGCTGTGGCTGCTCGCGGCGCTGGCGATACTGGCGTTCAGCGAACTGGGCATCGCCCTGGTCAACTGGGCGGCCACCTTGCTGGTGCCGCCGCGGCCGCTGCCACGCATGGATTTTTCCAGAGGGATACCGGCGGAATCGCGCACGCTGGTGGTGGTGCCCAGCATGCTGGGCAGCGCGGACGGCGTGGACAGCCTGGTCGAAGGGCTGGAAGTGCGTTTCCTGGCCAACCGCGACCGGCACCTGCACTTCGCCCTGCTCACCGATTTCCTGGATGCCGACCAGGCCTCGCTGCCGACCGATGAAGCCTTGCTGGCGCGCGCGGCGCGGCAGATAGACCGGCTCAACAGCCGCTATGCGCCCGAAAGCGGCGATCTGTTCTTCCTGTTCCACCGGCCGCGCCAATGGAACGAGCGCGAACGGCGCTGGATGGGCTACGAGCGCAAGCGCGGCAAGCTGGCGGCATTGAACCGGCTGCTGCGCGGCGGCTCCAAGGAGGATTTCCTGCAGGTGACCGGCAAGACCGGCGCACTGGCGCAGGTGCGTTACGTGATCACCCTGGATACGGACACCCGGTTGCCGCGCGATGCCGCGCGCGAATTCGTCGGCACCCTGGCGCATCCGCTGAACCATGCCCGCTTCGACGCGCGCCATCGCCGCGTCGTGCGCGGCTACGGCATCCTGCAGCCCAGCGTGGGCACCAGCCTCGGCGGACGCCAAAGCTCGCCCTATGCGCGCATGTTCGGCAGCGAGCCGGGCATCGATCCCTATACGCGCACCGTGTCCGACGTGTACCAGGACCTGTTCGGCGAAGGCTCCTTCGTCGGCAAGGGCATCTACGACGTGGACGCGTTCGAATACGCACTGGCGGACCGCTTCCCGGACAACCGCATCCTCAGCCACGACCTGCTGGAAGGCTGCTACGCACGCGCCGGACTGGTCAGCGACGTGCGCCTGTTCGAGGACTATCCCACGCGCTACGCGGCGGACGTGAAACGGCGCTACCGCTGGATACGCGGCGACTGGCAACTGCTGCCCTGGCTGCTGCCGTGGGTACCGCGCCGCGATGGCAGCCACGAACGCAATCCGCTGTCCTGGCTGTCGCGCGGCAAGCTGCTGGACAACCTGCGCCGGAGCTTGGTGCCGGCGGCCACCACCGCATTGCTGGTGCTGGGCTGGATGTTCTCGCCGCAGCCGCTGGCCTGGACGGCATGGCTGTTGAGCCTGTGGCTGTTGCCGATAGTGGTGCCGGCGCTGCGCGATGTCTTCGCCATCCCGGTGGGCATGCCGCTGGAAACGCATCTGGTGCAGGTGGGCAAGTCCACCCTGCGCCAGTTGCTGCGCGCGCTGGTCAACCTGGCCTGCCTGCCGTACGAGGCATTCATGGCGCTGGGCGCGATCGCGCGCACCCTGTGGCGATTGCTGGTCAGTCGCCGGCACCTGTTGCAATGGAACCCGTCCAGCGAAGTGGAACGCGGCCTGGGCAGCGGCATCGGCGCGGAATTGCGCAGCATGGCGCCGGCACCGTTGTTCGCCGTGGCCGTCGCGGTGTCGTTGGCGTCCATCCGGCCGCTGTCGCTGTGGGCGGCCGCTCCGTTGCTGGCGCTGTGGCTGATGTCGCCCGCCATCATGGCCTGGCTGGGCCGTCCCACCCTGCATCGCGGCGCGAACCTCTCCGCCGGCCAATTGGCTTTCCTCGGCCGCCTGGCCCGCCGTACCTGGGCGTTCTTCGAAACCTACGTGCGCGCCGAGGACCACTGGCTGCCGCCGGACAACATCCAGGAACATCCCGCGCTGGTGGTGGCGCGCCGCACCTCGCCGACCAACATCGGCCTGTCGCTGCTGGCCAACCTGTCGGCCTACGATTTCGGCTACCTGCAGGCGGGCGGCGTGATGGAACGCACGCGCCTGGCGTTCGCCACGCTGGAAACCCTGCCGCGCCACCGCGGGCATTTCTACAACTGGTACGACACCGAGACGCTGCAGCCGCTGCCCCCGCACTACATCTCCACGGTCGACAGCGGCAACCTGGCCGGCCACCTGCTGACGCTGCGCCAGGGATTGCTGGCGCTGGCCGACGCGCCGGTGCTGGCGCCCCGCACGTTCGACGGACTGGCCGACACCCTGGGCGTACTGGAGGAAGCGCGCCAGGCCGCTCGCCCCGATGGCGATGCGTTGGCCCGGGCGTTGGTCGACTTCCGCGCCGCGCTCGCGATGGCGCTGGCGCAACCGCCCGCCACCGTGCGCGATGCGGAACGCGTGCTGACGCAGTTGATGGCGCACGCCGACGAGATCGCGACCGCATGGCCCGCCACCGTGCCGGAAGACGCGGATGTTCCCCATTGGCCCACGGCGCTGGCCGAAGCGTGCCAGTCCGCGCATGCGGAGTTGGTGTTCTTCGTTCCCGACCTGCTGTCGCAGGACGCTCGCACCGGGGCCGCCGAAGGCGAACCCATACCCACCCTGCGCGAGTTGCAGGAGCGATCCGCCAGCCCGCTGGCAAGAAAGCGTGCGCGCGAACGTATCCACCAGTTGGAAAGGCTGGCGCACATCGCCGGGCAGTTCTCGCTGATGGACTACGAGTTCCTCTACGACCGTGCGCGCCGCCTGCTGGCGATCGGCTACAACCTGGACGAGCACCGCCTGGATGCCGGTTACTACGACCTGCTGGCCTCCGAGGCGCGGCTGTGCAGCTTCGTGGCCATCGCGCAGGGGCAGTTGCCGCAGGAAAGCTGGTTCGCGCTGGGCCGGCTGCTGACCGAGGTCAATGGCGATGCCACGCTGTTGTCGTGGAGCGGCTCGATGTTCGAGTACCTGATGCCGCAGCTGGTCATGCCCAGCTACCGGGACACCCTGCTCGACCAGACGTCGCGCCACGCCGTGGAAGCGCAGATCATGCATGGCGCGCACCACGACGTGCCCTGGGGCATCTCGGAGTCGGGCTACAACACGGTGGATGCGCGCATGAACTACCAGTACCGCGCGTTCGGCGTGCCCGGGCTGGGCTTGAAGCGCGGCCTGGGCCAGGACCTGGTCGTCGCGCCCTACGCCAGCATGATGGCGCTGATGGTGGCGCCGGAAGCGGCCTGCCAGAACCTCCAGCGCCTGACCGCACTCGGCTTCGATGGCCATTTCGGCCTGTACGAAGCCATCGACTACACGCCGACGCGCGTGCCGCCCGGGCAGGAATGCGTGGTGGTGCGTTCCTTCATGGCCCACCACCAGGGCATGGGCCTGCTCTCGCTCGACCATCTGCTGCGCCAGCAACCCATGCAGCAACGCTTCGTCGCCGATGCCGAGTTCCAGGCCACCTTGTTGCTGCTGCAGGAACGCATCCCGCACACCGGCGTGTTCCACCCGCACGAGGCCGAGGCCCTGGGCACGCGCGCCACCCCGGCCGAAACCGAGACGCAGCTGCGCATCTTCCGCGAACCGGACACCTCGCGGCCGGCCGTGCAGCTGCTTTCCAACGGGCGCTACCACGGCCTGCTGACCAACGCCGGCGGCGGCTACGCCCGGCAGAGGGACATGGCGATCACGCGCTGGCGCGAGGACGGCACCCGCGACCACTGGGGCAGCTTCTGCTACCTGCGCGACGTGGAGAGCGGCGAGTTCTGGTCCACCTCGCTGCAGCCGACCTGCGTGCCGGTGGAGCAGTACGAGGCGATCTTCTCCGACGCCAAGGCCGAATTCCGCGGACGCAAGCGCGGCTACGAAAGCCACCTGGAGATCGCCATCTCCGCCGAAGACGACATCGAACTGCGCCGGCTCCGGCTGAGCAACCGCGGCCGGCGCACGCGCACGATAGAGATCACCACCTACGCCGAAGTGGTGCTGGCCCCGGCCATCGCCGACGAGCTGCACCCGGCCTTCAGCAACCTGTTCGTGCAGTCGGAGATCGTACGGGAGAAACAGGCGCTGCTGTGCACGCGCCGGCCGCGCGCGCACGACGAGGTGCCGCCCTGGATGTTCCACCTGATCGCGGTGCACGACGCCGACATCGGCGCGATCTCCTACGAGACCGACCGTGCCCGCTTCCTCGGCCGCGGCAATACCCCGCGCGCGCCGCACGCGCTGTCGGCGCAGGAAGTCCTCTCGGACAGCGAGGGTTCGGTGCTGGATCCCATCGTGGCGATCCGCTGCCGGATCGAACTGGCGCCGGAACAGACCGCGATGATCGACATGGTGCAGGGCGTGGGCGTGGACCGGGACGCCTGCATGGAACTGGTGGACAAGTACCGCGACCGCCGCCTGGCCGACCGCGTGTTCGACCTGGCCTGGACCCACAGCCAGGTGGTCAGGCGCCAGATCAACGCCTCCCAGGCCGATGCGCAGCTCTACGAGCGGCTGGCCGGGCTGATCGTCTATGCGCACCCGTTGCTGCGCGCCGATCCCGAAGTCCTGCTGCAGAACCAGCGCGGCCAATCCGGGCTGTGGGGACATGCGATCTCCGGCGACCTGCCCATCGTGCTGCTGCAGATCGCCGACGCGGACAACATCGAGCTGGTGCGCAAGATGGTGCAGGCGCACGCGTACTGGCGCCTGAAGGGATTGCGCGCCGACCTGGTGATCTGGAACGAGAGCCAGGCGGGCTACCGCCAGCAGTTGCAGGACCAGATCCTGGAGATGGTCTCGACCGACCCCGAAGCCAACGTGCTGGACCGCCCCGGCGGCATCTTCGTGCGCCCCGGCCACCAGATGTCGCAGGAGGACCGCATCCTGCTGCAATCGGTCGCGCGAGTGATCATCAGCGACCAGCAGGGCACCCTGGCGGCGCAGGTCGGCCGCCACGAACCCGCGGAGCGGACCATCCCGCCCTTGCTGGCCGAAGGGCCGCTGGAAGAACAGCGCGACATGGCCGAAGCGGACGCATCCACCGGACTGCCGCCGTCCGCCGACACGGAGGAAGCCGACGACACCTGGCCGTTCGAAACGGTGGCCAGCGAATTCCTCTACGACAATGGCACCGGCGCCTTCTCCGCCGATGGCCGCGAGTACGTCATCATCACGCGCGAGGGCGTCCCGACGCCGGCGCCGTGGTCCAACGTGCTGGCGAACGAAAAGCTGGGGACGGTCGTCAGCGAGAGCATGGCGGGCTACACCTGGTTCGAGAACGCGCACGAGTTCCGGCTAACGCCCTGGCACAACGATCCGGTCGCCGACAGCGGCGGCGAGGCGTTCTACCTGCGCGACGAGGACACCGGCCATGTGTGGTCGCCCATGCCCCTTCCCTGTCGCGGGCATGGCGCCTATCGCACGCGCCACGGCTTCGGCTACAGCGTTTACGAACACATGGAGGACGGCATCGCCAGCGAGCTGTGGATCTACGTGGCGGTCGAGGATGCGGTGAAGTTCTCGGTGCTGAAGGTGCGCAACCTGTCCGGCCGCGCGCGCCGGCTCTCGGCGACCGGTTACGTGGAATGGGTGTTGGGCGACCTGCGCGTCAAATCGCAGATGCACATCGTCAGCGAGCTGGATGCCGACAGCGGCGTGCTGACCGCGCGCAATCCCTACAACACGGAGTTCAACGGGCGCGTCGCCTTCTTCGACACCGACGCCAGCGGCTGCAGCTACACCTCCGACCGCACCGAGTTCCTGGGCCGCAATGGCAGCCTGGGCGACCCCGCCGGATTGCGCCGCGAGCGCCTGTCCGGCCGGCTGGGCGTGGGCCTGGATCCCTGCGCCGCCATCCAGGTGCCGCTGGCCTTGCTGGATGGGCAGGCGTCGGAGACGGTGTTCCGCCTGGGCATGGGCAGGGACCGCAGCGAAGCGCTGCGACTGGCCGTCAAGGTACAGGGTGTCGATCGCGCGCACGATGCGCTGGATGCCCTCCGCGTGCACTGGCGCGAACTGCTGACGACCGTGCAGGTGGAGACGCCGGATCCCGGCGTCGACGCCCTGGTCAACGGCTGGTTGATGTACCAGACGCTGGCCTGCCGTTACGTGGCGCGCAGCGGGTACTACCAGTCCGGCGGCGCGTTCGGCTTCCGCGACCAGTTGCAGGACACCATGGCGACCATCCATGCGAAGCCGGCGCTGACCCGCGAACACCTGCTGCTGTGCGCGGCCCACCAGTTCCCGCAGGGCGACGTGCTGCACTGGTGGCATCCGCCGCAGGGCCGCGGCGTGCGCACGCGCTGTTCGGACGACTATCTCTGGCTGCCGTTGGCGGCCTGCCGCTACCTGCAGGTCACCGGCGACACCGGCGTGCTGGACGAGCAGGTGCGCTTCATCGATGGCCGCCCGGTCAATCCCGACGAAGAGTCCTACTACGACATGCCCGCGGCGTCCTACGTGCAGCAGTCCTTCTACCAGCACTGCGTGCTGGCGCTGCAGCGCGGTTGCAGCCTGCTGGGCGAACGCGGCCTGCCGTTGATCGGTACCGGCGACTGGAACGACGGCATGAACCGGGTCGGCGAAGCCGGCCGTGGCGAGAGCGTGTGGCTGGGCTTCTTCCTTTTCGACGTCCTGCGACGTTTCGCGGACGTGGCGCAAGCGCGTGGCGACGATGCGTTCGCCACGTATTGCACCGAGCAGGCGCAACGCCTGCGCGGGAACCTCGAAACCCATGCCTGGGACGGGCAATGGTATCGCCGCGCCTGGTTCGACGACGGCACTCCCCTGGGCTCCGCGCAGAGCGACGAATGCCGGATCGACTCCATTTCGCAGAGCTGGTCCGTGCTGTCGGGCGCCGCGGATCCCGCGCGCGCGCGGCAAGCCATGGCCTCGCTGGACCGTCACCTCGTCAGGCGCGAGGCGGGGCTGATCCAGTTGCTCGACCCGCCGTTCGACAAGACCGCCAAGGATCCCGGCTACATCCGCGGCTACGTACCCGGCGTCCGCGAGAACGGCGGCCAGTACACGCATGCCGCGGTGTGGGCGGCGATGGCGTTCGCCCACCAGGGCGATGCGGCGCGGGCGTGGGAGCTGGCGCGCATGATCAACCCCATCCATCACTCGCTGGACGCCCGGGCTGCCGCCATCTACAAGGTGGAGCCCTACGTGCTGGCGGCCGATGTGTACGGCGTGGCGCCGCACGTCGGCCGCGGCGGGTGGACCTGGTACACCGGTTCGGCGGGTTGGATGTACCGGCTGTTGACCGAATCCCTGCTGGGCCTGCAGCGCACGGGCGACCGTCTTTCGCTGAAGCCCTGCCTGCCCGCCGAGTGGCCGGACTACCGGCTGCGTTACCGCCACGGGACCAGCGTGTACACGATCCAGGTGAAGCAAAGCGATGCGGGACCCGCGCTGCTGCGGCTGGATGGCGTGGAACAGCCGGGCTTCGAATTCCCGCTGGTCGACGATGGCGCCGTGCACCACGTGGAAGCGCATTGGCCGCGTCCCGGGCATGAGCACGACGCGGGCGCAGCCTGACGGAAATGCCCGCGCCATGACCGGAGAAATCCGTCATGGCGCATGCGCGGCAGAACCCATGGGCCGCATACATCCCCTCTGCGATTGAATCCTTCACCCCGCCGGCGCGACATCCACGATGAGCTTGCCGAAGTTCCTGCCCTCGAGCAGTCCCACGAAGGCCGCCGGCGCCTGTTCCAGTCCTTCGACCCGATCCTCGCGCAGTTTCACCCGTCCCTCGGCAAGCCACTGCTCCATGTCGCGGCGGAACTTCTCGAAACGATCGGCGTAGTGGTCGAGGATGATGAAGCCCTGCATGCGAACGCGTTTCTGCAACACGGTGGCCAGCAACTGTGGTCGCAGGTCCTGGCGTGGGGACGACGGCGCCTGGTTGTAGTGCGCGATGAAGCCGCAGACGGGCACGCGCGCGCCCAGGTTGAGCAGCGGAAGCACGGCATCCAGCACGGCGCCGCCGACGTTCTCGAAATATACGTCGATGCCATTAGGACAGGCTGCCGCGAGGCGCTCATGCAGTTGCCCTTCGCGTCGGTCCAGGCATGCGTCGAAACCCAATGCTTCGACGGCATAGCGGCACTTGTCGGCGCCGCCGGCGATCCCGACCACGCGCGCGCCCTTGAGCCTGGCCAGTTGCCCGACCACGGCACCGACCGCGCCGGTCGCCGCCGCCACGACCACGGTCTCGCCGGGACGCGGCTGGCCGATGTCGAGCAGTCCGACATACGCGGTGAAGCCCGGCATCCCCAGGCCTCCCAACGCCAGGGACGGCTGCGCCATGCCGTCCAGCAGCCGCAGGTCCGATCCATCCGACAGCGCGTAGTCCTGCCATCCCGCATTGGCGAGCACCAGTTGGCCTTCATGGAAGCCCGGATTGCGCGAGGCGACGATACGGCTGACCGTGCCGCCCACCATCGGTTCGCCCAGCGCCACCGGCGGCGCATAGCCGGGGCCGATTTCGTCCATCAGGTTGCGCATGTACGGATCGAGCGAAAGATGCAGCGTGCGCAGCAGGACTTGCCCATCGGCCGGCACCGGGACCGGCTGCGTGTCGAGGCGGAAATCCTGCCGCGCCGGCAGGCCCTTGGGATGCGCCGCGAGCAGGATGCGGCGGTTGGACGTGGCATCGGCGTTCATCGGCGTTCCTTGCATTCCGTCAATCAGTCCGAGCGCTGGATGGCGTAGTGGCACTGCCCTGCATCGCCACTGCGCCCGGGCCGTACCGCAGGGTCAGCAGTGTTCCCAAGGTCATCGCGACGACGGCGAACAGCGGGCCTCCGGTCGCACCGACATGATCGACCAGCAACCCGCCGCCGATGGCGCCGGTGGCGATGGCGATCTGGAACGCGGCGACCAGCAGGCCGCCTGCGCCTTCGGCCTGATCGGGAGCGGCGCGCACGATCCAGACCTGGAAACCGACCGGGAACGCGCCGAAGGCGAAGCCCCACAGCACGACGGCAATGGCGGTGACGGTGGACGAGTGGCCCGCCAGCAGCAGGCTGGCCGCCAGCACGGCGATCAGCGTGCCGCCGAAGACGATGGCCTGGCGCTCGCTGCGTCCGGCGATGTAGCCGCCGACGAAGTTGCCGAAAAAGCCGCCGATGCCGTAGCCCAACAGGATCGCCGAGACGGCGCCCACCGAGAGTCCGGCGACGTTCTCCATCAACGGACGGATGTAGGTGAAGCCGGCGAAGTGTCCCGAGATCACCAGCAGCACGGCCAGCAGGGCCATGCGCACGCCGGGGCGCGACAGCAGTTCGCCCAGCACGCGCAGATCCGGGTTGGCTTTCGGGGGCAGCGCCGGCAGCGAGAACAACTGCGCCGCCAGGGTCACCACGCTGACCGCGCCCGCCGCGACGAATGCGCTGCGCCATCCCCACAGTTCGCCCATCCAGGCGCCTATCGGGGCGGCGCAGACGGTCGCGACGGACACCCCGGTCAGGATGATCGACATCGCCCGCGCGAAGTGGTGCTCGGGCACCAGGCGCATGGCCAGCGCCGCCGACATCGACCAGAAGCCGCCCAGTGCGACGCCCAACATCACCCGGGCGACGAGCAGGAGCGGCAGGCTGTCCGAGAGGGCCGCCAGGGCATTGGACAGCACCAGCAGCAAGGTCAGCGCGAGCATCACATGCTTGCGGTCGATGCGGCGCGTGAGCAGGGGAATCGAAGGCGCGGCGATGGCGCCGATCAGCGCGGTGGCGGTGACCGTCTGTCCGGCGGCGCCCTCGCTCACGCCCAGGTCGGCGGCCATCGCGGTCAGCAGGCTGGCGGGCAGGAACTCGGCGGTGACCAGACCGAACACCCCCAGCGCCAGCGAGGCGACGGCGGCCCAGCGTGGCGCGATGGCGGTATCGGCGGGAAGGGGAAGATCAGGGCACTCGGAACAGGCGGTGGAGGACACGTGGGGGCTACATCCTTGAAACGGTCCCGCAGCTTAGGGGTAAGATGTCGGCGTTCCCATGCCACAAATGCCGAAATGCTTGTCCATTCGTCCGAACCCCTGCCTACACCCGGCCCCGGGACGCCCGAGGCGCGCGACATGCTCACCCAGGTCCTGCTGGGGCTGCGGCTGGAAGGCGTCGAGTACGGCCGCTGCGTCATGCAGGCGCCCTGGGCGATCGCTTTTCCCGCCAGCCGCGAAGCGCACTTCCATTTCGTCGCCCAGGGAGAATGCTGGCTGCGCACGGCGTCCTCCGAATGGATGCGATTGCGACCGGGTGACGCCGTCCTGTTTCCGCATGGCAGCTTCCATGTCCTGGCGAGCGCGCCCGATGTGCCGGCCGTGGAGATCGACCGACTGGCCCGCGTGCCGGTCTCGGAGAACATCTACCTCGTGCGTGGCGACGACACCCGCGACGACGCCGCTCCTTCCAGCGTCATGTTCTGCGGCGCCATGCGCTTCAACCTGGACCCCCTGCACCCGCTGCTGGCGATGATGCCGGAGGTGATGCACGCCGGCGCGCTGGTCCAGCGCGATGCGACCGTGCCCGGCCTGCTGGAGGCGATGGAGCGCGAGGTGTCGCTGGACCGCATCGGCGCCTGCGGCATCCTCGCGCGTTTGGCCGACGTGCTGGCCGCCAGCATCATCCGCACGTGGGTGGAGTGCGGTTGCAGCGACCCGACCGGCTGGATCGCCGCCGTGCAATGCCCGCGGATCGGCAAGGTCATGGCCGCCATCCACGCCGAGCCCGAACGCGACTGGAGCGTACCGGTGCTGGCCGAGCTGATGGGCGCATCGCGCTCGACGTTCGCCGAAGCGTTCACCCGCACCGTCGGCGAGAGCCCGGCCAGGTACGTGGCCAAGGTGAAGATGTTCCAGGCCCGCCGCTGGATCGCGCAGGAAGGCATGCGCGTGGCCGTCGCCGCCCATCGGCTGGGCTACGACTCCGAAGCCTCGTTCAGCCGGGCCTTCAAGCGCGTCATCGGCCGGCCGCCCGGCGCGGTGCGGGGCGAACATGCGCGGGGCCGGGCAATGTCCCGTGCCGTGGATTGATCGGCTGGGCGGAAACCGGCCCTTCGATCGCTACATCCGCTTCATCACCGCGTTGGCGGCGTAGTTGACGAAGTACCAGCTGGCCGGCAGCACGCCAATGCCCTCGAAGTCGCGGTAGATGCGCCATTGCCAACGGGCGGCGCGCCACTTGTTGGCGGAAAGCGAACCCGGGCGCACCAGGTAGTACGCCAGCGGGTCGAGCGGATCCGTGCAGACCGCCTTGCCGGCCAGGCGGACGACGCGCAGCCAGAACACGTAGTCCTCGTGGCCGGCGCGGGGGAAGCGCACTTCGCCCAATGCGCGCGCATACAGCCCCGTCAGGTTGCCGATGCAATTGCCCTTCAGCATGCCGGCATAGTCCACGCTGGCCGGCGGATGCACGGTGGACAGCACGCGGTCGTCGCCATCGACGCGCTGGTAGGCCGTGTAACCCACCTGCGCGCCGGCGCCGCGCATCGCCTCCAGCTGGATCCTCAGCTTGTCCGGGTGCCAGCGGTCGTCGCTGTCCAGGAAGGCGACGTACTCCCCGCTGGCCGCTTCGATGCCGGTATTGCGCGCGGTGGAGACGCCGCCGTTGGCGGTCAGCGCGATGCCGGTGACGCGACGGTCGCGGCGCGAAACCTCCTCGACGATTTCCCGGCTGCGATCGCGCGAGCCGTCGTCGACCACCAGCAGTTCCACGTCGGCGTGCGACTGCCCCAGCACCGACTGCATCGACGCTTCCAGCGTTTCGGCCGCGTTGTAGGCCGGCATCACCACGCTCACCCTGCCCGGCACCCGTTTCACGCGGCGGCCTCCTGCGCGGCGCGATTGCGCGCGCCCGCCCACGACGACGGCGGCGGCGGAAGCGCGTAGTCGCGGTAATCGTGCGGGTTGCCGCCCAGGCCGGCTTCGGCGGCCTTGACGATGTTGTACATCTCGCGCGCACTGACGTAGTGCAGCACATGGTTCACGCCGTCGTTGTAGCGTTCTTCCAGGTAACGGTGCATTTTCTCGCAAGGCTCGCCGAGCAGCGTGTCCATGTCCGGTTCCTGCGTGCCGTGGGTATGGATCTTGACGAAGATCCATTCCGGCCGTCCCTCCACGTGGATGCCGGCCTTGACCCAGGCGTCCACGCGGTCGGGCGTCGGCGGCGAACTGCGGCGGATGTCGGAATTCTCGATCCGCGGCACCACGCCCATCCGACGGCTCTTCCAGTTCAGCGCCAGCGGGCCCTGGATGATCATCAGGTCGCCGCTGGCCTTTCCGCCCACGCGGACGGGGACGCCGCGGTCGTGCGACTTCGGCCGCCGCGGGTCGTCCTCGGAGTAGTAGATGCGGTTGACGGTGGAAGTCTGCGCTTCGCTGGGCGCGGCGGGCAGGGTGAAATCGGCATAGCAGCCCAGTTCGCGCAGCAGGATCAGCTCGTTGTTCAGCCCGCACCAGCGGCCGTCCTTGCGCGAGTTGTCCAGGCACCAGTTGCCGTGGATGAAGGCGAACTTCACCTGCCCGGTTTCCGGGTCCACCGGCAGCGCGCCGTGCTGTTCGTTCAGGGTCCTGGCGAAGCGCGACATGCATTCGCGGAAATTGGCTTCGGTATCGTTGTCGTGGTGCAGGTGGATCTCGATCTCGCCGAAGCCGTCCGCGCACATCGCCGCGACCTTGTCCAGGTGCTCCTTGCGGTATTCCTCTTCCGGATAGAAGAAACTGTGCTGCGGCGGGCGGCCATCGGCGTCGCGGTGGCGGCCGGCCAGCGCGCGGTAGTCGCGGCACCAGCGGTCCACGCGGGCGCGTTCGGTGTCCAGGTCGGCGCCCTTCCACATCGGCTCGAAGTGGTCGACGAAGCAGAACAGCACGTGCACCGGACCTTCGGCGCGCATCGGCTTCCGCGGCCGCAGGTAGTCCGCGATCCATATCTGCATGTTGCGCATGCGCAACAGCACGTAGATGCCGCTCGCGGCCAGCACGATCAACGCCAGCAAAGCGATCAACAACCAAGCCAGAGTACCCAACGCATTCCCCCTACGGTGCGGACCGGACATGGCCGCGTGCTATTGCTCCAGATAAACGCGAAGCACGGGGGGCTCAGGCCAGCCTGGCGGATCGTCCGGGTCAGGCACGCTGGCGGGCGCGGTCCAGCAGGAAATCCACGGCCGGAATGCGTCGCCTGCCCAGCCGGCCGTGCAGCGCCTGCATCTGCTCGATGTCCGTCTGGCTCCAGCAGTTGAACGCGAAGGTCAGCAACACGTAGACCAGGGACACCACCAGGCCGCCGGTGAGGATCGCCGCGACGGCGGGCAGGTGGTGAAGCACGGGATAGGCCACGGCGGCGGCGATGACCGCGGCCAGGGCGATGCGGAACAGCTTGCCCCACTGCGGAGACGTGCCGCAGGTGTGGATCGCCAGCCGGATGACCACCATCACGTATACCAGCGATACCACCCAGAAGGCGTAGACCGCGCCGGCCAGGCCATACAGCTTGATCAGCGCGATGCCCAGCGCGAGCTTCAGGATCACCAGCACGATCTGCAGCTTGAGGATGCTGGTCTGCCGGTCGGCGCTGACCAGCAGGCTGGAACCTCCCTGCGTCGCGGTGGTGATGGCCAATCCCATCAGGCAGGCGGCGAACACCGGCCCGGCCGGCGCATACGCCTTCCCGTACAGCACGGTGACGATGGCGCCTGAAAACAGCATGCCGAAGGCGATCAGCGGCGCCGCCAGCAGGGCCAGATAGCGGGTGGACGTGACGAAGCGTTGCGCCGCCACTTCCGTGCTCTGCTTCAGCGCATTGGCCATCATCGGCAACAGGATCGCACCGAACACGCCCGGCACCAGCTGCGTCGCGCCACTGGCCAGCTGGTAGGCCACCTTGAACTGGCCCGCCATGCTTTCGCTGGCGTACATCTTGAGGAACAGCACTTCGATCTCGCTGCCGATCAGGAAGCCCAGGCTCACGGTGACCGCGGTCAACCGCATGTGCCGGCGCACGCGCGCCAGCAGTTCCGGCGGAAGCACGATGCCCTCGGGCGAAGGCGGGATCAGCCGCGCCACGTGCCGGCGCGACATCAGGTAGAGCACCACACCGGACAGCACGAAGATGCCCAGGAACGCCTCGATCGGCGCGTCCAGCCAGGCCGCCACCGCCACCATCAGCAGGGTCAGTGGCGCGGACACCCCCGCCACCACCGCCAGCACGCGGAAGTTCTCGAAGCCCTTGGCCGCGCCGATGTTCAGCATGTACTGCGAGCGCACCACCACGGAGACCGCCAGGAATGCCGTCAGCAGTCCATGGTGCAATTCCGGCACCACATGGTCGCCCGCCAACAGCATCGCCGCCCCGCCGATGGCCAGCACCACGGCCAGGAAGACGTGTTGCGCGCGCCGGATGTAGGCCAGCGTGGGCGCGATCAGCGCGGTGTCCCCGCTGCCGCGCAGTTCGGCGACGAACTTGATGGCGGCCGTGCCGGTGCCGGAGTTGGCCAGCACCACGCCCAGCGCCACCATCCAGACGGCCACGCTGTAGGTGCCGAATCCCGCCGGCTGCAGGTGCCGGGCGATCAGGATGGACACCAGCATGCCGATCACGAACTCGGTGTAGATCGCGATCGTCGAGAACATGGTGCGGCTGAGCATGGAGGAGGACACGGTCATGCCAGCACCAGCAGGATGCGAACCACCATGTACATGCCGATGGCGGCGCATGCCGACAACACGGGCCAGGCCAACAGGTGCTGGCCGATGCGCAGCTCCGCCACCCACGGATAGCGCCTGCGCACCCAGGCGAAATGGGCGACCACCAGGGCCACGAACAGATACAGGATCGACACGTACGTGCGGCTGAGGAAGAAGGCGCACACCGAGAACGCGCACAGGGAGAGCAACAGGACGAAGGCGATGGCACGGTCCTGCATCCACTCGTGCAGGACCTCGGGGCCGAAGTTCTCCTCGTCCTCCAGCATGGCCCGTGTCGGCCGCCATTTCATGATCCTGATCATCATCCAGAAGCTGTAGCCCATGAACATCAACCACAAGGTAAAGCCGACGATGCCCATCTCGGCCAGCACCAGCACCAGCGAATTGTGCGCGGTGAGCTGGTAGATCTCGGTGTATGCGCCCGTGCCGACGCCGAATATCGGGTTTTCCCTGAACATCTGCATGCCTTCGTACCAGGAATACACGCGGTCCATCGCCGATTCCTCGCCCACTTCCAGTTCCTGCATGCGCGACGGCATCGCCATCAGGGCGACCAGCGCCATCGCGCCCAGGCTGCCGGCCAGCACCAGCCCGCGCGTCAGCCATACGTACACGCCGAACACGCACAGCAGCGCCAGCACTGTGCCGCGCGAATCGGTCAGGTAGATGCCATAGACCAGCGTGGCGGCCACCGCCCACCAGAACAGGCGCTTCAGGCCCAGCCAGCCGCCGCCCTGCCCCAGGTAGATCGCCATCGGCACGCACATCACGAACAGCATGCCCAGGTCGTTGGGATCGCTGAAGATGCCGACGTACTGGATGCGCGTGCCCTGCGACAGGGTCATGCCGGTCCAGCCGGTGCCGGTCTGCGCCTGGCCGATGCCGTGGATGGCCAGCACGGTGGCGCACAGGCTGAACACGGCCATGGTGATCTTCATGCGGCCGCGCGTGAAGATCGCGTTGCAGAGCAGGAAATACGACAGCACCACCGGCCCGAACAGGCGCAGCACCTGCACGGCCCCGCCCACCCAGCCATTGAAGGCCACCGACAGCATCATCGCCGCCATGAACGCCAGCAGCAGCACGTTCTGCGGACCGCTGTTCATGCGCCGGCCCGACATCAGCCACGCCACGCCCGCCACCAGCAGGGCGACCTGCTGCAGCGGCACCGGGATCGCATCCTGCAACGCCGGATAATCCTGGGGCCGGATAATCACCAGCACCAGGTAGATCATCATCATCGGGAACATGTGCGGATCCGGCCAAGCGCCCTTACTTGCCTTCGCGTCATCCGAACAGCTCCGGCATTTCCACCATGCCGCGGAACCAGGCGGCATCCACGTAGCGCTCCACGTGCAGGCGGCGCAACGCATACAACGTGTCCTCGCTCAGCACGCTGGTGCCCGGCACGTAGCTGCACGCCAAGCGGAAGCCCGCCGCGCGCGCGGCTTCCACCACCGTCTCGTCGTAGGCGTCGAAGCCGCCGACGGGATAGGACAGCACCTGCGCGGGCGCGGCCAGGTGGTCGTCCAGCATGCGCTTGGACTCGTTGATCTCCTCGATCATCATCTCGCGCGGCATCTTGGCCAGCATGCGGTGGTGCACGCCGTGCGAACCGATCTCCATGCCGCCGGCCTGCATCTCCCGCACCTCGGCCCACGACATCGGGCGGCAATCCGCATGTGGCGCGCGCGGCATCGCCCATTCCCGCTCCATCGTCGCGATCAGCCGTTCCTGCAGCGGCGCGGGAAAGCCCTTCAGCTCGCGCAGGAAACGATTGGCCACTTCGCGCCGGCCCGCGTTGTCGCCCGGCAAGGCCCAATCGATGCCGGCCTCCGGCAGATGCAGCCGGTCGTCCGGCGTCCGGCAGATCATGTGCACCGCCCAGTCGTACGCATAGGGCGCGCCGGAATCGATATGGCCGGTGGACACGAAGAACATCGCCGACATGTCCAGGTCGCGCAGGATCGGGAAGGCGACCCGGTAGTTGTCGTCGTAGCCGTCGTCGAAGGTGATCAGCGTGGCCCGCGGCGGCAGGCGTTCGCCCTGGTCCAGGCAATCGATCACCTGGTCGAAGCGCATCGGCACGAAATCGCGCTTGATCGCCGACATCTGTTCGCGGAAAGCCTCGGTCGAGGCGCTGATCAGCTCCAGGTCGAAATCGAACCCGGCCGGATCGCTGCAATCCAGCACCCGATGGTACGCCAGTATCCGCAGATCGCTGAGGAACAGGCCGCGCAACCTGCCCACCAGCGGCAGCACGTTCGCTCGATGGCACCAGCGCGCCAGTTGCTGGCGCCTGCCGGCGCCGGATGCATCCGCCATGGTTCGCTCCTTCAGTGGCAGGAGCGCGAGCGACGCGCACCGGCGTACCGCCGCACGGCGGCGGCCGGCCCGGATAACGATGCGATGACCCGCGGCTCCCCCATCTCGACCCCTGTTCCCTGCCGTCCGGCAATGTCTCCAACACACCATGAAACGCATGCGGGGCCGCAGTCCGGCCACCTTGCCCGCCGGGACGGCCCGCGCGCCGACGGCACGCGTCCGGGTGATGACGCTCGCAGCCCGCCCACGTATGCTGCGACGGCCAATGATCGCTGCGCGGGAGACGCCATGCTGTTTGTCGAGGACCTGAAGGCGAAGGCGCGCTGGTGCTACGGCGACGACCGCCCGCGCACGCTGGCGAAGGCGCTGCTGACCGACGGCACTTTCGCGATGGCGTGCTACCGGCTGATGCAATGGTGCCAGCGCCACCGGCTGGCGCCCCTGGCCATGGTCTTCAACAAGCTCAACGCCTTCTTCGGCCAGTGCATCATCGGCCGCCATGCCGACTTCGGCCCGTGCTTCGTGCTGATCCACAGCCAGGGCGTGGTGATCAACGGCAGCGTGCGCGGCGGCGCGCACATCTACATCGAACACCAGGTGACCATCGGCGCGGAGAAGTACGTCTCTCCCGTCCTGGGCAACCACGTCTTCGTCGGCGCCGGCGCAAAGATCATCGGCGCGGTGACGCTGGGCGACCATTGTCGCGTGGGCGCCAATGCCGTCGTATTGTCGGATGTACCCGCCGGGGCGACCGTGGGCGGCATCCCGGCGCGCGTGCTCAGGCAACGCGCGGCGGGCGAGGAGGACGCGGCTGGGGCCTGAACTCAGCGCACCGCCGGGAACTGCGCCCTGAGCCAGGAAGAGAACCGCGTGTTGAGCCGCAGGCGATCCTTGCGCAGGTAGAACGTGTGGTCGCAATCCGGCCAGTACTCCAGCCCGACCTGCGGCGCGTCCATCACCGGCCCGAAGCACTCCCTCGCCTGCCCGGCATGGTTGAAATAGCGCGAGGCGCCGCCGGTATACAGCAGCAGCACGCGCGCATCGCGTTCCACCAGCCGGCGCAGTCGCGCGATGGCTTCGTCCTGCGGGGGGAAGTCGCGGAAATCGCCTTCGTCCAGCGCGCGCGCGCCATCGTCACGCCGCAGCATGCGCCCCACGCCGCGCAGCACCTTGCCGGGATCGAGCAGGCGCGGGGCGTAGTGCTGCAGCTTGTAGCCCGTGGTTCGGTACGCCACGCCGTCCATCAGCACGATGCCGGCCACGCGCGGATCGCCATCGGCCAACCGGAAGGCGTCGTCGGCGCCGGAGCAGATGCCGGCCAGCACGAAGCGGCCGATGCCGGTCTGTTCGGCGACCAGGCGCATCGCGGCATCGGCTTCGGCATGCTTGCGCTCGGGCCCGGTGACCACGCCCACGCCGTTGGCGCTGTCGCCCAGGCCCGACTGGTCGAAGCGGAGCACCGCGAAGCCGCAGCTCGCCAGCGCGCGCGCCAGCTGCGCGTAGACGCGGAACGGACCGGCGCGATGCACCAGCCCCGCGTTGAGCAGGATCACCGCCGGACGCGCGTCGCCCACCTCGCGCGGGCGCGCCAGTATCCCGACCAGCCCTTCGCCGAAGACGTGCGCCGTCTCCACCACCCCGCCTTCCTGCAGCAATCCCGCCTCGGACTGCGACGGCATCATGCCCATTCGCCCACCTCCGCCAGACGCGCCGCCAGCCTGGCCGCCGCGCGGCGCGGGAACAACTGGTTCTCGAACTGCATCGGGTCGTCCCATGCCGGCGCGTCGCCGGTGTCCAGCGGCCACCACTCCGCCCGCACGCCCGACCGCGCCAGTCGGTCGATCCACGCCTGCATGCCTTCGCCCGGCTCCCAGCCCGTGACCAGTACGCGACTGCCCGCGGGCAGCGACGCATCGTGCAGGTCGCAATCGTGCAGCGCGCGCAGGAAGGCGGCATCCGGATCGAAACCGAGCAGATCGTCTTCGCCCGGTCCGGTGGTCGAAAACGGATAGCGGCCCACGCCGGTCAGCTGCGCCTGGTGCATGCGCTTCCACTCCGCCAGCAGCGCGGCGCCGGACAGGATCGGGTCCCACAGCACCAGGTCCACCGGTTCGGCCGAATGCGAAGCGGCGAGCAGCAGCCCGAACGCGCCGCTGCGCAATCCCAACTGGCGCACGCGGTGCGGCGTGCGCCCGTTCCACCAGCCAGCGGCGGCGGCGGCGTCCTGCGCCAGCCCTTCCAGCGTCATCTGCTGCGACGCGCCGCCGGAATCGCCGCTGCCGTACCAGTCGAAGCGCAGCGAGGACACGCCCGCGCCGGCCAGTTGCTCGCACAGCCACCACAGCGCGCGCTGCGTGGCGATGCCTTCCTGCAGCAGCGGCGGCGCCACGGTGACAGCGCGCGCGGCGTCGGCGCCATTGCCGGGACCATGCCGCATGCCCAGCAGCGTCCGTTGCGGCGGGCCGAAATACAGCGGTTGCACCATCAGCGCTTCTGCCCTGCTCCGCCGAACAGGCGGGTGATGCCCTTCAGCATGCGTCCACCCCAGCCGCCCTTGCGCGCATTCCCTGCCGACTGCGCCGCCGGCAGCGTCATCGCGATCTGTTCCAGCGTCTGCGTGGCCAGCGGCATCAGCTTGATGCGGAAGCCGGTATCGCGCGCCACCCGGTTGGCCATCTGCACGGCCAGCATCGAATGCCCGCCCAGGTCGAAGAAATTGTCCTGCGCGGAAGCGGGAATCCCCAGGATTTCCGACCACACCAGCACCATGTAGGACACGCGCGGGTCCTCGTCCGCGCCCGCCGCGGCCATCGCCACGAGCGCGGCCGGCTGCGCGATGGGAACCACCGCCGCCGGCGCCGCCGCCGCCACGACGGGGACGGGCGCCGCCTGCGCCTGCGGCGCGGGCAAGGCATTGCGGTCCACCTTGCCGTTGGGCAGCAACGGAATCGCATCCAGCACCAGCAGGTGCTGCGGCACCATGTAGCCCGGCAGCGCCTGCCGCAGCGACGCCATCAAGGCCGCTTCGTCGATGCGCCGGCCGGCGGCCGCCACCACGTACGCCACCAGCCGCACGTCGCCGGGCCGGTCCTCGCGCACGATGACCAGCGACCGCGACACCGACGGATCGGCCGCCAGCCGCGATTCGATTTCGCCCAGCTCGATGCGGTAGCCGCGGATCTTGACCTGGTGGTCCAGCCGGCCCTGGTGCTCCAGCACGCCATCCGGGCGCCAGCGGCCGCGGTCGCCGGTGCGGTACAACCGTGGCGACGCCGCATTGCCGCGGGCGACGAAGCGGTCGGGCACGAAGCGTTCCGCGGTCAGCTCGGGACGGTCCAGATACCCTTGGGTCACGCCATCGCCACCGATGAACAGTTCGCCGGTCACGCCCGGCGGACACAGCATGCCGCGCGGGTCCAGCACCCACACCGTGGTGTTGGCGATCGGCTTGCCGATATGGATGTCCACGGCGCCCGCGGCACCGGCCACGACGCGCGAGCAGGTCGACCACACCGTGGTTTCGGTAGGACCGTACATATTCCACAGCTCGGCGCAGCGCGGCAGCAGGGTGGCGGCCAGATCCTGCGGCAGCGGTTCGCCGCCGCACAGGGCCTTGAAACCGGGACTGCCGGGCCAGCCCGCGTCCAGCAGCAGGCGCCAGCTGGACGGCGTGGCCTGCATCACGGTGATGCGGTGGTCGCGGATCAGTGCCGCCAGCGCCTCGCCGTCCAGGGCGGATTCGCGGCTGGCCAGCACCACTTCGGCGCCGACCGACAGCGGCCCGTACAGTTCCAGCACGGCGATGTCGAACGAGGTGGTGGTGACGGCCAGCAAGCGATCGTCTTCGCGCAGGCCGGGCTCGCGCGCCATGCTGGCCAGGAAGTTGACCACCGCGCCGTGCGGCACGCACACGCCCTTGGGCTTGCCGGTGGAACCGGAGGTGTAGATGACGTAGGCGGTGGTGTCCGCCGTGCCCAGCGTGTTTTCGCGCACCGCGGCCACCTCCGGCGCGGCCGCGATCGATGCCGCATCGGCATCGAGCAGCAACAGGCGCTCGCGCGGCCACCGCAGCGGCGTGGCCAGATCGCCTTCGCCGACGATCAGGCGCAGGCCCGCGTCCTCGGCCATGAAATGCAGGCGGTCCGGCGGATACGCTGGATCCAGCGGCACGTAGGTCGCGCCCGCCTTCCACACGGCCACCATCGCGGCCACCAGGTCGGGCGTGCGGTCCAGGCAGACGCCGACACGGTCGCCGGGCCGCACGCCCTGCTGCACCAGTGCGTCGGCGATGCGTGCGCTGCGCGCGTCCAGCTGCGCGTAGGTCAGCGACCGGTTCTCGAAACGGATCGCCACGCGCTCCGGCGCACGCGCCGCCTGCGCGGCCAGCAGCGCATGCATCGTGCGTTGCGGCGGCGTGGGCGCGGCGGTGGAATTCCAGCTCGCCAGCTGCGAGCGGTCGTGCTCCGACAGCAGGTTGGCATCGCCGATGGCCTGCTCCGGCTGGTCGCACAGCGACTGCAACAGGGTGACGAAGCGGTCGCCGATGGCGCGCGCGCCATCGGCCGACAGGATGTCGGTGTTGTAGCCCATCGCGCCGGACAGGCCGTTGCCGTGCTCCAGGAACCAGATGCCCAGGTCGTGGGTCATGCCCTTCTGGAACATCAACAAATGTTCATGCTCCAGTTCGCCCCAGCGCAGGTTGCGCGCGCGCACGTCCTGGAACGAGAACAGCGCCTGGTAGATCGGCGAGCGGCTGGGATCGCGCGGCACCTTCAGTTCGCGCACCAGGTGCTCGAACGGCACGTCCGGATACTCGAACGCCTCCACCACGCCGGCCTTGATCTCCTGCACCAGTTGCAGGAACGGCATCGCCGGATCCAGCCGGCGCCGCAACGGCAGCATGTTGACGAAGAAACCCATGACCTTTTCCATGGCCTCGGAATGCCGGTTGCGGAACGGCAGCCCCACCACCAGGTCGCCCTGCCCGCTGAGCCGGTGCAGCAGCACGTAGTAGGCGGCCAGCACGGTCATGAACAGCGTCGCGCCGGCGCGCGTGCCCACCTGCCGCAGCGCCTCGGTGGTGGCCGCGTCCACGTGCACCCAGTCGGTACCGCCGTTACCGCTGCCCTTGGCCGGGCGCGGCTTGTCTTCCGGCAGGTGCAGCGGTTCCAGTTCGCCGGCCAGGTGCTGCTTCCAGTGCTGGATCTGCCGCTGGAGGGCGTCGCCTTCCAGGCGCTGCAGGTGCCACGCGGCGAAGTCGCCGTAACTGACCTCCAGTTCGGGCAGCGGCGACGGTTCGCCGGCGACGAACGCTTCGTACAGCGCGGACATCTCGGTGTAGAACACGTCGAACGACCACCCGTCCCAGATGATGTGGTGGGTCATGAAATAGAGGACGTGGTCCTCTGCGCCCAACCGGTAGAACCTGGCGCGGAACAGCGGCGCCTGGTCCAGCACGAAGGGCTGCGCGGTCTGCGCCTCCAGATCCTCCATCAGCGCGGCCATGCGCTGCGGTTCCGGCAGGTGCGACAGGTCGGTCAGCGGCAGCAGCGGCATGTCGACGCGGTCCAGCACCTTCTGCACGGCGGAATCGCCGTCGGGCACGATGATCGTGCGCAGCGAGGCCTGCCGGCGGACCATTTCCTGGAACGCGCGCTCGAACGCCTGCACGTCCATCGGCCCGTGCAGGCGGTGCGCGGACGGCGTGTTGTAGGTCACCCCGCCCGGCTCCATCTGCTCGAACACCCACAGCCGCTGCTGCATCAGCGTCATCGGCGCGGTGGACGGGTCGGCGCGACGCGGCACGGCCAGCGCCGCCGAGGCCGATTCGTGCGGCTGGGCCACCTTCTCGCGCAATGCATCGGATAGGTGCTGGGCGCTGGGCGCGTCGAACAGCAACCGCAGCGGCACCTGCACGTCCAGTTCGCGGCCCAGGCGCGCGCACAGCTGCGCGGCCAGCAGCGAATGGCCACCGAACTCGAAGAAACCATCGTCCATGCCCAGGCCGGGACGCCCCAGCACGTCCTCCATCGCCTGCAGCACGCGCGATTGCAAAGCGTCGCGCGGCCGCGCCGGCTCCGTCGCCACGGCCACGGCCGCGTTCGCCGCCGCCTGCGCCGGTTCCGGGGCAGGCAGCGACTTGCGGTCCACCTTGCCGTTGGGCAGCAAGGGAATCGACGGCAGGCGCACGAAATGCTGCGGCACCATGTAGTCGGGCAAGCGCTGCTTCAGGTGCGAGATCAGGGTGGCATCGGTCACCTCGATGGACGGCGCCGGCACCACGTAGGCGACCAGGCGCACGTCGCCGGGACGGTCCTCGCGCGCCATCGCGACCGCGCGCGACAGCGCGGGATGCGCCAGCAGCGTGCTTTCGATCTCGCCCAGCTCGATCCGGTAGCCGCGCACCTTGACCTGGAAATCCAGGCGGCCCAGGTGTTCCAGGTTGCCGTCCGCGCGCCAGCGGCCACGGTCGCCGGTGCGGTACAGCGTGGGCGCGGCGATGCCGGTGCCGAAGCCCTTGCCGGCGTCCGCGAACGCGTCGGGCAGGAAACGGTCGGCGGTTAGTTCCGGCCGCGCCAGGTAACCCAGGGTGACGCCTTCGCCGCCGATGCAGATTTCGCCCGGCACGCCGCGCGGACACGGCTGGCCGTGTTCGTCGAGGATCCAGACCTGGGTGTTGGCGATGGGCCGGCCGATGTGGATGTCGGGAAGGCCGCCCTGCCCCGCCCGCACGCGCATGCAGGTGGACCACACCGTGGTCTCGGTGGGACCGTACAGATTCCACAGTTCGCCGCAGCGCGGCAGCAGCGCCTGCGCCAGGTCCGGCGGCAGCGGTTCGCCACCGCACATCGCCTTGAAGTCCGGGCTACCCGGCCAGCCCGCTTCCAGCAGCAGGCGCCAGGTGGCCGGCGTGGCCTGCATGGCGGTGGCGCGCGAGGACTGCAGCAGCGCCGACAGCGCCGCGCCGTCGATCACGGTGTCCTTGCCGGCGAGGACGACTTCGGCGCCCACGCTCAATGGCAGCATCAGTTCCAGCACGGCGATGTCGAACGACAGCGTGGTGACCGCCACCAGCCGGTCGTCGATGGCCAGGCCGGGCTCGGCCTGCATCGCGGCGATGAAGTTGGAGACGGCGCGGTGCGGCACCTGCACGCCCTTGGGACGACCGGTGGAACCGGAGGTGTAGATGACGTAGGCGGGCGATTCGGGATCGGCCGCGCCGGCATCGCGTCCCAGGCGGCGCTCCGGCTGCGCGGCGAGTTCGTCCGCCAGGCCGTCCAGCGCCAGCACCGGGCGGCCGCGCAGATCGAACTGCGCAGCGTGGCGCTGCTGCGTCAGCAACGCCGCCAATCCGGCATCGCTGGCCATGTAGGCCAACCGGTCGGCCGGGAACTGCGGGTCCAGCGGCACGTAGCCGGCGCCTGCCTTGAGGATGCCCAGCAGCGCGGCCAGCATGTCGGCGCCGCGGTCCATCGCCAGGCCCACCAGCGCGCCGCGCTGCACGCCCCGCTGGCGCAGCAGGTGGGCGATGCGGTTGGCGCGCGCCTCCAGTTGGCGGTAGCTCAGCGCCTGTTCGTCGCTGCGCACGGCGGTGCGGTCCGGCGCGCGGTCGCACTGGCGCTCGAAATGCTCGTGCATGCGGCAGTTGCGATCGAAGGCGGTGGCCTCGGGTTGCAGCGCGGCGAGTTCGGCGAACGCCGGCGCGCCCACCAGCGGCAGCCGCGCGATGCGCTCGTCCGGGTTTTCGCAGGCGGCGCGCAGCAGGCTTTCGTAGGCGGCCAGCCAGCGGCGCACGGTCTGCGCGTCGAACAGGTCGGTGTTGTACTGGGTTTCCAGCCGCAGCTTGCCATCGACCTGCACGGCGTTGATGGACAGTTCGAAGTTCTCGTACCGGCGCGGATTGGTGGCGAAATCCAGGGCCAGGCCGGGGAAGCCGCTCTTCTCCTGGTCCAGCGCCTGGTCGATGTTGAACATCACGCTGACCAGCGGCAGCCGCGCGGGATCGCGCGCGATGCGCAGCTTCTTCAGCAGCGTACCGAAGGTGTAGCGCTGGTGCTCGATGGCATCCAGCAGCACGTCCTGCGCGCCGTCCAGCACGGCATTGAAACTGTCGCCGGCCTGCAGGTCGAAACGCAGCGGCAGCAGGTTGACGCAGTGGCCGACCAGGTGGTCGTGGCCGTCCACCGACTGGCCGGCGGCGGGAATGCCCACCACCACCTGCTCCTGCCCGGCGATGCGCGACAGCAGCGTGGCGAAGCCGCCCAGCAGCGTGGCGAACAGGCTGGCGCCGCGCCGCGCACCCAGCCGGCGCACCGCCGCCACCAGGTCCGCGTCGAGCACGTAGTCCTCGCGCTGCGAGGCGAAGCTGCGGCGCGCGGGACGCGCGCGATCGGTCGGCAGTTCCAGCACCGGCGCCTGGCCGGCGAAGCGCGACAGCCAGTACTGCTCGTCGCGCCTGAACTCGGGACCGGCGGGATGCAGCGCTTCGGCCAGCGCGTAGTCGGCATAGCTTTCCGCCCCGGGCAGGCCGGCGGGGCTGCCGGCAGCCTGTGCATAGGCGGCGCCCAGCTCGCGCACGATCACCCACCACGACCAGCCGTCGCAGACGATGTGGTGCGCGTGCATCAGCAGCACGTGTTCCTGCGGCGCCAGTTGCAGCAGTTCGGCGCGGAACAGGCGGCCCTGCTCCAGCGCGAACGGCGTTTCCACGCCGGCGCGCCTGCGCTCGGCCAGCTGCGCCGCGCGCTCGGCCTCGCCCAGTCCGGACAGGTCGGTGAACGGCAGCAGCAGCGGCGCCGGTTCCAGCACGCAGAAGGTCTCGCCGTCCGGACCGAAGCTGGCGCGCAGCGCGTCATGGCGCTCGGCCACGGCCTGCAGGGCCTGCTGCAGGCGGGCAGTGTCCAGCGCGCCGCGCAGGTGCAGCGACACCGATTCGTTGTAGGCCAGCGACGCATCGTCGCCCAGCCGCGCCGCCAGCCACAGTTCGCGCTGCGGCTCGGTGGTCGGCACCACGCGCGTCAGCGCGCCTCCGGCGAACGGATCGTAGTCGACGGCCACGGTCGCGTTCCGCCGCACGGCCATCGGCTCGCTCATGCGCCCACCTTCAGGTACTGGCCGGGGCTTTCGGGGTTGGGCACGTACCAGGCCGGCCGGCCTTCCGGGTCGCGGCCCAGGCGCGCGCCCGCCACGACGGGCTGGCCGGCATCCATCACCGTGCGCGAGGTGGCCGCGCTGCGCGGCAGCAGCTCGGCTTCCTGCAGTTCCTGCACCGATTCCTTGTAGGCCTGGATGATGGCCTGGAAATCCGCCTCGCTGTGCGCGGTGGTGAAGAAGCACGGGAAGTTGTCGAGGATGTGGATGCCGCGGCTGCGCATCATCGCGAACAGCAGGTCCTGCAGCGGATGGTCCTCGTCGAAATGCGTCCGCCACAGCGAGGCGAAGTGCTTGATCCGCACCGGCGCGCCCACCTGTTCGCAGAACGCGTTGATCTCCTCGGCCATCGCCGTGGTGCGCTCGTTGAGTTTCTGTTGCAGGGCGGCGCCGTGCGCCTTCATGTGCAGCAGCGAGGCCTTGGCCGCCGCCAGCGTCAGCGGGTGGCGCACGAAGGTGCCGGCGAAGTAGGTCACGCCCACCGTGGGCACCGATGCGTCGCCGTACTGCCAGTAGCCGCCGTCCAGCGCGTCCATGAACTCGCGCTTGCCGGCCATCACGCCGATCGGATAGCCGCCGCCGACGACCTTGCCGTAGGTGGCGAGGTCGGCCTTGATGCCGAACAGCGCCTGCGCACCGCCCGGGTGCGAGCGGAAGCCGGTGATCACCTCGTCGAAGATCAGCGCCGCGCCGGATTCGGCGGTGATCCTGCGCACTTCCTTCAGGAACTCGACCGGCTGGAAGTCCGGGCGCCGGCTCTGCACCGGCTCCACCAGCACCGCGGCCAGCTCGTGCGCGCGCTCGCGGATGATCTCCAGCGTCTCCGGCGTGCCGTAGTCCAGCACCAGCACCTTCTCCGCCGTGTTGCGCAGGATGCCCGGCGCAGCGGGTACCGCGCGCAGCTTCCTGGTGCCGCGCACGATCACTTCGTCGTTGATGCCGTGGTACGAACCGGAGAACACCACGATGGTCTCGCGGCCGGTCACCGTGCGCGCGATGCGCATCGCGCCCAGCACCGCTTCCGAACCAGTGTTGCACAAGGCGGCGCGGTCGTGGCCGGTCAGTTCGCAGACCAGTTGCGACACCTCGCCGGCCAGCGGATGCATCGGGCCGATCTCGTAGCCGTCGTCGAGCTGTTGCCTGACCGCATCGACGACGAAATCCGGCTGCCAGCCGAACAGGCTGGTGCCGAAACCGTTCAGCGCATCGACGTATTCGTGCCCGTCGATGTCCCACACGTGCGACCCCTTCGAGCGCTCGACGACAATCTGGTAGACGATCTCCTTGGTCAGCGGACGGAAGCCCGTGACCACGCGCGGGTCGGCCATGTGGGGGCGGTGCTGCTGGGTGTAGGCCTTCGACTTCGGGGTGCGCGCGGTGTAGCGGCGGATGAAACCGTCCAGGCGATCGCGCTGGTGGGCGTTCAGCTCGATGCCGCCGGCCGCGTCGATGCGGGCGATGGCGCCGAAGGCCTTCTTCACGTCGTAGCGCGTGTGCGCGAGCGCGGTGGCTTCCTCGTCCGTCGGCGTGGCGGCGGGTGCGGGCGTTGCGATCTGCGGTGCGGGCGCGGCAGCGGCGGGCGCGACCGGGACAGGTGCCGCCACCAGAACAGATGCGGCAATCGGAGCAGGCACCGCCGGCACCGCACCGGCCAGCAAGGCCAGCTGCTGCGACATCAACTGCATCTGCTGCGCGATCAGGCCGCGCAGGGCATCGCCGTCGCCGCCCATCGCGTGGGCAGGCATCGCCGCCGGCGCGAACGCCACCGGCGCGGCGGCGGGAACCGGCGGCAACGACACCGGCGTCACCGGCACCGACGTTGCCGCCGGTGCCGTGGCAACCGGCGCGGCCTGCGCGGGCGCGGCTTCGGGCGGAAGCTGCGCGTCCAGCGTCTGCGCCAGGCGATCCAGGCTGGCGCATTCGCCCATCAACTGGCGGAAGGTGATCTTGACCGGGAACTCCTTCTGCAACTGCAACGCCACCTGGGTCAGCATCAGGCTGTCCAGGCCCAGTTCGATGAAGTTGGCGTCGCCGTCGGCATCGGACAGGTCGAAGCCGGCGACATCCTCGAACACCTCCTTCAACTGCGCCACCAGGCGCGGCTTGCGGTCGGCGATGACGGGGGCGACGGGTTCGGACACGACGGACATCAGGGGCTCCAGGGTCGCGCGCGCGACGATGGTGGGATGGGGAACGACATTGCTGGCCACCGCGGCTTGCGGTTCCACCCAATAACGTTTTTTCTCGAACGGATAGGTCGGCAGGCACAGCCGGCGGCGCTGCGCACGGCGGTCCAGCCGCTGCGGCGACAGCGCCACGCCCTGGCTCCACAGCTGGCCCCAGGCGCCCAGCAACTGGGCATGCTCGCCGTCGGCGGCGTCGGCCAGCGACGCGACGGCGGCGATGCGCTGCTTCTGCAGCAGCGGCTGCTGGCGCGACAGGGTGGCCAGGGTGTTGCGCGGGCCGATCTCCAGCAGCGCGCGCCCGGGGACGTCCAATGCCCTGGCGATGGCGGTGGAGAAGCGCACCGGCTCGCGCAGGTGGCGCGCCCAGTAGTCGGGCGACGTGGCGGAAGCTTCGTCCAGCCGGTCGCCGGTGGCCGTGGAGATGATCGGGATGCGCGGCGCGTTGCGCGTCAGCGCTTCGACCTCCGCGCGGAACACCGGCACCACCGCGTCCATCATCGACGAATGGAAGGCATGCGACGTCTTCAGCGCGCGGCAGGCCACGCCCTCGCCTTCCAGTTGCCGCTGGAACGCGGCGACGTCCTCGTGCGGGCCGGCGACCACGCAGGCGCCCGGCGCATTCTCCGCCGCCGGCGACAACGCCGCCGGCAGCCGCGGCAGCAGCGCATCCAGCGGCAGCCGCACCGACAGCATCGCGCCGGAAGGCTGCGCCTGCATCAGGCGGCCGCGGCGTGCCACCAGCCGCAGCGCGTCCGGCAAGGCGAACACGCCGGCCAGCGTCGCGGCGACGAACTCGCCCACGCTGTGGCCGACCATCGCCGCCGGTTGCAGGCCCTGCGCCATCCACCAGCGCGCCAGCGAATACTCGATGCTGAAGATCGCCGGCTGCATGATCGCCGTGGGCAGCATCGCATCGGCGTCGTCGCCGAACACGATGCCGCGCAGGTCCCGGCCCAGTTCGACGTCCAGCACCCGCGCGCATTCGTCGAACGCCTCGCGGAACGCCGGTTCGCGTTGGTGCAGCGTGCGCCCCATGCCGGCGTACTGGCAGCCCTGGCCGGGGAACATGAACACCACGTCGGCCGCCTGCACGGGCCGGCTCTTGGCCGCGGCTGCGGCCAGGTCGGCGTTGCGCAGCTGTCCGATGGCGGCTTCCACCGTTTCCGCCGCCACTGCGACGCGGTGCGCGAACGCCTTGCGGCCCACCGCCAGCGTCCAGGCCACGTCCGCCAGGTTCTGCGCAGGCTGCGCTTCCAGGTGGTCCGCCAGCCGGGCGACCGCCTGCGCCAGCGCCGCGGGCGTGCGCGCCGACAACACGAGCAACTGCGCGCCGGTGGCCGGTTCGGACGGCGGCAGCGCCGGCGCTTCTTCCATCACCACGTGCGCATTGGTGCCGCCCACGCCGAACGAGCTGACGCCGGCGCGGCGCGGCTGCCCTTCCTGCGCCGGCCAGTCGTGCGTCCGCCCGTTGACCGTGAAGGGCGTGCGCGCGAAATCGATGACCGGGTTGGCCTGGGTGAAATGCACCGTGGCCGGGATGCGCCGGTGCTGCAACGCGAACGCGGTCTTGATGACGCCGGCCGCGCCGGCCGCCATCAGCGTGTGGCCGACGTTGCTCTTCACCGAACCGACGACGCAGAAGCCGGTGTCGTCGGTGCCCAGGCGGAAGGCGCGGGTCAGTCCCTCGATCTCGATGGGGTCGCCCAGCGGCGTGGCCGTGCCGTGCGTCTCGACGTAGCCGATGCTGCGCGGCTCCACTCCGGCGTCGGCCTGCGCCATCGCGATCACCGCCGCCTGCCCTTCGCTGCTGGGCGCGGTGAAGCTGGCCTTGTGGCCGCCGTCGTTGTTGACCGCCGAGCCGCGGATCACCGCGTAGACCGGATTGCCGTCGGCGATGGCATCGGACAGGCGCTTGAGCAGCACCACCGCCGCGCCATCGCTGAACACCGTGCCGGTGGCGGCCGCGTCGAAGCTGCGCGTGCGGCCGTCGGCCGACAGCATGCCGCCTTCCTGGTAGACGTGGCCGCTGCGCACCGGGCAGGTCACCGCGATGCCGCCGGCCAGCGCCATGCCGCAACGGCCGGCGCGCAGGCTGTCCACCGCCTCGCTGATCGCGACCAGCGACGTGGAGCACGCGGTGTGCACGCTGATCGCCGGGCCGGTCAGGTTGAGCTTGTGCGAAACGCGCGTGGCGATGTAGTCCTTCTCGTTGCCCAGCATCACCTGGAACGCGCCCTGCTTCTCGATCAGGTCCGGGTGCGCCAGCACGTTGCGCTGGTAGTAGCTGGCGTTGTACATGCCGGCGAACACGCCCACCGGCACTTCGGCGGCGTCGGGCACATGGCCGGCGCGCTCGATGCATTCCCAGCACAGCTCCAGGAACACGCGCTGCTGCGGGTCCATCAGTTCGGCTTCCTTCGGCGAGATGCCGAAGAACGCCGCGTCGAACTTGTCCACGTCCTCGAACACGCCGCGCGCCGGCACGTAGGCCGGATTCTGCCGCACCGCCTCGGGAATGCTGGCATCGAGTTCGGCGGCGCCGAAACGGCTGACGCCGTCGCGGCCTTCGCACAGGTTGTCCCAGAACGCCTCCACCGTCGGCGCGCCGGGGAAGCGGCCGGCCATCGCGACGATGGCGATGGGTTCGTCGTGCGCGCGGCGCGGCATGGAAAGACGCGCGGCCTCGATCGGCGCGCGCGCATCGCCCGCCATCGCCGCCGCCAGTTGCGCCGGCGTGGGCGAACGGAACAGCGCCATCGCCGAGACATCGCCCAGGTGCCGGCGACGCACGGCCTCCAGCACGCGGATCGCGAGCAACGAAGTGCCGCCCAGGTCGAAGAAGTTGTCGTGCCGGCCCAGTTCCTCCAGGTCCAGCACGTCGGCGAAGATCGCGCACAGCGCCGTCTCCACGTCGCCCTGCGGCGCGGCGTACACACCGGCCCATTCGGGGCGCTGCCGGCCCGGCGCCGGCAGCTTGCCGCGGTCCAGCTTGCCGTTGGGCGACAGCGGCAGCGCGTCCATCTGCACGTAGGCCACCGGCACCATGTAGTCCGGCAGCTGCGCGACCAGGTGCTGGCGCAGGCGCTCCAGGTCCACCGGCGCGTCGCGGTCCACCGGCGACAGGTAGGCCACCAGCCGCTTCAGCCCCGGCACGTCCTCGCGCGCCAGCACGCCGGCCTCGCGCACGCCGGGGAAGGCCATCACCTGCGCTTCGATCTCGCCCAGCTCCACGCGGAAGCCGCGGATCTTGATCTGGAAATCCTGACGGCCCAGGTACTCCAGCTCGCCGTTGGGCAGCCAGCGGCCGATGTCTCCGGTGCGGTACATGCGCGTGTCCAGGTCGGCGCGGAACGGATCGGGCAGGAAGCGTTCCGCGCTCAGGTCGGGACGCTTCAGATAACCGCGCGCGACCACCGGGCCGGCCAGGTACAACTCGCCGACGACGCCCTGCGGCACCGGCCGCCCATGCGGATCGAGCAGGTAGACGCGCGCGTTGGCGATGGGACGGCCGATGGTCGGCAGGCGCGGCCACTCGGCCGGGTCCTCCGCCAGCGTCAGCGCGGTGACCACGTGGGTCTCGGTGGGGCCGTAATGGTTGTGCAGGCGGCAACCGGGGATGTGCTGGAAGAAGCGCACGATCTTCGGTTCGATGCGCAACTGCTCGCCGGCGGTGATCACTTCGCGCAGGTCGCACTGCACGCGCGCGCCGGGCGGCAGCGCCGCGATGTGGTTCTCCAGGCCCTCGGCCAGCATCTGCAGCGCGAAGTACGGCAGGAACATGCGCTCGATGCGCTGCGCCACGATGAACTCGAACAGCTTGCCCGCGCTCAGGCGCGTGGCCTGGTCGATCAGGTGCAGCGCGCCGCCGGTGGACAGCGTGGCGAAGGTTTCCTGGAACGCCACGTCGAACCCCAGCGCCGCGAACTGCAACGTGCGCAGCGGCGCGTCGGCGCCTGGCTGGCGCAGCTGCCACTGGATCAGGTTGAACAGCGGGCCATGCGGCATGGCCACGCCCTTGGGCTTGCCGGTGGAACCGGAGGTGTAGAGCACGTAGGCCAGGTGCGCCGCGTCCAGCGGGCACTCGGCATCGTCCAGGTCGTGCGACGGCAGGCCGGACCACGGTGGCGAGGCTTCGCCCAGGTCGATCACCGCAAGCTGCGGCGGCAGTTCGCCCAGCACGTCGCGCGCATCCTGTTCCATGCCCGACTGGGTCAGCAGCACGCGCGGTTCGCTGTCGGACAGCGTGTAGCTCAGCCGGTCCGACGGATAGGTCGGGTCGAGCGGCACGTAGGCGGCGCCGGCCTTCAGCACCGCCAGCAGGCCCAGCACCATCTCGATGCCGCGGTCGACATAGATCGCGACGCGGTCGTCGGCGCCGATGCCAAGCCGTTTCAGGTGGCGCGCCAACCGGTTGGCGCGTTCGTTCAACTGCGCGTAGGTCAGCGTGCGCGCGTCCTGCACCACCGCCACCGCACCCGGCGTGCGCGCCGCCTGCGTCTCGAACAGGCGATGCACGCCGGTGGCGGCCGGATAGTCTTCCGCCGTGTCGTTGCCATGTTCGATGGCGGCGTGGGCCTGCTCCGGTTGCAGCAGGGCCAGCCGGGCCAGCGGCAGTTGCGGATGGATCGCGAGGTCCTGCAGCAGGTTGGACCAGTACGCGAGGAAGGACGCCAGCGTTTCCTCGGCGAAGGCGCCGTTGGCGCTGCACAGCGTGGCGGTATGCCCCTCGGGCGATGCCTCCACCGTCAACGCCAGTTCGCTGGCCTGCCCGACCTGCCACCAGGGCACGTCGTCCGCCGGCATCCAGGCGAAGCCGGCCTGCAGTGTTCCGGCACGGTCGCTGCCCGCTTCCGGCAGCAGCAGCTCGCCCAGCGCCCGCGCCGTCAGTCCGGTTTGCAGGGTCGCATTCGCGCGCTGCGCTTGCCGCTGCGCCAGCGACTCCGCGAGCGTGGTCTCCGGCCCGATGCCGAAACGCACGGGCAGGAAGCGCGGCGCATCGGCATCCGCCTCCGTGACCACCGTACCGATCACCACATCGTCCTGTCCGGACAACCGCGCGATCACCGCCGCCCACAGCGCCAGCGCGATGTCGCCGGGCGCGTGGCCCGTGCCTGCCGCTGCCTGCGCCAACGTCGCCACGGCGAGGGGTGCGCACTGCGTCCGCTGGCTGGAAGCCTTCGCGGCCAGGTGGCCCGGCAGTTCGAACCGGACATTCGCACCGACCAGCAGATCCTGCCAGTCGCCGTTTTTTTCATCGAATGCGTTCAACCGCTGCCCCCGTTCCTGCCAAGCCACTGGCGACTTCCTGTGTTCTTCCCACTAAACGCATGCCGGCGCGGGTTCAGGCCACATCGGACGCGGCTGCAAATGCGACGCCAGCCCGCTAGGATGTGGTGCGGAAGGACATGCACGATGGAAAACGACTTCACCCGCCTCTACGCACAGCTCGACCTGCCTCCGGACTGCGGCCTGGACGAGCTGAAGCACGCGTACCGGCGCCGCGTGGCGGAACTGCATCCCGACCGGCGGCAGGTGGGCGATTCCGCCGACAACGCACGACAGCTGGCGCAGCTGATCACGCTGTACAAGCAGGCGCTGCGCTTCCATGCACGGCATGGGCGCCTCCCGGGCGCGACCACGGAGGCGATCACGGACGCGCCATACTCCGCCGAACCCGCGCAGACGCCGTCTCCCGCGGTGGCGACGCCGCCGGCGTCCGGCGAAGCGACAGCGCGCGCGCGCAGCGGCTGGTTGATGGTGGCGTTGTGCGTGCTCGCGGGCGGCCTGCTCTGGACGGCCTGGGAAAACCACTCCACCGCCTCGTCCGACGAACCGGACGACGTGGACGTGGTCTACGCACCGCCCAAGTCCGGACCCGACCACCTCGTCATGGGGATGGACATGGAGGCGGTGCTGCAGGTGCAGGGCGCGCCCACCCGCCAGGGCAGCACGGTATGGGAGTACGGCCCTTCGTGGGTACGCTTCGAAGGGGACCGGCTGGTGGAGTGGTACAGCTCGCCGCTTTACCGGTTGAAGACGCGCGAGACGCGCGTCGGCAGCGACTGAAGGCGCGCCGCCTCAGCGCGCGCCGCGGCCGAACAGCACCACTTCGACGGTCTGCAACAGGATCATCAGGTCGAACACCAGGCCGTGGTTCTTGACGTAGAACAGGTCGAACTTCAGTTTCTCCTCGGCGTCCTGCACCGACGCGCCGTACGGATAGCGCAATTGCGCCCAACCGGTCAGGCCGGGCTTGATGCTGTGGCGCACGCCGTAATAGCGGACCTGCTCGTTCAGCATGTCGACGAAATGCGGGCGCTCCGGGCGCGGGCCGACGAAGCTCATGTGGCCGCGGATCACCGCGAACAACTGCGGCAGTTCGTCCAGCCGGGTCAGGCGGATGAACTTGCCCACCCGCGTGGTGCGGTCGTCGTTCTTGCTGGCCCAGATGGCCACGCCGCCCTTCTCGGCATCCTGCCGCATGCTGCGGAACTTGGTCAGTTCGAAGTGGCGCCCGCGCTCGCCCACCCGCGTCTGCCGGTACAGCACCGGGCCGCCGGACTCCGCGTACACCGCCAGCGCCACCAGCAGCATCACCGGCCAGGCCAGCGCCAGCAGCAGCAGGGCGGCGGACAGGTCGAACAGGCGCTTGCTGAGCCGGCGCGGCATCGAATAGTCGAAGCCGCCGGAGAACACCAGCCACGACGGGTCCACCACGCTCAGCTGCACGGTGCCCGATTCGCGCTCGAAGAACGTGGACAGGTCCACGACGGAGACGCCGTACTGCACGCACTTGAGCATCTCTTCCATCGGCAGCGCGCCGCGGCGTTCGTCCGGGGCGATGATGACTTCGTCCACGTCCAGCTCTTCCACCAGCGTGGCCAGCGACTCGCAGTCGGTCGCCAGCAATTCCTCTTCGCGCACCACCACGGCCTGTCCGGGAATCGGCACGAAGCCGACGATGACGAACGACTTGCGGTCCGCCTGCCGGCGCATGCGGCGGTTGATCAGGTTGGCGTTGTTGCCGGCGCCGAAGACCAGCACGCGCTGCCGCAACGCCTCCACCTGCAGCAGGTTCTGCATGGTCAGCCGCATGCCCAGCAGCGCCACGAAGCCCAGGCCCAGGGTCAGCGCCAGCGGGCCGCGGCCCACGTAGGTCTGGGGCACGGCGTAGAAGATCACCAGCAGGCCGATGCCGCCGAAGAAGAACGACAGCGCCAGCCGCAGCAGCAGGTTCGCGCGGTTGTGCCGGCCATGCGCCTGGTAGAGCCCGAACGCGGCCATCGCGCCGGTGATGACCAGCGCCACCAGCAGCGCGCGCAGCGGCGCGGTCTCGATGAAGACCGCATGCCCCTCCACGTCGCCCAGGAAGCGCAGCCAGGCGGCCGCCGCCACGCACAACATCAGCACCAGGACTTCAAGCAGCCAGATCATCCGCATGACACGGTTCTTCCGGCTCGACTGCACGTGCTTCATCGACTTCCCCTGAAACTGGCTCGCAGCCGCCAACGACGGACCGGACGGGTCGCCTGTTGCGCTGTCAGGACCTGAAACGCCGTCGGGGAGGCGATCCGGCCAAGCGGCGCCGCCGCGGCATCAATGCGGCGACAGCCGGATGGCCTCCACGCGCAGCGCGGGAGGCGCGGCGACCGCCAGCAGGAACCCGGCATGCAGCGGCAGGGTTTGCACGCGCAGGGCCTCGGTGCCTTCGCAGTCGCGGTACTCGCTTTCGGCCAGCCGGGTCTCCAGCACGGCGCCTTCCGCCGCGTGGAAGCCGTTCATTTCGCAGACCAGCCCCACTCCCACCGCCTTCAGGAAGGCTTCCTTCCTGACCCACAGCGCCAGCAGGTGTTCGTCGCGCGCCGGCGGCATCGCCAGTCGCGCCAGTTCGTCCGGATGCGCCACCTGGCCGGCGATCTCCGCCATCGCTCCGATGCGCTCGCGGGATTCCACATCGATGCCGACCACACCTTCGCTGCAGAAGGCGAACGCGGCCGCGCCGGCGGCATGGCTCAGGCTGGTGCGGCCACCCCTGTCGCCCAGCCGGGGACGGCCTTCAGCGTCGCGGCCCAGCGGAACCTCCTGCGGCGCGATGCGCCAGATGGCGGCCAGGAACAGCCGGTGCAGCGCATACGCAAGGATGAGTTGTTCGCGGTCCTGCGGCCGGCGCTTGCGGGCGACGCGCTCGCGCTCGGCCGCGCTCAGCAGGGTCTCGGCCTCGGCGCGCCACGGCATCCACTCCGACAGGTCGGCCATGGCGACCAGCGCATTGCCCGCTGTCGCGGGCGGCAGGCGGCAGCGGTGCCGGAAAACCTCCTGCAGCGCAGGCATCGCTTCGCTGTGGACGTGGGCATGGGAAACCATCGGCGGCATCCGCTCACTCCCGCGACGGCGGCGTCCAGCGCCGGGCATGCGGCGCGGGTGCCGGTCCGGCCCATTTCCTGAGCTTGCCGTCGCTGCCCGCCACCAGCGCGATGGGTGCATCGGCACCGGAAAGCGCGCCGATGTCGGGGGCGGCGGGGTCGTCCTGGCGCCGGCGTTCGCTGCCGGGCTCGATGCGGGTACGCAGCGGCGGTTCGAACAGCACCTCCGCCAACGGCGAAACGAAAGCGGTGGCGGACAGCGTGGCCGCCTGCGGCACGCCCCGGCGGACCAGCGGGCTGGCCGGCCCCGGCCGCAGCGACAACTGGTCGACATCGACCAGGCCGGGCGCTTCGCCGATGACGGTCTGCGTCCATTCCGGCGGCGCCGAGGCGCCGCGCTGGATCCAGTTGCCGCTGCCGGCGACGCGCCGGCCGTCGCTCCAGGGTGCGCGTTCCTGCGGCCCGCAGGGCTCGGGCGTGTCGTCCACGTCGTTCTCGCGCACCAGCGCCGGCGTGCCGCCGATGCTCTGGTAGACCACGTTGTTGTACATCTCCAGCGAGCCGGCGCCCAACTGCACCATCACCGCATTGGCCGGACCCGGCCGGTCGAAGACGATCGTGTTGTTGAGCAGCCGCACGTGCCCTTCGCTGCGGCCGTTGAGGTCGCCGCCGATGCGGATCGCGTTGGCCCAGCGCCCGGACTGGATGATGACGTTGCCCACCACTTCGGCATCCTCGCGCTTCAGCGCGGTGGTCCAGCCTTCCTGCTGCTCCCAGCAATCCGGTCCGATCAGTTCCAGCGCCTGGTAGGCCGCGCCTTCCAGCCAGTTGTAGTGGATCTCGCTGCGCTCGTGCCGCACCTTCACCAGGTTGCCGCCCCGCCCCGCATGCAGGTAGTTGAAGCGCATGCGGAACACCGAGCCGGGAAACGCGACCTCGTCCGACTGCATGTAGATGGGATGCTGGCCCATGCCATTGCCGCTGTTGCGGATCTCGCTGTATTCCAGTGTGAACGAACCGGACAACCGGTCCGCCCCCAGGATGCCGTGGCCGGGGCAGTCGCGCACGATGACGTCGCGCACGGTGATGCCATGCGCCTCGCTGAAGATGCAGCTGTTGGGCCCGCCGGTCACCTCGAAGCCCTCCAGCGTCACGTGGTTGGACTGCTGGAACTTGATGGTGTGGTACTGGCCGCCTTTCAGGATCGGGCGCTGCTTGCCCACGCCGCGCCGCCACTGGATGACCACCGGCGCCTCGGCGCTGCCGCCGTCGTCCTCGCCCACCACGATGCCGCCGTCGTACACCGCGTCGCCGTCCACCGCGATCACGTCGCCCGGCTCCAGGTCGTTCTCCCTGAACACGTCCGCCAACTGCGTGTACTGCCTGCCCGAGGGCCCCACCGTATAGGTCTTCGCGCAGACCGCCTGGGTGGCCGCCAGCCAGAGCAGCAGCGCACACGGAAGCAGCATGGATTTCGTCACGGTGGCGGGCACTCCGTCCGCTGTCGTCGGCGGTATCTGGAACCGAACGCGAACCGCACCCGCAACCGGCCGCACTCTGTCGCGGGCTGGCCGGTTTTCCGCCAGTACGCGTTGTTTCCCTACATACCGGGCACTCGGCGAAAGCCGGTGACGCCCACCACACGGAACGACGACAGGGGAGCGCAATGTCGCGTGCATTGCAGGAAACCGGGCATGACCGCAGGCCCGCACTGCAACGCACCGGCCACGACGAATCGCCATGAACAGGGGGCTGCGTGCGTTTTCAGACCACCGGGCGGAACCCGCACCGGAGATACGCCATGTCGCGCATGGCGTGCTGTCGCTGGACCTGGGCGGGCTGGAGCGCCTGGCGCTGGCGCTGGCGCGCCGCGGCCGCGAGCACGGCCATCGCGTCAGCATGATCTGCATCGACCGGCCCGGCCGGCTGGCCGACGACGCGCGCGCGCTGGGCGCGGAAGTGCATTCGCTGGACATGGCGGGGAACCGGTCCGAAGCGACGGCGCGGGCGGCCGAACTGTTCGCGCGCCTGCGGCCGGACGTGCTGCATACCCACCAGATCGGCGCGCTGTGGCACCTCGGGCGTGCCGCCCGCCGGCAGGGCGCGATGGCCGTCGTGCATACCGAGCACAGCGACCATGCCGCCCTGGCCAGCGGCCTGCGCAACCAGTTGAAGAGCCGGCTGTGGTGGCACCGCGCCGGCAGGCTGCCGGACCGTTTCTGCTGCGTGTCGGAAGACATCGCGCGCTCGGTGCGCCGCTGGCGCACGGTGCCGGGCGAGAAGGTCTGCGTGGTGGACAACGGCGTGGATACGGCGCTCTACGCCGACCGCGCGCCGCGCGAACCGCTGCGCGCATCGCTGGGGTTCGCGAACGACCAGCGGGTCATCGGCACGGTGGGCCGGCTCAACGAGGTGAAACGCCAGGACCTGTTGCTGCGCGCCTTCGCCCGCATCGTCCCCGAGTACCCGCAGGCGCGCCTGCTGCTGGTGGGCGACGGCCCCGAGAGAGAGGCGCTGCAGGACCTGACGCGATCGCTGGGCCTGGCCGACCGCATCGTCTTCGCCGGTTACCAGCCGCGCACCGAGCACTACCTGGCGGCGATGGACGTGTTCGCGCTGAGCAGCCGCCATGAAGGGCTGCCGCTGGCCTTGCTGGAAGCCTGGGCGTCCGGATTGCCGGTGGTGTCGTCGGCCGTCGGGGGCATCCCGCAGGTGGTCCGGCACGGCCACAACGGCTTGCTGTTCGACAGCGGCGACGAAGCCGGGCTGGCGGCCACGCTGGCGCGCCTGCTGGACGACCCCGCCGCTGCCGCCGGCCTGGCGACGGCCGGCCGCGGCACGGTCGAGGCGTCCCATTCGCTGGAGCGCACGGCCGAACGCTACGACGCCCATTACCGCGCCGCCCTCGCGCAGCGCTGAAACCTGCCGGCTCCCATGAGAATCCTCGCACTCACCAACCTGTATCCCAACCCGGTGCAACCGCACCGCGCGTCGTTCAACCGGCACCAGTTCCGCCTGCTCAGCGAACGGCACGCCCTGCAGGTCATCGCGCCCACGCTGTGGGTGGACGAATGGCAGCAGGGCAAGCGCAGCGGCGTGCGGATTCCCGCGCCGCGCCGGGTGGTGAACGAGGGCATCGTCGTCGACCATCCACGCTACTGGTACACGCCCAAACTGCTGCGCGGACTCTACGGGCGCTTCTTCATGGCGTCGGTGAGGAAGACCTTCGACCGCGCCGTGGAAGAGTTCGGGCCGGACCTGGTGTTCTCGCCATGGGCCTACCCGGACGGCTGGGCCGCCGTGCGGCTGGCGCACCGGCACGGCCTTCCCGCCGTGATCCAGGTGCACGGCAGCGACGTGCGCCAGTTGGACCAGTTCGGCGCGCGCGAAGGCGGCACGCGCGAGGCCATCGTGCAGGCCGACGGCGTGGTGGCGGTGTCGTCCGAACTGGCGCAGCGCGTGGTGGCTTTGGGCGCGGCGCAGGACAAGGTGCGCGTGATCATCGATGGCGTGGACAAGCAGGTGTTCCGCCCCGGCCCGAAGGAAGACGCGCGCCGGCGACTGGGCCTGGACCCGCGACGGCGGCACCTGCTGTTCATCGGCAACCTGCTGGACGTGAAGGGCGTGGACATCCTGCTGCACGCCTGCCGCGTACTGAAGGGCCAGCGCGGCGACTGGCAGTTGCACCTGGTCGGCGACGGCAAGCGGCGCGGTGCGTTGGCGCGGCTGGCCGAGTCGCTGGATATCCACGAACAGGTCGTCTTCCACGGCAGCCTGCCCCATCACACCCTGCCGACCTGGCTGCAGGCGGCGGACCTGTTCGTGCTGCCGAGCCGTTCCGAAGGCATTCCCAACGTGCTGCTGGAAGCCTCGGCTTGCGGCACGCCCTACGTCGCCAGTGCGGTGGGCGGCATTCCGGAAATCGCCGCGCTGGGCGCCAGCCGGCTGGTGCCGCCGGAGCAGCCCGCCATGCTCGCCGAGGCGATCGCCGCGATGCTGTCCGCGCCGCCCGCGACGCCGGCAACCGGTCCGCGCGACCGCGAACAGGCGGTCGAAGCCTTGTCGTCCTTCCTCGATGAAACGCTCCAGCGCCATCGCGCGGCCGGCAGCGTGTCCCATCATCGCGCCGCTTGACGTTTCCCCTTGCAGACAACCCTCAGACCGAGTCCTTCCCCATGAATCCCGCACCCGTGAAAAAACTCATCCTCGTGGAGATGAACGAGATCACGTGGCGTCTGGTCGACCCGCTGCTGGCCAAGGGCGAACTGCCCCACTTCGCCCGACTGATCGCGCGCGGCGCGCGTGCCGCGCCGGTGGCCGAGGAGGAAGGCGCCGACCTGGACCCGTGGGTGTCGTGGACCACGGTCTACACCGGCCGCAAAGTATCCGAGCATGGCGTGAAGTTCCTCGAGCAGCCACCGGAGACGGTGAAGGGTCCGCGCCTGTGGGACATCGTGGCCGATGCGGGCAAGCCGGTCGGCATCTTCGGTTCGATCATGTCGTGGCCGCCGCGCAAGGACGTCGAGGGATTCTGGGTGCCCGGCACGTTCTCGCCCGGCTACGAGACCTTCCCCGCCTCGCTCGAACCGATCCAGGAACTCAACCTGACCTACACCCGCGAACACATGCCGGTGGGCGGCGACGTGCGCCGCCGCATGGGCAAGCTGGAACTGGTGCTGAAGCTGAAGGCGCTGGGCCTGCGCGTCGCCACCCTGGCCCGCATCGCCGGCTTCTTCGCCCGCCGCGCCACCGGCGCCGCGCAGGCCTGGGAGAAGGTCAGCATGCAGCCGCTGATCAACTTCGATTTCTTCGAACGCCTGTGGCGCAAGCACCGTCCGGTCTTCGCCACGTTCCACACCAACCACGTGGCGCACTACCAGCACCGCTACTGGCGCGCGACCGACCCGGCGCCGTTCCTGGAAAAACCGGATGCGGAGGAAGTGCGCAAGTACGGCGGCGCCATCCGTTTCGGCTACCGGGTGGCGGACGAACTGCTGGGCCGCATCATGGCGATGGCCGACGCCGACACCACCATCGTGGTGGCTTCGGCGCTGGCGCAACAGCCCTACGTCACCGAGGAATTCCGCGGCGGACGCAGCGTGATCCGCATGCGCGACATCCACGCCGTGCTGGACCTGATCGGCGCGACCGGCCGTTGCCGCGCGTACTCGGTGATGGCGCCGCAATGGAACCTGGAATTCGACGACGCCCAGGTCCAGCAGGCGGCCGAACTGGCGCTGCAACAAGCCTACGTCGGCACGCCGGAACACCGGCTGTTCGCCTGCGCATCCGCCGGCAACACGCTGTGCATCAACATCCGCCAGAAGCTGCCGCGCCCGATCGACGGCGCCGCCGAATGCGTGTTCCCCACCACCGGCAAGCGCATCCGCATGGATGCGCTGTGCGCGGAGAAGGACCCCACCCCCAAGCAGGGCCACCACGACCGTACCGGCCTGCTGATCATGGCCGGGCCGGACATCGCGGCCGGCGTCGACCTGGGCGCGTGCTCCACGCTGGACCTGGCGCCGACGATGCTGAAGGCGCTGCAGCTGGATGCGCCCGCGCACATGACCGGCTATGTGTTGTCGGCCGCGTTCAAGGACCACGTCGCGTCGCCGGGGATTCCCGCCGGACACGCATCGGCCGCACGCGCCACCGTGGACGAGGCCGCCTGAGTGTCGACGGTCGCCCATCCCTCCCGCGGACGCCGCATGAAGATCCTGTTCCTGCACAAGCAGATCCTGTTTCCCCGCGATACCGGCGGCAAGATCCGCGTACTGAACCTGCTCAGGCATCTGGCGCGCTGGCACGACATCACCTACGTCTGCAACCTGCGCGCGGGCGAGGACAGATTCCTGCCGGACATGGAAGCGCTGGGACTGCGCATGGAAGCCGTGCCCGGCGAGACGTCGCCGCGCGGCGGCGTGCGCTTCATCGCCGAGGCCGTGGCCAACCTCGCTTCGCCGCGGCCCTACGCCGTGGACCGCAACTTCGACCCGCGCGTGCGCGACAAGGTCGCCGAACTGCTGGCACGCGAATCCTTCGACCTGGTGATCTGCGACACCGTGCAGATGGCCCGCCACACCATGGGCCTGCCGCTGCCGCCGACGGTGCTGTTCCAGCACAACGTGGAGGCGCAGATCCTGGAGCGCCATGCCCAGGTCAGCGACGGCCTGCTGCGCCGCACCTACATGTTCGACCAGTACCGCAAGATGCGCTCGTTCGAGCGCCGCTGCGGCAACCACTTCGATCACGTGATCGCGGTGAGCCGGCAGGACAAGGAAATCTTCCACCGCCGCTACGGCTGGAAGAACGTCGATGCCATCGACACCGCCGTCGATACGGATTTCTTCCAGCCGCAGACCGGACAGGAACGGCCGCACCGGGTGATGTTCCTGGGTTCGATGGACTGGCTGCCCAACCAGGACGGCGTGCGTTTCTTCGCCGATGAAGTCTGGCCGCGGGTGATCCAGCAGCAGCCCGACGCCGTGTTCCAGATCGTCGGGCGCAACCCGCCGCCCGCGGTGCAGGCGCTGACCGAGCGGCAGGGCATCGAAGTGACCGGCTCCGTGCCGGACGTGCGCCCGTACCTGGCCCAGGCCTCGGTCGTCGTGGTGCCGCTGCTGGTCGGCGGCGGCACCCGGCTGAAGATCTACGAAGCCATGGCGATGGCGCGCGCCACCGTCAGCACGACGATCGGCGCCGAAGGCCTGCCGGTCGTGCCCGGCGATCACTACCTGCAGGCGGACACGGCCGACGCCTTCGCCGCCGACATCCTGCGGCTGATGCAGGACTCCGCCCTGCGCGAGCGCATCGGCAACTCCGCCGACGCCTTCGTGCGGCAGCACTACGGCAGCGAGACCATCGCCCGCCAGTTCGAGGCTATCTGCGAGCAGGTGGTGCGGCGCGAACAGGCCGCGCTGCCCGCCTCGGCATCCGCGGCCTGACGGCCACGACACGCATTCCTTTTCCCAAGAGTATCCAGACATGAAACAAGTTGCGGTTTTCGGCATGGGTTACGTCGGTTGCGTCACCGCCGCCTGCCTCGGCCAGGATGGCCACTCGGTCATCGGCGTGGACATCGACGCTGCCAAGGTCGCCGAGGTCAATGCCGGCAAGGCGCCGATCAGCGAACGCGGCCTGGACGAACTGATGCAACAGCAGGTGGCCAGCGGCCGCCTGCGCGCCACCGGCGACACCGCGCAGGCGGTGCGGGAATCCGACATCGCGCTGATCGCGGTGGGCACGCCGTCCACCGAGGATGGCGCGGTCACCGTGCATATCCTGGAAAAGGTCATCGCCGACATCGGCGCCGCGCTGCGCGCCGATCCCAAGCCCTACCACGTGGTGGTCCGTTCCACCCTGCTGCCCGGCCTGCTGGAAACCCGCATGCGCGATGTGCTGGAACAGGCGCTGGGCCGTCCGCTGGGCACGGACGTGGTCCTGTGCAACAACCCCGAATTCCTGCGCGAAGGCTCGGCGCTGAAGGACTACTACCATCCGCCGTACGTGCTGGTCGGCGCCGAGAGCGAAGCCGCCGCGCAGCCCATCGTCGACCTGTACCACGCGGTCGATTCGAAGAAGTTCGTCACCGACTCGCGCACCGCCGCGCTGGTGAAATACGCATGCAACGCCTTCCATGCGGTCAAGGTCACCTTCGCCAACGAGATCGGCAGCGTCGCCAAGGCCATGGGCGCCGACGGCCACGAAGTGATGAAGCTGGTCTGCGAGGACACCAAGCTCAACGTGTCCACCGCCTACCTGCGCCCGGGCTTCGCGTTCGGCGGCTCGTGCCTGCCGAAGGACCTGCGCGCGATCAGCCGCTTCGCCGAACACGAAGCCCTGCGCCTGAACATGCTGTCCTCGGTGCTTGCCTCCAACGAGAGCCACCTGAAGCGCGCGTTGAAGATGGTCCGCGACACCGGCCATAAGAAGATCGGCCTGGTCGGCCTGAGCTTCAAGAACGGCACCGACGACCTGCGCGAGAGCCCGATGGTGGAGATGGTCGAGACCCTCACCGGCTGGGGTTACGCGGTGAAGATCTACGACCCCAACGTCATGCTCGGACGCCTGCGCGGGCGCAACCTGAGCTACATCGACCGCACCCTGCCCCACCTGGCGCAGATGCTGGTCGAAGAGACCGGCACCCTGCTGGACCACGCCGAAGTCCTGCTGCTGTGCACCGACGTGGCCAACGATTTCGACTGGCGCAACGCGCACCCGGGCCGCATCCTCGACCTGCGCGCCGATCTGGCCCGTCCGCAGCCCGTCTCCGCGCACGCCGGGCAAGACAGCACCCCAGCGACCGAAAAGGCGCCGCAAGCCGCGGTCGCGTGAGGTCCAAAAGAAATGCCACCGTCGCGGGACGGTGGCATTCGACGAACCCGGCGATGCGCCCGGCCTACTTGCAGATGGAGTCGCCGCCGTCCACGCTCTCATCGCTGTCGCAAAGGGCGACAGGACGCGGGTTCCAGCGCACGTAGCGCGTCTGCAGGCGCGGATTCGCATACTTGCGGACCTTGTTCGCGCCCGGCCTGTCTGCGACGACGGGTAGGTCCGCGCTGGCGAACGTGCCCGGCGACGACACCGGCCCGACCACCGGCGACGGCGTCGTGCTGCCGGCGGGCGCCACCGGCAGGCTGGGGATCGCGGCGCCTTGGCTCACCGCGCCTGCGGAACCGCTACCGCGCGAGGGCACCATCGGCTGCGAGCCGTTCACGAGAATCGGGCCCGCGGGCGGCGTGGAGCCTTCGCTGACTTCCAGCGCGCCGATGCTGATCCTGCCACCGGACAGGACGCGCGGCTTCTGCGCCCCGATCGCCATCTTGGCGCGCAGCGGTGGGTCGTACTGCGGGATCGCCAGCGGCGACGGGAACGGGAACGCCGAAGGCGTCGCCGGCGGATTGGCGCCGTTGCCCACCAGCGCGCTGCCCGACGTCGGCCGCAGTTGCAACTGGGCGATGTTGGCCAGGCCCGGATCGCTGCCGCTGCGCGTGCCCGTCCATTCCGAAGGCGCATCCGAGCCCGACTTCACCCAGTTGTTGCTGCCCGCCACCTTGCGGCCCGCCGTCCAGGCGGCGGAGCTCTGCGGCTCGCACGGCTCCGGCGTGCCCGCCGAGTTGTTCTCCTTCACCACCACCGGCGCGCCGCTGGTGGTCTGGTGGATGACGTTGTTGTGCATTTCCAGCGAACCGGCGCCCAACTGCACCATCACCGCGTTGGCCGTGCCGCTGCGGGTGAAGAGGATGGTGTTGTTGACCAGGCGCACGCGCCCCTGGCTGCGGCCATTGAGGTCGCCGCCGATGCGGATGGCGTTGGCCCAGCTGCCCGACTGGATGATGACGTTGCCGACGACGTCGGCGTCTTCGCGCTTCAGACCCGTGCTCCAGCCGTTCTGCTGCGTCCAGCAATCCGGGCCGATCAACTCGATGGCCTGGTAGGCGGAGCCTTCCAGCCAGTTGTAGTGGATCTCGCTGCGCTCGTGGCGCACCTTCACCAGATTGCCGCCGCGGCCACTGTGGATGTAGTTGTAGCGCATGCGGAACACGGAGCCCGGGAAGGCCACTTCGTCGGACTGCATGTAGATGGGATGGCGGTTGCTGCTGCTGCCGGCGTTGCGGATCTCGCTGTATTCCAGCGTGAACGAACCGGACAGCTGGTCCGCCGCCAGGATGCCGTGCCCGGGGCAGTCGCGTATCAGCACGTCGCGCACGGTGACGTCGTTGGCCTCGCTGAAGAGGCAGGTGCTGCTGCCGCCGGTGATCTCGAAACCCTCGAACACCACGTGGTTGGACTGCTGGAACTTGATGGTGTGCGTGCCGCCCTGCAGCACCGGCCGGGTCTGGCCCGCCGCGCGCCTCCAGCGGATGATGATCGGGTTGGCCGCGGTGCCGGCGTCGTCGGTATTGACCACGATGTTGCCGTTGTAGGTGGCGTTGCCGTCCACTTCGACGATGTCGCCGGGCGCGAGGTTGTTGCTGCTGAATACCGTCGAGAGCTGGGTGTATTGCCGGCCCGAGGGGCCTACGGTGTACGTTGCCGACCAGGCGACGGCGGGAAGGAACACCAGGGAAAGAGCCAGGGCGGCCCTGTTGAAACTACGCATGACTAACCGGACACGAGGCAGGGGACGTGCAAAACTATATCGGCGCCCCTGCAACCGCATGTGAAAAACGCCGGTCAATATCCGGATAGATGAATACCGTCACACATTAATATCAAAGGGTGGCGGAAAACCGCTGGTAATCGCCCGGTTATCGCCGCACGGCGAATATCTTCCCCGCCGCATGGGCATCCAGCAGTTCGCTTTTCGCGATGACGATCCTTTCGCTGTCGTCGAAATCGATGCCGGCGATATTCCCCTGCAGATCCTCCAGCGCCATGTTCCTGTCGGTCGAGGCGGCGTTCTCCGTCACCAGCGTGACCTCGTCGCCTTCCACCGCGACGACCTTCATCAAACCGAAGGCACGTCCGCTCCGCTCGAAATCCGCATCGGAGAAGTAAGTCAGCTCGGCCGCGTAATAATCCCCCACCGCAGGCGCCTGCAGCACGGCCACCTGCCGTTTCTGGTCGGCAGCGGTGCGTTGCCCGCAACCGGCCGCCATTATCGCCACGAGCAGGAGCAACCACGACAGCGCCCGCTTGTTGATTAATGATTCCATCGCCTGTCTCGTTACTGTGGAAATAAAAACCGATGCCGGACGAACAGGTCGATACCGCATCGTCCTGCCGGCTGGCGGCCGGATTCTGCCGAATGCGGGCGGATACGATCCGCGGCACTACCGCATCGATGCCCGGGAGATGCGTGCCGCCGTTTCCCGCGGCGATGCCGCCACGGGAACATCCCCTCATACGGGCCCGCGCATACAGGGATGACGAAGATCGATGGCGATGCCGGCCGCGGTACACGCACGATTCGCCCGTGCGCCATGATAGCGATGCGACGACAGCGGTCCGTGAAGCAGGACGCGGCGATGCCGGGAGCCGCCGGAAAGACAAAAGCCGGCAAGTTGCCTTGCCGGCTTCTGCTTGTATGGCGCGCCCGGAGAGATTCGAACTCCCGACCGCCTGGTTCGTAGCCAGGTACTCTATCCAGCTGAGCTACGGGCGCGTAAGAAGCGGAATTATGCGTGAAGCCGTTTCCGCTCGTCAACCTTTTTGCTGCACCGCCCGCCTGCGTTGGCGCACCCCTTGGCACGCGTCGTCGCCGGCGTTCGCAACCCGCGCTCCGCGCCATCATGAGGCACATTGAACACGTGCGGTTCCAGTCAGTACCGCAGTTTCTGGCTGCGCATCAACTGGCGGAGTGAGAGGGATTCGAACCCTCGATAAGGCTTTTGACCCTATACTCCCTTAGCAGGGGAGCCCCTTCGGCCACTCGGGCATCACTCCGGGTTTGTTGCACGCCGCAAGCCGAGCCGCGGCGGCCGCATAGGATAGCCGCTCGCCGCGCGGGCGGCAAACGGAATTCACTCCGCGGAAGAGTTTTCCGACGGGACAGGCGACGCGGCTTCCTCGCCGCGCTGGATGCGCTGGTAGATTTCCTCGCGATGCACGGCAACGTCCTTGGGCGCGGTGATGCCGATGCGCACCTGATTGCCTTTGACGCCGAGCACGGTCACCGTGACCGAATCGCCGATCATCAAGGTTTCGCCGACGCGGCGGGTCAAGATCAACATGTTTCTTCTCCGTAATCCGGCAAGGATAGTGCCGGGGGGCGCGCCAAGTCCGTGAAACCGGGCACGCGCTTCCTGGTACATTCATGAACCTAAAGCATGTTAGCGGTCAGGGGGCCACGGCCGCAAGCGGCGGAGCCCCGGTGTCGGGATTCAATCGAGTCGCTGCTGGACCCAGCCCGAGACGCCCTTCAGCGCCGAGGCAAGGGCGGGCCCGTCCTCGCCACCACCCTGGGCGAGATCCGGACGGCCACCGCCCTTGCCCCCGATCTGACTGGCGATGTGGGACAGCAGTTCCCCCGCCTTGACCTTGCCCATTGCGGCCCCGTTCACCCCCGCGACCAGCGCCGCCTTGCCGCCCTCGGCGCCGGCCAGCACGATGACCGAGTCGCCCAGTTGCTGCTTCAGCCGGTCCACGGCATCGCGCAGCGCCTTGGCGTCGAAACCTTCCAGCCGCGACGCCAGCACCCGGATGCCGCCCACGTCCACGGCCGCGCCGGCCAGGTCCGAGGTGGCACTGGACGCCGCCTTGGCCTTCAACGACTCCAGTTCCCGCTCCAGCTTCTTCTGGCGGTCGGTCAGGGCACGGATCTTGTCCACCACGTCGCTGGCATTGCCGCCCAGCAGCGCCGCGGCTTCGTCCAGGCGGCGCTCCTCGTCGGCGATGTGGTCCAGCGCACCCTGCCCGGTCAGGGCCTCGATGCGGCGCACGCCGGCCGATACGCCGCTCTCGCCGACCAGCTTGAACACGCCGATGTCGCCGGTGCGGGACACATGGGTACCGCCGCACAGCTCGGTGGAATAGTCGCCCATCCGCAGTACGCGGACGTTTTCGCCGTACTTCTCGCCGAACAGCGCCATGGCGCCGAAATCCAGCGCTTCCTGCATGCCCATGTGGTGCACTTCGGCTTCATGGTTGGCGCGGATCTGCGCATTGACGCGGCGCTCGACCTCGGCCAGCTCGGCCGCCGTGACGGGCTGGAAGTGGGAGAAGTCGAAGCGCAGCCGGTCCGGCGCCACCAAGGAGCCCTTCTGCTGCACGTGGGTGCCCAGCACTTCGCGCAGGGCGGCATGCAGCAGGTGGGTGGCGGAATGGTTGAGGATGGTGGAAGCGCGGCGGGCGCCATCGACCGACGCGACCACGTGGTCGCCGACCTTCAGCGCGCCCTTGGCCACACGGCCCAGGTGACCATGGAACTGCCCGGCGAACTTCTGCGTATCGGTCACATCGAACTCGACGCCCTGCTCGGCCAGCACGCCGATGTCGCCGACCTGGCCACCGGATTCGGCATAGAACGGCGTGTTGTCCAGGAACACGACGGCCTCATCGCCCGCCTCGACGGCCTGCACCGGTCGGCCGCCCTTGAGCAGCGCAACCACCTGCAGGCCGCCGGCATCGAGATGGTCGTAGCCCAGGAAACCGGTCGGCGCCATCTGCGCCACCAGCTCGGCCGGCAGTCCGGTATTGGAGGTGAACTTGCCCGCGGCGCGCGCGGTTTCGCGCTGCTGTTCCATCGCGGCGTCGAAACCGGCCATGTCCACGGCCAGGCCGCGCTCGCGCGCGATGTCGGCGGTCAGGTCCACCGGGAAGCCGTAGGTGTCGTACAGGCGGAAGGCATCGGCGCCCGGGATGACGCCATCCTTCACCCGCGAAGCGACGTCGTCGAAAATGCGCATGCCGGAGTCGAGCGTCTCGGCGAAGCGCTCCTCCTCTGCCTTCAATGCCTTTTCGACCAGTTCCCGCGCCGCCGGCAGCTCGGGATAGGCTTCGCCCATCAACTCGACCAGCGTGCCGACCATTTTGTGGAAGAACGGCTGGCGCACGCCCAGCATCCAGCCATGGCGCAGGGCGCGTCGGATGATCCGGCGCAGCACGTAGCCGCGGCCCTCGTTGGACGGCAGCACGCCGTCCACGATCAGGAACGAACAGGCACGGATATGGTCGGCGATCACGCGCAGCGACTTGTTCTCGCGGTCGGCGGTGCCGGTCAGCTCGGCCGCCTTGCCGATGAGGGCCTGGAACAGGTCGATTTCGTAATTGGTGTGGACGTGCTGCAGGATCGCCGCCAGGCGCTCCAGGCCCATGCCGGTGTCCACGCATGGCGCCGGCAGCGGCACCAGCGTGCCGTCGGGCTGGCGGTCGAACTGCATGAACACCAGGTTCCAGATCTCGATGAAGCGGTCGCCGTCCTCGTCCGGCGAACCCGGCGGGCCGCCGGCGATGTGCTCGCCATGGTCGTAGAAGATCTCGGTGCAGGGACCGCAGGGGCCGGTGTCGGCCATCTGCCAGAAATTGTCGGACGCATACGGCGCGCCCTTGTTGTCGCCGATGCGCACGATGCGGTCGGCCGGGATCCCGATCATGTCGTGCCACAGGTCGTAGGCCTCGTCGTCGGTGTGGTACACCGTGACCAGCAGGCGTTCTTTGGGCAGCTTCCAGACCTCGGTCAGCAGTTCCCAGGCCCAGGCGATGGCGTCCTTCTTGAAATAGTCGCCGAACGACCAGTTGCCCAGCATCTCGAAGAAGGTGTGGTGGCGCGCGGTATAGCCGACCGAATCCAGATCGTTGTGCTTGCCGCCGGCGCGCAGGCAGCGCTGCACATCGGCCGCGCGCACGTAGCTGCGCTTCTCCGCGCCCAGGAACACGTCCTTGAACTGCACCATGCCCGAATTGGTGAACAGCAGGGTGGGATCGTTGCCCGGCACCAGCGGCGCGGACGGCACGATGGTGTGCCCCTTGCTGGCGAAGAAATCGAGGAAGTCCTGGCGGATCTGGCGCGTGCTGGTTTTGGAGGGCGTGGTCATCTGGCTGGCATTGGCTGGCGGGCGCATCCCGGCACCGCGTCTCCCGCAAGATGCGGGCGCGGCCGGGCGAAGGCAACCCAATACCCTAGATTATCAGGCCGTGCCGTCCCAGTCGTCAGCTTCCGCCTGGCTCGCCGCGCGCACCGTGGCGCCGTCGAAGCCTCGGCGGATCAGGAAATCGGCGACCTTCCGGCGTTGCGCCATGTCGCCCTGGCCCACTGGACCGAAACGGCGGCGGACGAGGTCGCACGCCGTTTCGGTCCAATCGCCGTCGAAAGTGGCCATGGCCGCGGCGACCGCCTCGCGACCCAGCCCATGGGTCGCCAGTTCGGCGCGGATGCGCAACGGACCATAGCCACCGGAGACGCGGCTGCGGACCAGGGCTTCGGCAAAGCGCTCATCGCTCTGCCAGCCCTCGCCGGCCAACCGCTCCACGGCCGATCGCACTTCGGCCGGCTCCACCCCACGCGCGGACAGCTTGCGGGACAACTCCTTGCGGGAATGCTCGCGCCGGGTCAGCAGCCCCAGCGCACGCTGCAGCGGGGTCTGTTCCGCCGGCTTGCGCCGGCGCGATCGGCGACCGGCATCGTCATGCTCACCCATGCCGCGTTACTCCCGGACCGAGGGCTTCCCTGCCCTCCTGCCGAACTTACTCTTCGACCTCGTCGGCGGCGGCTTCGCGCGGGGCCTCGGCCGGCTGGAACTTCTCGCGCAGCTCGGCCTCCAGCTTGGCGGCGATCTGCGGGTTCTCGCGCAGGAAGGTGCGGGAGTTGTCCTTGCCCTGGCCGATCCGCTCGCTGCCGTAGCTGTACCAGGCGCCGGCCTTCTCCACCAGCTTGGCTTCCACGCCCATGTCGATCAGTTCGCCCTCGCGGCTGATGCCCTCGCCGTACAGGATCTCGGTGACGACCTGCTTGAAGGGAGGCGCCAGCTTGTTCTTGACCACCTTGATCTTGGTCTGGTTGCCGATGATCTCGTCGCCCTTCTTGATGGCGCCGATGCGGCGGATGTCCAGGCGTACCGAGGCGTAGAACTTCAGCGCGTTGCCGCCGGTCGTCACTTCCGGGCTCTGGCCCGGCATCATCACGCCGATCTTCATGCGCAACTGGTTGATGAAGATGACGGTGGTGTTGGAACGCTTGATGTTGCCGGTCAGCTTGCGCAGGGCCTGGCTCATCAGGCGGGCCTGCAGGCCGGGCAGCTGGTCGCCCATCTCGCCCTCGATTTCGGCCTTGGGCGTCAGTGCGGCCACCGAGTCGATCACCACGATGTCGATGGAGCCGGAGCGCACCAGCATGTCGGCGATTTCCAGCGCCTGTTCGCCCGTGTCGGGCTGCGACAGCAACAGGTCGTCGACGTTGACGCCCAGCTTGGCGGCGTAGATCGGGTCCAGCGCGTGCTCGGCGTCGATGAAGGCAGCGGTGCCGCCCTGCTTCTGGCACTGCGCGATGGCCTGCAGGGTCAGCGTGGTCTTGCCGGAAGACTCCGGGCCGTAGATTTCCACCACCCGGCCGCGCGGCAGGCCACCGATGCCCAGCGCAATGTCCAGCATCAGGGAGCCGGTGGGAATGATTTCCACGGGCTCGATGACCCGGTCGCCCATGCGCATCACCGACCCCTTGCCGAACTGGCGTTCGATCTGGGTCAGGGCCGCGGAAAGTGCGCGCTTCTTGTTCTCGTCCATCGTCGATTTCCTAGGTGATGTGCTCAAGTGGTGGCCAGTGTGGGGGCCGCCCATCGCACAGGCTGCGACTGGGTGGCTGGATCGAAAGATATTCCCCCGGCCGGTTTGGCCGGAATCGGGGGAAGGCATGTGGAATTGTCGGAAAATGCCGCAGCGGCATGCCGGTGGAACACCTTCACGGCGCAGGGCATCACCGGTTCGGCCTCACCAGCCCGCAGTACAGGCCTTCGATGGCGAAATCCTGGTCGGGCAGGACCTCGATCGGCGCATAGTCCGGATTGCGCGGCAACAGGCGGATGCGGTCCTTGCCGATCTTCAGCAGCTTGACGGTGATGGCGTCGTCGATGCGCGCCACCACGATCTGGCCGGTACGCGCGTCGCGGGTGCGATGCACGCCGATCAGGTCGCCATCGAAGATGCCTTCGTCGCGCATCGAATCGCCCTTCACCTTCAACAGGTAATCCGGGGCCGGGGCGAAGAAGGCGCGGTCAAGCAGGACGTAGTCGTGATGGTCGGCGTCGGCCCCGATGGGCGCGCCGGCCGCGACCTGCCCCAGCACCGGCACGCGGAGACCGTCGTCGTTCGACGCGGGGAACGACAGCTCCGGCTGCGGGGGCAGCGGCGCCTTGAGCAGGCGGATGCCGCGCGCGCGGCCGGGCACGCGCTCGATGGCCCCGGCCTGCTCCAACGCCTCCAGATGGTACTGGGCGGCACGCACGCCCTTGAAGCCGAAGGCCTTGGCGATTTCCGCCTGGGACGGCGGCATGCCTTCCGCCTCGATGCGCTCGGCGATCAGGGCCAGGATGGCGTGCTGGGTATCGGTCAGGTCCATGGTTAGTAGTAATACTACTAACTCCATGGGCAGCGCAAGCCGCTTGACAATAGTTAAAATTAATTTATGTTTTACGAAAATTATTCATTGAGAAATATCCATGAAGCCAGAAATCAAGATCATGCGCCACGGCGATCACCTGTCGTCGCTGGCTTCTGTCGGCATCGCCTGTGTGGCGATTTTCGGGTTGCTGCTGGTCTGCATGCCCTATCTGCCGAACTGGAACCCGCAGGCAACATCCTGGGCCACGATCGCCAAGGTCGAATGGGAACAGGCCGTACGCATGAATGCCGCAGGCAAGGCATGGCTGAGCCTGGCACATGCCATTTGGACCCTGGCCTATCTGCTGCCCCTGTTCGCACTGCGCAGGCTGGGGCGCGCCCTGTTCCGCGGCGAAGCCTTGACGCCGCCGGTCGCCAAGGCCTTCCGCTGGCTGGCGCATTCGTTGCCGCTGAATGCGCTGCTGTGCTTCATCGCCGGCATGTTCACCGGCATCGCGTCCGAGGTCAGCGGTGTGGAAGCGCGCACCTTCACGCTCGATATCGGTGGCTTCTACATCTTCCTCATCGCGACGCTGTGCCTTTACAGCGTCGCGCATCTGATGCGCCTTGCCGCCGAGGCCGCGGACGACTCCCGGAGCATCGTCTGATGCCCATCATCGTCAACCTCGACGTGATGCTGGCACGGCGCAAGATGAAATCGAAGGATCTCGCCGATGCCATCGGCATCAGCGAGACCAACCTGTCATTGCTCAAGCAGGGCCACGTGAAAGGCGTGCGCTTCGGCACGCTGGAAGCGATCTGCCGCGCATTGGACTGCCAGCCCGGCGACCTGCTGGAGTACCGGGAAGAACAGGCCTGACCTACCGCCGCCCGCTGCGCCAGACGGAAAAAAGGATCCACACGCCGCACAACGCGGCGCCGATGAAGCCCATCGCGCCCAGGGCCAGCAGCCAGCGGTTGGAGACGCCGCCGCCCACGCTGTTCATCACGATGGAGGAGCCGATGATCAGCGCGGCGGTGATGATGCCCATGGTCAGGCGGTTGGCCGCGCGGTCGACCTGCTCGCCGAAGGCCTTGAGCGTGTCGACCTCGATGTGCATCTGCAGCTTGCCGCGGCGCGCCGACTGCAGCAGCCGGTGCACGTCGCGCGGCATGTCGCGGAGCAGGTCCACCACGCCCGCCAGCGTGCGGCGGCCGCGGCGGACCAGCACGTCGGGCGAATAGCGTTCCAGCATGGCGCGCTCCAGGTACGGGCGCGCTTCGCTGGCCATGTCGAAATCCGGGTCCAACTGCCGTCCCAGCCCTTCCAGCGTCAGGAACGCCTTGATCATCAGCGCCAGGTCGGCGGGCAGGCTCAGGCCATGCTCGCGCAGTATCGCGGTGACGTCTACCAGCATCGCGCCCATGCGCAGGTCCTTCAGCGGGACGCCGCGGTACTGGTCCACGAACACGTCCGCCGATTCCTGCAGGCGCACTTCGTCGATGTCGTTGCCTTCCTCGGTCCAGTCGATCAGCACCTCCGCCACGTCGGCCGAGTCGTGCGCCACCAGCCCATGTAGCAGGCGCACGATCTGGAACCGCCGCTGCTCGGTGACGCGGCCGACCATGCCGAAGTCGATCACGCCGATGGCGCCGTCGGGCATGTAGAAGATGTTGCCCGGGTGCGGATCGGCGTGGAAGAAACCGTCCTCCAGCACCATCTTCAGCACGATGCCCGCCCCGGTGCGCGCCAGTTGGGCGCGGTCCAGCCCGATGGCGTCGACCGCGGCCAGGTCGCGCCCGGGGATGCCCTGCAACAGGTCCTGCACGTTGAGCCGTTCGCTGGTCCATTGCCAGTGCACGCGCGGGATGACGATGTCCTCCCGGCCGGCGAAGTTGGCGGCGATTCGCTCGGCGTTGCGGCACTCGGCGGCGAAGTCGAGTTCGCGGCGCAACGACCCGCTGAACTGCTGCACGATCCGCTGCGGGTGGTAGCGCCGCAGTTCCGGCAGGTTGCCCTCCACGATCACCGCCAGATGCTTGAGCAGCCGCAGGTCGGCTTCAACGGTATCGCGGATGCCGGGGCGGCGCACCTTCAGCACCACGGGATCGCCGTTGGCCAGCCAGGCGCGATGGGTCTGCGCCAGCGATGCGGCCGCCAAGGGCTCGCGCTCCACCCGGGCGAAGATCGTGTCCGGGTCGGCGCCCAGGTCCTCGTGCAGTTGCGGCAGGATCTCCTCGTACGGCAGCGCCGGCACGGCGTTCTGCAGTTCGCTCAATTCGGCGATCCAGGCCGGCGGCAGCAGGTCCACGCGCGTGGCCAGTACCTGGCCCAGCTTGACGAAGGTCGGCCCCAGGTCCTGCAGCGTGCAGCGCAACCGGGCCGGCGCCTCCATCCGCAGGCGCCCCTCCTCGACCGTCTGCCAATGCAGCAGGCGCCCGGCCTTTTCCAGCATGCCGGCCATGCCGATGCGCTTGACCACATCGCCGAAGCCGTAGCGGATCAGGACCGAGGCGATTTCCTGCAACCGCCCCAGATCGCGCACGGTGCCAAGCGTCTCCCACATCAGGCTGTCTCCGCATCGAGGGCATGGACGACGGCGGACACGGCTACACCTTCTCCAGCCCGCGCAGGGCGGCGGCCACCGTCTGCCTGCGCACCGATTCCCGATCGCCGTCGAAATGGAACACCTCGGCGCGCGCGTAGCCGCCGCGCCGCTTCCAGCCTATCCAGACCGTGCCCACCGGCTTGTCGGGACTGCCGCCGCCGGGGCCGGCGATGCCGGTGACGGCCACCGCCACGCTGGCGCCGGAATTGACCAGCGCGCCGGACACCATCTCGATCGCCGTCTCGCGGCTGACCGCGCCGTGCGTTTCAAGCGTCTGCGGGCGCACGCCCAGCAGGGCCTGCTTGGCCTCGTAGCTGTAGGCCGCCATGCCGCAGTCGAACCAGTCCGACGAGCCGGCGATGTCGGTCACGCACTTGGCGATCCAGCCACCGGTACAGCTTTCGGCGGTGACCAGATGGTCGCGCGTCTGCCTGAGGCGCTCGCCGAGGGCATGGGCGAGCCGGTTGAGCTCATCGTCACTGGGTCCGGACATTGCAAGACGTCATCTGCGCGGGGGATACGCCTGTTGTAGCCGATTTCCCGGACCCTGTCGCGTCGGCGGCGCCCGGCCTGAACGAAGACGGCCCGCCAGGGGCGGGCCGTCGGTGCCGCATGCCGCGTGGCGGAGATCAGTAGCGCACGCGCAGTGTCACGCCATACATCCTGGGCGCGCCGAGGAACGCGTTGTAGGTATTGAACGGATTGCCCGGATCGGGGAACAGGTTCTGCAGGGGTCCATCGAAACCCACCTGCACGTATTCCTCGTCGGTGATGTTGGTGCCCCACAGTTCGACCGTCCAGCGTCCGGCGCTGTCGCCGAAGCCGATGCGCGCATTGAGGATCGTGTAGGAATCCTGGTGCTTTTCGACATCGAGGTCCGAACCGGTGTTGTAGTCGGACATGTACTTCGCGCCGATGTTGAAGCGGCCGGTCAGGTTGTTCGAGAAGTCCCATTCGTAGGTGAGCGATGCCGAACCGGACCACTCCGGCGCGAACGGCATGGTCGCGCCCGGCAGCTTGTAGAGCGCGCCTGACGAACTCAACGGCGTCCCCACGGCGAAGTCGCCACCCGGGATGTTGTCGCCGAAGGTGGTGTCGGCATACATCAGGCCGCCCTGCAGCATCAGCCCGGGGACGCCCCTGGGCTGCCACAGGATCTCCGCGTCCAGGCCCTCGGAGGTCACTTCGGGGATCGAACGCACCACGAAGCTGGTGCCCAGGAAGCTGTTGAGCTGGAAGTCCTCGTACTTCTGGTGGAACAACGTGGCGTTCAGCAGCAGCGTGCCCCCAGCCCAGGTGGTCTTGGCGCCCAATTCGTAGCTGTCCACGAATTCGCCGGGGAACGACGTGTCGTTGACCGGAGTGATGCCCTGCCCGCTGCTCGAGTTGCCGTCGGCCGACTGCACGCGGTCGAGGTTGAAGCCGCCACCCTTGTAGCCGCGCGCGGCGGAGGCGTAGGTCATCACGTTCTCGTTCCAGCGGTAGGCCGCCTTGAGCGTGCCGGACCACTCCTTCTCCTCGCTTTCCTGGAAGGTGTTGCGCCCGTTGTGCAACGCGTTGGCCCACGGCAGGCACGAATAACCGATGATCTGGTTGGCGGCGCCGCCGATGATGGCCGCCTGGTTCGCCGGCGGCAGCATCGCAAGACCCGGGATGCGCTGGTAGAGCGCGGCGCCGACGCGGCCCGCCGGATTGGCGAGCATCGAGCCGCAGCCGATGCTTCCGTTCGGATTGCTGTAGACCGACGACAATTCCTTCTCTTCGCGGGTGTAGCGCAGGCCCAGCGTGAGGTCCAGCGCGTCGGTCGCGTGCCAGGTGTTGTTGGTGAACAGCGCCAGGCTCTTCGCGTTCTGCTTGTAGTGGTCCAGCGCGCCGAGGCCGGCGAAGTTGGTGCCGAACGGCTGCCCGCTCACCTGCGACAGGAACAGCGCGGGATTGGACATGTCCACGGCCAGGCCGAGGGGCGCGAGCTGCTGCGCCAGCGTACCGAGCACCAGATTGGTGATCAGCGACGACACGTACGGCTCGTAATGCGCGCCGATGCGATAGGTCTCGGTGCGATTCAGGTCTTCGTCGGAATAGAAGGCGCCGATCATCCAGTCGACCCGGTCGGTGGACCCGGTCAGGCGGAATTCCTGGCTGAAGGTCTCGAAGCCGGTGAACGACTCGTCCTTGCTCCCGTTGCGGTACAGGATGTCCGCGGTGCTGAAGTCGTAATCCAGGCCATTGATCGCCTGCCACTCGCGCGAGGCGGTGATCGAGGTGAGGGTTGCCCCGCCGAACCACGGCGAATCCCAGTTGATCTCCGCCGAGACACCCTTGTCCTCGATGTCCTGCGTGGTCGGCCGGTTGCTGTAGGCGACGCGGTCGAAGGGGTCGTCGCCCGGCGCCGCGACCGTCTGCTGGCCGGCCACGGCGTTGAGCACCAGCGCACTGGTGCCCACTGTGGTCTGCACGGCGGTGCAGCAATTCTCCTCGCGCTTGGTGAAATCGGCCGACAACTGGATGTCCAGGGTGTCCGTCGGCTCCAGCAACAACTTGCCGCGCACCGTGTGGTAGTTCTGGTCATAGTCCTCGGTTTCCCGGCGCGGGCCGTTGCCGGTGCGCACGTCCATCCAGCCGTCGCGCTTGCGCTTGGCGGCGTAGATGTTGAACGCGCCCACTTCGCCCACCGCGTCGTTGTAACTGCCGGAGACGCCCAGGCCGCCGTAGTTGCTGACGGTGACCTCGCCCTCGGCGCTCTGCACGTAGCTGGGGCGGCGGGTGACCACGTTGATCACGCCGGCCGAGGTGTTCTTGCCGAACACGGTGCCTTGCGGCCCTTTCAGCACTTCGATGCGTTCCAGTTGGCCCAGGTCGCCGAAACCGACGCTGTTGCGCGGGCGGTAAACGCCGTCGATCACCACGCCGACCGAGGATTCCAGGCCCACGTTGTCGCCGACCGTGCCGATGCCGCGGATGCGCGCGGTGGTGATGGCTTCGCTCTGCGTGCTGGTCACGGTCATGCCGGGCACCAGCACCTGCAGGTCCTTGATGTCGCGCACGCCGGTGTCCTGCAGCAACTGCTCGGAAATCGCGGTCACCGAGATCGGCACGTTCTGCGCGGTCTCTTCGCGCTTCTGCGCGGTCACCGTCATGGTGCCCAGCGTGGTGGGCTCTTCCTCCGCGGCTGCCTGCTGCGCATAGGCGTGCGGCGTGGCGCACAGGGCGGCGAAGACAGCAAGCGTGAGCGCTTTGTGCCTGGGCAATGCAGTGACCATGTTCTCCCCTCCCAAGGGTCGTGTTTCTGACGAATGGTGCTTGCAGCAATGACTATCGATGTCCGAGCGTCTGCTCTGTCTGTTCTCCGGCGGTCGTGCCGCCTGTGGCGTACGCAACTCCCCTTGCGTCGATGCGAAATTAACACCGGCTTCACAGATCGGCATTCTGCACTGCGTCGATACGCAGGCCGTTACTTTGGCATGGATAAGTCCTTGTTTTTCCGCACGATCGTGCAGAATCAGGCTTACGCTATGAAGTCCCATACGCATCGCCTCTCGATGCCGGCAGGTGCAGGCTCCATCCGCTCATCCTTGCCTGCGGCCGGTCATGGCGCCATGGCCTAGTCGGCCAGGCTGGCACGCACGAGAAAATCGTGAACCACCCGCCTCAGATCCTCGCCATGCCCGACGAGCAGGTGGCCGCCGGTGTCGTAGACGATCAACTCGGCGCCGGGGATCGTCTCGGCGGCGAACTCCGCGGCGGGCAGCGTATTGAACAGGTCGTCACGCGCCGTCACGACCAGCGTGGGCGCGGCGATGCGTTCCAGCGGCGGCCGGGCCGCGTCCGGCACGCTGTCGAGGTTGATCCCGGCCACGCGCCGTGACAGCGGCTGGACGCTGCGGACGATGCCGAGCACCGCCTCGCGTTCCGCTGGTGTCGCCATATCGAGCAGCGCGGGCTCCACGCCAAGGAAACGCACGAGCATCGACGGCGCGATCTTTTCGGCGGCCCACCACGTGAAGTCGGCGCCCGCGTTGACCAGCCGGAATGCCAGGGCGCTGCCGCGGCTGTCCTCGATCGCAACCGGGCTGTCCGGCGCGTAGGTGCCGGGCACGATCAGGATCAGCGCCGAAACCTTGTCAGGATGCCGCAGCGCCAGTTCGAGCGCCGAGCGCGCGCCGGCGGACACGCCCACCACCACGGCCCTGTCCACCGCCAGCGCCGAGAGCAGCGCCGCGTGGGCATCGGCCTGCACCGCGACGGATGCATCGGGGGGCAGCGGCGTGCCGAGATAGCCGAAGCGCGACGGGGCGATGACGCGGAACTCCGCGCCGAAGACGCCGGCGACGTTGGCGAGTCCCTGGTCCCAGCCGCCGCCCGCGCCATGGATCGACAGCACCGGCATGCCCTGGCCCGCTTCGGCATATTCGATCGGCCCGGCGACGGTGACCGCGACCGGTGCGCCTTCGGCGGCGGCCTGCGCCCGCCGCATGTCGCTGCGATAGGCGACAAACACCAGTGCAGCCACGAGGGCCAACGTGACGAAGACGATCGACAGCACCTTTCCGCTCCTTCGCAAGCCCACCTCCGGTTTTACTGGATCAGGACGGATGCCGGCGGACGGCGGGGCGAATAAGGAAGGGTCGGCCCGTAGCCGAAGCGCAGTACGAGATCCGGCCGCATACCGGGCGCCCCGACCAGCGCGGCCAGTTCCGGGCGCAGCCGCGCCACCTCGACGGGCTGGTTGATGAAGGCGTGCTTGAGCCCGAGCGTGGTCGCCGTCAGCGCGAACCGCTGGCAGGTGCGGCCGACGGCGACCCAGTGCGCCTTGTCCTCGCGTTCGGCGAGGAAGACCGCGATGCCCGCCGAGGAATCGATGTGCCGGGCGTACTTGTCGTTCTCGCCTGCGGCGTCGAAGAAGGCATCGAAGGCGCGGCGTCCCAGGACATCCGGCAGCGGCGGATTGCCGGTCGAGCCCGAGAACAACCCGTCGCCCCTCGCCATGGCGCTGCGCGGATTGAAGCGCAGCCACGCCTTCAGCTCGGCCATGAAAGCGGGATCGGCCATCTGCGCATCGTTGCCGGCGACCACCAGGTCGCGCGCCCGGTCGATCCGCGCGCGGTCGGTCAGGATGAGCGTGCGCACGCCCGGCATGCGAACAGCGCGTTGCAGCGCCTCGATATCGGCGGCGGCAACGGAGCGGCCGTCATACAGGGCGCGCGTGGACTGCCGCCGCGGTATCGCGGCCAGCAGCGGATCGGGACGCGGCCCGGATTCGGAGAAGGCATAGCGGACGCTGCCGTCCTCCTGCGACACCAACGTGCCGGGCCGTCCGCTCGCGGCACCGGCGATGGCGAGGTTCTCGGCCGCGCAGCCGAGGCTGACGAACAGGTGGTGGTCGTCCGGATCGACGGCGGGCGTGGCGCGCGCCAGGTCGGGCAGGATGTCGATCGAACCCGCCCCGACGCGGAACCGCCACGGCTGGGTGTTGTGGCTGTTGGCGGCAAGCGTCGCATGGCGGACAAGATCCCCTATCCCGGCGCGTGCCGGCAGCGGTGCCCGCAATCGTTCGGCATAGGCCTCGTAGTCGCCTGCCGAACCGACGGCCGAACGCCAGCCGAAGGCGCCAGCGCCCGCCAGCAAGGCCGCGCCACCCGCGCCGATAAGCACATTCCGCCGGTTCATCACGCCTCCTTAGTCGGCGCCAATGTACGCCCGTGGTGCGACGGGTCATTGATCTCGGTCAACACGACCCGCATGGGCGTGCCAGGGTGCAACCCGGCGTGGGAAGATAAGAGCGAACCGGCGCGGCGCTGCCGTGACTCCAGGACATCGATGTCGCCGAACTCGAACATACCCGTCAGGTGCGCAGCGGATCGAAGCGCGCCTGGGTTCGCTTTTGGCGTGGAATGGCATGGTTCGACGGCGGAATGCCCCGAACTTGTCCCAGGCACACGCTGCAACATCACTTAAACCATTGATTCGACGATGCAAAAACAGAATACCGCTGCGCACGCCTCCCACACGCCGCTGATGAAGCAGTTCTTCGCCGCCAAGGCGGAGTACCCGGATCTCCTGTTGTTCTTCCGGATGGGGGATTTCTACGAACTGTTCTACGACGACGCCCGCAAGGCGGCGCGGCTGCTGGACATCACCCTGACCCAGCGCGGCAGTTCCGGCGGCGCACCGATCCCGATGGCGGGCGTACCGGTGCATGCCTACGAAGGCTACCTGGCGCGACTGGTCGCGCTGGGCGAATCGGTGGCGATCTGCGAGCAGATCGGCGATCCGGCGCTGGCCAAGGGGCTGGTGGAACGCAAGGTGGTGCGCGTCGTCACCCCCGGCACGGTGACCGACGAAGCCCTGTTGAACGAGCGCCGCGACACCCTGCTGATGGCGGTGGCGCGCGGCCGCGGCGGGTACGGACTGGCCTGGGCCGACCTGGCCGGCGGACGTTTCATGGTCAACGAAGTGGAAAGCGACGACGCGCTAGAAGCGGAATTGTCGCGATTGGAGCCGGCCGAACTGCTGCTGCCCGACGAGGAAGGCTGGCCTGCCTTCTTCGCACAACGTACCGGCATCCGCCGTCGCGCGCCGTGGCTGTTCGACCCGGACAGCGGCCGCCGCCAGTTGCTGCAGTTCTTCGGCCTGCACGATCTGACCGGCTTCGGCATCGACGACAAACCGCTGGCCACCGCGGCCGCCGGCGCATTGCTGGGCTACGTGGAGGAAACCCAGAAGCAGCGCCTGCCGCACCTGACCGCGATCGCGGTGGAATCGGCCGGCGACGCCATCGCCATGAACGCCGCCACCCGCCGTCATCTGGAACTGGATACGCGCGTGGACGGCGACACCCGAAACACGCTGCTCGGCGTGCTGGATGCCACCATCACGCCGATGGGCGGCCGCCTGCTGCGCCGCTGGCTGCACCGCCCGCTGCGCGACCGCCGCGTACTGGGCGAGCGCCACCATGCCGTGGCCACGTTGATCGAACGTGGTGCCGAGACGGATCTGCGCGACGGCTTCCGTGCGCTGGGCGATGTCGAACGCATCCTGACCCGTGTCGCGTTGCGTTCCGCACGTCCGCGCGACATGTCCACCCTGCGCGACGGCCTGGCGTTGCTGCCGCAGGTGCGCGAACTGCTGGCTCCGCTGGATTCGCCGCGCCTGCAATCGCTGGCGAACGCGCTGGGCGAGCACGACGAAACCGCCGCCCTGCTGTCGGCCGCCATCGCGCCGCAGCCGCCGCTCAAGCTCAGCGACGGCGGCGTGCTGGCCGACGGCTACGACGCCGAACTGGACGAACTGCGCCGGCTCAGCACGCATGCCGACCAGTTCCTGATCGACCTGGAAGCCCGTGAACGCGAAAGCAGCGGCATCCCCACGCTGAAGGTCGGCTACAACCGCGTGCACGGCTACTACATCGAGATCAGCAAGGGCCAGGCCGACAAGGCGCCGGTGCACTACACCCGCCGGCAGACGCTGACCGGCGCCGAGCGCTACATCACCGAGGAACTGAAGAACTTCGAGGACAAGGTACTGTCGGCGCGGGAGCGTTCGCTGTCGCGCGAGAAGCTGCTCTACGAGGAACTGCTGGATACGCTCAACGCGCGCCTGGAACCGCTGAAGCACTGCGCCGCCGCGCTGAGCGAACTGGACGTGCTGGCCGCCTTCGCCGAGCGCGCGCAGGCGCTGGACTGGTCGCGGCCGGAACTGCACGAAGCGCCCGGCCTGCACATCGAACGCGGACGGCACCCGGTGGTGGAAGCGGTAAGGCAGGAGCCCTTCGAGCCGAACGACCTGCGCATGGACGAAGACCGCAGGATGCTGGTGATCACCGGCCCCAACATGGGCGGCAAGAGCACCTACATGCGGCAGAACGCGCTGATCGTGCTGCTGGCGCACATCGGCAGCTTCGTGCCGGCCAGCCGCGCGCGGATCGGCCCCATCGACCGCATCCTGACCCGCATCGGCGCCGGCGACGACCTGGCGCGCGGGCAATCCACCTTCATGGTGGAAATGGCCGAAACCAGCTACATCCTCCATCACGCCACGCCGCAATCGCTGGTGCTGATGGACGAGATCGGCCGCGGCACTTCGACCTACGACGGCCTGGCGCTGGCCGATGCGGTGGCCCGCCACCTGGCCGCGATCAACCGCTGCCACACGCTGTTCGCCACGCACTACTTCGAGCTGACCGCGCTGGCCGAGCCCGGCAGCGGCATCGCCAACGTGCACCTGGATGCCGTGGAGCATCACGACAAGGAGCGCGGCGATACGCTGGTCTTCATGCACGCGGTGAAGGACGGCCCCGCCGACCGCAGCTTCGGCCTGCAGGTGGCCGCGCTGGCCGGCCTGCCGAAGACCACCGTGCAGCAGGCCCGTCGGCGCCTGGCGGAACTGGAGCAGCGCGGGCGCGAATCGCATGCGTCCGACATGGCCCCGCAGGCGCTGGATGCCCCGCAACAATTCGGACTGTTCGCGCCCACGCCATCGGCCGCGCAGGAGGCGCTGGCCGCGCTCGATCCCGACGAGCTCACGCCCAAGCAGGCGCTGGAAGCGCTGTACCGGTTGAAGTCGCTGCTCTAGCCGGGCTTCCGCAACCGCACAAAAAAGCGACATCAACATTGTGGGAGCGACGTCAGTCGCGACCGGGAACTACACGTCGCGACTGACGTCGCTCCCACAAGGGTCGACAGGCACCGTTCCCCGTCCAGCACATCGGTACAACACCGGTGTAATCCGGGGGGAGTATCGTGTGGAGCGATACTAGGCCCTTCCGCAGCGCACCATTCAAGCCTGCTATCGGACTCTTCGCCAAAAACGATTTTCATTGATCGTTTGCATTGCCTAGTCTGACCAAGTCCCGCCAAGCCAACGAGAACGTCAGCCATGAGCGCACTCTCCCGGCGCGCGAAGCCGCCGCCCACGTCGTCGCCCCATGATCGTGCGGCCTTCGACGGACACCGTCTCCCGACCGCGCCCCGACCGCATCGCCGCTGCGACCGGGGCGACTGATCGAATCGCGGGCGCACGCCCACCGGCAGCCCGCATGCCCGCGCCACGATCCGTCGGCCCGCATGCGGGCCCGCCTCCCTTTCCGCAAAGCGTCATCCACCCAAAGCCAAAGGCAGAGACCATGTCAAACGAATCCAAGTGCCCGTTCCACGCGACCGCCGGTGGCGGCACCACCAACCGCGACTGGTGGCCCAACCAGCTGCGCGTGGACCTGCTGAGCCAGCATTCGTCCAAGTCCGATCCGCTGGACGGGAATTTCGACTACCGCGAGGAATTCAAGAAGCTCGACTACCACGAACTGAAGAAGGACCTGCGCGCGCTGATGACCGATTCGCAGGACTGGTGGCCGGCCGACTTCGGCCACTACGGCCCTCTCTTCATCCGCATGGCCTGGCATGCCGCCGGCACCTACCGCATCGCGGACGGTCGCGGCGGCGGCGGCCGCGGGCAGCAGCGCTTCGCCCCGCTCAACAGCTGGCCGGACAACGTCAGCCTGGACAAGGCGCGCCGCCTGCTGTGGCCGATCAAGCAGAAGTACGGCCAGAAGATTTCCTGGGCCGACCTGCTGATCCTCACCGGCAACGTCGCGCTGGAGACGATGGGCTTCCGCACCTTCGGCTTCGGCGCCGGGCGCGAGGACGTCTGGGAACCGGACCAGGACGTGTACTGGGGCCGCGAGACCACCTGGCTGGGTGGCGACGTGCGCTATGCCCACGGATCGGAGGGCGTCGAGAAGCCGGCCGACGAGGGCGTGCTCGTCTCCGACGACGATGCCGACGGCAAGGTCCACTCGCGCAACCTGGAGAATCCGCTGGCTGCGGTGCAGATGGGCCTGATCTACGTGAATCCGGAAGGCCCGGACGGCAACCCCGATCCGCTGCTGGCCGCGAAGGACATCCGCGACACCTTCGGACGCATGGCGATGGACGACGAGGAAACCGTCGCGCTGATCGCCGGCGGCCACACTTTCGGCAAGACCCACGGCGCCGGCCCGGCCGACAACGTCGGTGTCGATCCGGAAGCGGCCGACATCGAATCGCAGGGCCTGGGCTGGCACAACCGCTTCCGCACCGGCAAGGGCGGCGACACGATCACCAGCGGCCTGGAAGTGACCTGGACCACCACGCCCACGCTGTGGAGCAACAACTTCTTCGAGAACCTGTTCAAGTTCGAATGGGAACTGGAGAAGTCCCCGGCCGGCGCGCACCAGTGGGTGGCCAAGGACGCCGGCGAGATCGTTCCCGATGCCCACGATCCGTCGAGGAAGCGCAAACCGACCATGCTGACCACCGACCTGTCGCTGCGCCTGGATCCGATCTACGGTCCGATCTCCCGCAAGTTCCTCGAGAACCCGCAGGCCTTCGCCGAAGCGTTCGCCCGCGCCTGGTTCAAGCTCACCCACCGCGACATGGGTCCGCGCGTGCGCTACCTCGGCCCGGAAGTACCGAAGGAAGAGCTGATCTGGCAGGACCCGGTGCCGACGGTCGATCATCCGCTGATCGACGAACAGGACGCCAAATCGCTCAAGGCCAAGGTGCTGGCCTCCGGCCTGACGGTATCCGAACTGGTCGGCACCGCCTGGGCCTCGGCCTCCACCTTCCGCGGCGGCGACAAGCGCGGCGGCGCCAACGGTGCGCGTGTCCGTCTCGCGCCGCAGAAGGACTGGGCGGCGAACCAGCCGGAACAACTGGCGAAGGTGCTCAAGGCGCTGGAACGCATCCAGCTGGAGTTCAACCTGGAAGCCGGCGGCGGCAAGAAAGTCTCGCTGGCCGACCTGATCGTGCTGGCCGGCAACGCCGGCATCGAACAAGCGGCGAAAGCGGCGGGCTTCGACGTGACCGTGCCGTTCGCGCCCGGCCGCACCGACGCCAGCCAGGCGCAGACCGACGTCGAATCCTTCGCCGTGCTCGAACCGGTCGCCGACGGCTTCCGCAACTACGTCAAGGGCCGCTTCGCGGTGCCGGCCGAGCACCTGCTGATCGACAAGGCGCAGTTGCTCACCCTGACCGCTCCCGAGCTGACCGTGCTGATCGGCGGCCTGCGCGCGATCAACATCAACGTCGGCGGCGCCACGCACGGTGTGTTCACCGACAAGCCCGGCACGCTGAGCAACGACTTCTTCGTCAACCTGCTCGCCATGGGCACGGAGTGGAAGCCGACCTCGGACGCCAAGGACGTGTTCGAGGGCCGCGACCGCAAGACCGGCGAAGTGAAGTGGACCGGCACGCGCGTGGACCTGGTGTTCGGTTCGAACTCCGTGCTGCGTGCGCTGGCCGAAGTCTATGCGAGCGCGGACGCGCGGGAGAAGTTCGTCCAGGACTTCGTGGCGGCCTGGACCAAGGTGATGAATCTCGACCGCTTCGACCTGGCGTGATCCCAGCGCCGGGCTTCCCCGAAGCCGCATGCCTGTACGGGCATGCGGCTTTTTCGTTCCGGCGGGACGCCCGCCGGTCGGCTGGCTTTTATTGTGAGTCGGCGATCACACAATTTGGCGCTAGCATGGGTCCCTGCCACGCCACACACACGTCCAGGAGGACGACCGCACGATGAGCAACCAGTCCCTCGCAGAAGAACTCTTCGCCCAGTTGCAGGGCGCGCCCCTGCAGCAGGTATCCCAGCAATTGGGCATCGGTCAGATGCAGGCCTCCAACGCTGTCGGCGCGGCATTGCCGCTGCTGCTGGGCGCGCTGGGCAAGAATGCGGCCCAGCCGCAGGGTGCCGAGGCCCTGTTCGGCGCATTGCAGAAAGACCATGCCGGCCTCGATCTGGGCAACGTGCTGGGTGCGGTGCTGAGCGGCGGTTCGGCGCCCGGCCGGCAGGCGGATGGCGCGGCCATCCTGGGACATATCTTCGGCGGCGCCCAGCCGCGCGCCGAGGCCAGCCTGGGCCAGGCCACCGGCCTGGGCAGCGACAAGTCCGCCATGCTGATGAAGATCCTGGCCCCCATCGTGTTGTCGTTCCTGGCCCAACGCTTCCTGGGCCAGGGCAGCGCCAATCCGAACGCCTTGAGCCAGATATTGGGCCAGGAACGCCAGGTGGCGCAGCAGCAGGGCGGCCTGGGCGGCGGATTGCTGGGCGCCGTGCTGGACCAGGATGGCGATGGCCAGTTGGGGCTGGGCGACATCCTGAAGATCGGCAGCGGGATATTCGGCGGCGGTCGCTGACGGGGTTCGCCATCGGATGCACGCGTGAAGAGGCGCCCTCGGGCGCCTCTTTTGTTTGCGTACCGGAATTCTCGCCCTCTGCACAAAAGCATCGCGCCCAAGGGAACCTCCGTTCCTTGTAGGGGCGCCCTTGGGCGCGATGCTCTTCTCCCCGCAAGCGGAAAAGGATTCCCGCACCGAATCCGGATGTCGCTCTATTTCGCCTGTACCGGGTGGCCCGGTCCCGATCGGGATCAAAGAGCGTCGATGTCGCCCAGCGCACGGATCAGCCGCCGCGCACGCTTGTCCGGACGCGATTGCGGCGCCTGGTAGCCGGCGCGTTCGGCGCGCCGTGCCGCCGATGCGGCCTCGCGCCTGAGTTTCGACGCTTCCGATTCGACATAGAGTTTCTGCGCCGCCGCGGCGGGACCGCGCTGCTCGCTGAGTTCCAGCACGTCGATCTCGAAGCGCTCCTCGCCCCTAGCGATCGCCAGCGCATCGCCCACGCGCACGGCGCGCGACGGCTTGGCGCGCTGGCCGTCGATCTCGATCTTGCCCGTTTCCACCGCCTGCTTGGCGAGGCTGCGGGTCCTGAAGAAGCGCGCCGCCCACAGCCAGACATCGAGCCGGACGGAAGCGGAGGCTGGCGTGGTTTCGGTCATGGAATCCTGAAAGGGGGTTCTACGGTCGCGGTTTCGGCGGCGAAAGCGGAATGCGGACCTCGGCCTCGGTCCGCAGGGCGCGTTGGCAGGCCTTGGAGACATGGTAGTCGCGCACGGCCTGCTGCTGTTCCTGGGTGGCGTCGCGCGGCATGGGCTGCGAGGCGGCAGCGCGCGCCTCATCCGTACACCAGGGAAAAGGCGTGGCCGGGTGCGGATCGTGCGAAGCGATGCCCGCATCGCTCGCGCAGGCCGTCAATCCCATGCACATCGCCATCGCCATCGCCATCGCCGGCCAGTAGCGTGGATGCCTCCGCATGACCTTTTCTCCGCAGGAGCTTCCACGACAGTCTGCCGCCAAATCGCGAAGCCGGAAACGCGAACGGCCACCCGAAGGCGGCCGTCCGGACAACGCTTAAGGCGCTGTTTATTCGGCGGAAGCGGCAGCGGCCAGGCGGGCCTGCTTGGCGGCGGCGTTGGCGGCCAGGTCTTCCTTGATGCGGGCGGCCTTGCCTTCCAGGTCGCGCAGGTAGTACAGCTTGCCGGCGCGGACCTTGCCGCGGCGCTTCACTTCGACCGAGTCGATGGTGGCGCTGTGGGTCTGGAACACGCGCTCCACGCCGTAGCCGTGCGAGATCTTGCGCACGGTGAAGGCGGAGTTCAGGCCGGCGTTCTTCTTGGCGATGACCACGCCCTCGTACGCCTGCACGCGTTCGCGGTTGCCTTCCTTCACCTTGACGTTGACGACGACGGTGTCGCCGGGGCCGAACGCGGGCAGCTCGCGCTGGATCTGGGAGGCTTCGAATTCCTGGAGGAGCTTGCTCATGTTGGCACCGATACTTGTAGGCGTGGTCGTGTCGTTCGACAACGGAAACTGATGCAGTCGCCGGATTGCGCTGCACGATATTGTTATGGGGTCCCGGGCGTGAACCGCCCAAGGGTCGCGCATTCTAGCCGATTCCGGCCCCGCGTGGCTAGGGCTGGCCCGGCTCGCCCTTCTCCGGCCCACCCCGCTCCTGGCGGAAGGCCTCCAGCAGGGCCCGGTCGGCCTTGGACAGGCGGGTTTCGTCCAGCAGGTCGGGCCGGCGCAGCCAAGTGCGGCCCAGCGACTGCTGCCGGCGCCAGCGGGCGATGGCGGCATGGTCGCCGGAGCGCAATACCGCCGGCACCTCGCCCAGCGGGTGAGTGCTGGGGTGGGTGTAGTGCGGGCAGTCCAGCAGGCCGTCGCCCTCGAAACTGTCCTGAACGGCCGAGTCCGCGTCGTTCAGCGCCCCGTCCTGCAGCCGGGCCACCGCGTCGATGACCACCGCCGCGGCCAGCTCGCCGCCGCTCAGCACGTAATCGCCGATGGAGATTTCCTGGTCCACCTCGGCGGCCAGGAAACGCTCGTCCACGCCTTCGTAGCGGCCGCACAGCAGGATCAGGCGCGGCTGCGTGGCCAGTTCGCGGACGAGTTTCTGCGTCAGCGGCCGTCCCTGCGGGCTCAGGTAGATCACCGGCGCCGGCGCCGGATCGGCCGCGCGCGCCGCCGCCAGGCAAGCCTGCAGGGGCTCGATCATCATCACCATGCCGGGCCCGCCACCAAACGGGCGGTCGTCCACCCGGCGATAACCGCCCACCGCGTAGTCGCGCGGATTCCAGCCCTGCAGCGCCAGCAGTCCCCGCTCCTGCGCGCGCCCGACCACGCCCACGGCCGCGGCCTGGGCGATGAATTCGGGGAACAGGGTCAGTACGTCGATGCGCATCGAGCGGCGGAATTGGAGATTCGGGATTCGGAATCCACAGCATACCCGCCACACGGGCCGCGGCGCCTTGGACCGGTTGCGCTCAGAACTCTGGATCCCAATCGACCGTGATCAGCCCGGCGTCGAAATCGACGCTGCGGACGAACTCGGGCTCGACAAAGGGAATCAACCGCTCGCGGTCGCCGCGCGCCACCAGCACGTCGTTGGCGCCGGTGGAGAACAGATGCGAGACGGTGCCGAAATCGGTGCCGTCGGCGTTGACCACGCGCAGGCCTTCCAGATCGACCCAGTAGAACTCGCCCGGGCTGGGCGGCGGCAACGCCGAACGCGGGACCAGGATTTCCAGCCCGCGCATGGCTTCCACTTCGTCGCGGTCTTCCACGCCCGGCAGCGTGGCCACCAGGTGCTTGCCGGAGGCCTTGCCGCGCGCGCCGGAGAATTCGCGCTCGCCGCCGTTGGCGTCGCGCAGCGTCCACGGCTGGTAGCGGAAGATGGCCTCGCGCGGCTCGGTCCAGGATTCGATCTTGATCTGGCCGCGCACACCAAAAGCGCCCAGAAGCCTTCCCAGCAGAATCATTTTCTGCGGGGTCGGTGGGCGCTCGGTGCTCATGCGAACGGAAGGCCGCGCGATCCGCGCGGCCGCGTCACTCAGGCCGCCGGGGCGGACTTGGACACTTCCTTGTACAGGCTGCGGACCTTTTCGGTCAGCTGCGCACCGTTGCCGACCCAATGATCGACGCGGGCGACATCGAGTTCGATGCGCTTTTCGTTGCCGGCGGCGACCGGGTTGTAGTAACCCACGCGCTCGATGTTGCGGCCGTCGCGCGCGCTGCGCGAGTCGGTGACGATGATGTGGTAGAAGGGGCGCTTCTTGGCGCCGCCGCGGGTGAGACGGATCTTGACCATGGTGTTTTCCAGTGTTGCCCAGTCGCCAGAATGGCGAGGTAAGCCGGTTATTCTAAGCCATTGAAAGCGGCAGGAAAACCCACCCCCTGCCCTGCCGCCGGGCACTCTCCGGCCGGTTCACGCCAATGGTTGCCAGGGCTGCCGGTCCAGCGCCACCTGCAGGCGCGCCATCAGGGCCGTATCAGCGTCCAGTGCGACACCGTCGATGGCCGTGACCGGCTGGATCCCGCTGGCATTGCAGGCGAAGGCGGCAGGGAAGTCCCCTGCCTCGCCCAGCGCCACCCGACGTACCTGTTGCGGCACACCCGACGCTTCCAGGCCGGCCTGCAGCAATTGCTCGCAGACCCCGCGCAGCGCCGGCCCGTCCGGCCACACGACCCGTTCGCCGTCCCAGAGCCCCAGGTTCCAGATCGAGCCCTCGACCATCGCGCCATCGGGCCCCACGAAGAGCGCATCGTCGAACCCGTCCGCCAGCGCGCGGCGGCGGTAGTGGAACAGCTGGAACGTGCCGACATGCTTGATATGCGGCAGCGGGCGGACGAAATCGTACGACTTCACCCGCAGCGCCGGCTTGGCCTGGGTGGCCGCGGGCGACAGCGACACCAGCAGGTCCGTCGCCACGTCCCGGCCCGCGTCGCGATAATCGAACTGCCGCGAGAACACGGTCAGCCGCAGCGAGGCATCGGACAGTCCCGCGCGTTGCAGCGCGGCGTGCGCTTGTCGCTGGACATCGACGGTATCGAGTTCCGTGCCGAACAGTTCCCGCGTGGCCGCCCGCAATCGCCGCAGGTGCAGGTCCAGGCCCTGCACCGCGCCGCCGCGCACCTGCATCGAGGTGAAGTGGCCGTAGTTGCCCAGCGCCAGCGCGCGGAGGTCGTCCGCGGTGGCGGGTTCACCGTTGAGGAAGGCCATGGGCATGCAACCGACTCCGGATTCCACCTGTAGGAGCGACGTAAGTCGCGACCGCGCCCCGATGGCAATTCAGGATGCACGATTTCAAGCGCGCCGCAGCGCGTCCGGATGGCGAACGATCCTTTTCCACCGTCATTCTGGCCGCGCGGTCGCGACTCACGTCGCTCCTACAGGGACGACGCTCAACGGAACGGCATGCCGCCGCGGGCGCCCATCATGCCCTTCATGCCGCGCATCAGGCCCTTCATGCCGCCGCCGGCCAGCTTGCCCATCATCTTTTCCATCTGCTGGTACTGCTTCATCAACTTGTTGACGTCGGCCGGCGTGGTGCCGGAACCGCGCGCGATGCGGGCGCGGCGCGAACCGTTGAGCAGCGCCGGGTTGCGGCGCTCCTTCTTGGTCATGCTGCCGATGATGGCGATCATGCGCGGCACTTCCTTGCCCTGCTGCACCTGCTGTTTCACGTGCTCGGGGATCTGGCCCATGCCCGGCAGCTTGTCCATCAGGCCGCCGATGCCGCCCATGTTCTGCATCTGCTCCAACTGGTCGCGCATGTCGTTGAGGTCGAACTTCTTGCCCTTGATGACCTTGGCGGCCAGCTTCTCGGCCTTCTCGCGGTCCACGTTCTGCTCGACCTGCTCCACCAGCGACAGCACGTCGCCCATGTCCAGGATGCGATTGGCCACGCGCTCGGGGTGGAACACGTCCAGGCCATCGGGCTTCTCGCCCACGCCGATGAACTTGATCGGCTTACCGGTGATGTAGCGCACCGACAGCGCCGCGCCGCCGCGCGCATCGCCGTCGGTCTTGGTCAGCACCACGCCGGTCAACGGCAGCGCCTCGTTGAAGGCCTTGGCGGTGTTGGCGGCGTCCTGGCCGGTCATCGCATCGACGACGAACAGCGTTTCCACCGGCGCGACCGCGGCGTGCAGCGCCTTGATCTCGGCCATCATCGCTTCGTCGATCGCCAGGCGGCCGGCGGTATCGACGATCAGCACGTCGACGAAGGACTTGCGTGCATCGTCGATGGCGGCGCGCACGATGGCTTCGGGCTTCTGCCCCGCATCGGACGGGAAGAACAGCACGTCCACCTGCTGGGCGAGCGTCTTCAACTGCTCGATGGCGGCCGGGCGGTACACGTCGGCGCTGACCACCATGACCTTCTTCTTGCGCTTCTCGCGCAGGTGCTTGGCCAGCTTGCCGGCGGTGGTGGTCTTGCCGGCGCCCTGCAGGCCGGCCATCAGGATGACGGCGGGCGCGGGCACGTTGAGGTTCAGGTCGCTGGCCTGCGATCCCATCACCGCGGTCAGTTCGTCGCGGACGATCTTGATCAGCGCCTGGCCCGGGGTCAGGCTCTTCAGCACTTCCTGGCCCACCGCGCGCACCTTGATGCGTTCGATCAGCGCCTGCACCACCGGCAGCGCCACGTCGGCCTCCAGCAGCGCGATGCGGACCTCGCGGGTGGCCTCGCGGATGTTCTCCTCGCTCAGGCGGCCACGACCGCGCAGGCGCTCGACGGTGCCGGAAAGACGCTGGGTGAGGGATTCGAACATGGGAAAGCGGCACGAAAGGAAAGCGGAGCCGGATTATAGCCGCCCGCCCTCCCATCCGAAGGAGCGCCCCATGGGCGCGAGTTCTTCGTGGTGCCTGCCCAAGAGCTCGCGCCCATGGGGCGCTCCTACCGGTGGCCCGGCTATGCGACACTCTGCCGATGACAATCGTTCTCATCGCCGTTGCGCTTTATCTGCTGGCCACCGCCCTGCTGGTCCGTTCGGTGGTCCAGGACAAGGTGGAAGGCCAGCGCCAGTGGTTCTGGCCGGCGCTGGGCGCGGTACTGCTGCACGGCGTCTACCACCTGCTGGTCGCCTGGCGCACCGCCGGCGGCCCGGACATGCATTTCTTCGCCGCGCTGTCGCTGGTGACGCTGGGCATGGCCGGCATGACCACGCTGGTCGGCGCGCAGGGACGGATGGCCGCGCTGGGGGTGATCGCGTTCCCGCTGGCCGCGGCCCTGCTGCTGACCTACCACCTGAACGGCCACAAGCCCAGCGACGGACTCGACTGGCGCGTGCAACTGCACGCCTGGATGGCGCTGCTGGCCTACGCCACGCTGGCGATCGCCGCATTGCTGGCGGTCATGCTGTGGGCGCAAGAGCGCGCCCTGCGCCGCCGCGAGTTCCATGTCTGGTTGCGGGCGCTGCCGCCGCTCACGGAACTGGAGGAACTGCTGTTCCGCACGATCCTGGTGGGCTTCCTGCTGCTGACCGTCACGCTGCTGACCGGCGCGCTGTTCGTGCAGGACTTCTTCGCCCAGCGGCTGGCGCACAAGACCGTGCTCAGCGTGCTGTCGTGGCTGGCCTTCGGCGCGCTGCTGTTCGGCCGCTGGCGCCACGGCTGGCGCGGCGGCAAGGCCGTGCGCTGGACGCTGGCGGCGATGGCGCTGCTGCTGCTGGCGTTCTTCGGCAGCAAGTTCGTGGTCGAACTGGTGCTGCGGCGAGGATGAGCCCATCGCTGGGCGACCGCATCCTGAAGGTCGACCATGCGGGCGAGCACGGGGCGGTCAACATCTACCGCACCCAGATACTCGTTTCCCGGTTCACCGCCCCACGACTGACCGCCACGCTGCGGGAATTCATGGCCCATGAAATGCGTCATCGCGCGTTGTTCGAGGAACGCCTCCAGGCACGCGGAGTGAGGCGGTGCCGCAGTTATCCGCTATGCGGCCTGGGCGGCTATGTCCTGGGGTTGGTTACCGCGCTGTTGGGCAGAAGCGCCATCGCGGCCACCACCCATGCCGTCGAGGACGTGGTGCTCGGGCACCTGGAAGCCCAGGTGGAACGACTGCGCCACCTGGATCCGGACGCCTGCGCGGCTGTGTCCGACATCATCGCCGACGAGCGCGAACATCACCGGCACGGCGAACGCCTGATGCGCGCCGGCGATTTCTGGCCCGCGCTGATAACGCCCGTGGTACGCGCATCGACCGAAGCGGTGATCTGGCTGGGCATGCGGCTCTAGTCCAGGCCAAGACCCTCCATGGACTTTCTTTCATTGGGAGGAGTGCTTCTTGTGGGAGCGACGTAAGTCGCGATGAAGCTTTACCGGTACTCCGTCGCGACTTACGTCGCTCCCACAACGCAAGCAAGATGATCGGCGGCCCGCCCTAGCCCGCCGCTTCCAGCGCCTGCGACAGGCGCTCCACCGCGACGACTTCCAGCCCCTTGAACGCGCCCGACTTGGGCGCGTTGCCCTTGGGCACGATGGCGCGCTTGAAGCCGTGCGTGGCGGCTTCGCGCAGGCGCTCCTCGCCGTTGGGTACCGGGCGGATCTCGCCGGACAGGCCCACTTCGCCGAAAGCGATGGTCTTGTCGGCCAACGGACGGTCGCGCAGCGAGGACAGCACGGCCAGCAGCACCGGCAGGTCGGCGGCGGTTTCCTGCACGCGGATGCCGCCCACGACATTCACGAACACGTCCTGGTCGCCCACCACCACGCCGCCATGCCGGTGCAGCACCGCCAGCAGCATCGCCAGGCGGTTCTGTTCCAGCCCGACCGCCACGCGGCGCGGATTGGACAGCGGCGATGAATCCACCAGCGCCTGCACTTCCACCATCAACGGCCGCGTGCCCTCGCGGGTGACCAGCACGCAACTGCCCGGCTGCTGCGTGCTGCCGCCGGACAGGAAGATCGCGGACGGATTGGGCACTTCCTTCAGGCCCTTCTCGCCCATCGCGAACACGCCCAGCTCGTTGACCGCGCCGAAGCGATTCTTGAAGGCGCGCAGCACGCGGAAGCGGCTGCCGCTTTCGCCCTCGAAGTACAGCACCGCGTCGACCATGTGCTCCAGCACGCGCGGGCCGGCGATGCCGCCCTCCTTGGTCACATGCCCGACCAGGAACACGGCGGTGCCGGTCTCCTTGGCGTAGCGCACCAGCCGCGCGGCGCTCTCGCGTACCTGGCTGACCGACCCGGGCGCCGCGGTCAGCGATTCGGTCCACAGGGTCTGCACGGAGTCGGCAACGATCAGCTTGGGGCGCGCGACGGAGGCGTGTTGCAGGATGGTCTCCACGCCGGTCTCGGCCAGCGCTTGCAGGTTGTCCAGCGGCAGATCCAGCCGGACGGCGCGTCCGGCCACCTGCGCCAGCGATTCCTCGCCGGTGACGTACAGCGCGGGGAAGTTCGCCGCCATCTTCGCCACCGCCTGCAACAGCAGGGTGGACTTGCCGATGCCGGGGTCGCCGCCGACCAGCACCACGGCGCCCTCGACCAGGCCGCCGCCCAGCACGCGGTCGAATTCGCCGATGCCGGTGGTGACGCGCGCCTCCTCGCTGTGGCGCACGTCCTTCAGCGCGGTGATCCGGGGCGCCTCCGCCTTGCCCGCCCAGCCGCTGCGGCGGGCGGCCGGGGCGGCGGCGGAAGCGGGTTCCAGCACGATTTCGCTGAGCGAATTCCATGCCCCGCACTCGGCGCACTGGCCCTGCCACTTGCTGTGGTCCGCCCCGCATTCGGCGCAGACGAAGGCGGTACGGGCTTTGGAGGAGGTCTTGGCCACGGGCATCCGGTTCCAACAGGAAGGCCGCTACTGTATCGGCCCCGCGTCTCCGGTGGCGAGACGCGCCCAAAACAAAGCCCCGCCGAAGCGGGGCTTTGTCACAACTGGTGCCGGAAATAGGAATCGAACCTACGACCTACGCATTACGAATGCGCCGCTCTACCAACTGAGCTATTCCGGCGGGGCTGCAAATTCTAGGGGGCCGGGCGGGTCCGGTCAATTCGCGGACGCATGAGGCGGGCCGGTTCGGGATATGGGGGGGACGCGTGATTGCTTGTTACACCCTCCATTCCGGAGGCGTAACTCATACGCCCTCGACTGCAAGCACGCCCATCCGTGTCACTCTCCATCAAGGGCCAGGCAGCGCTTTGAATACACGCAGGATTTTTCTTGACGCGCCTCCTCGCCCCGCTTAACCATACGGCGCAACACCCCGGATTCGGGGTCTATATGTAGTTAGGGCGCTAATGGAAGAATACGAGCGCAACATACATAAGCACATCGAGACGCATGGTTGTAGCGTCACCTCTGTGTTCGACCCAGACGGCAATGAGCCGCCGTTCTCGTACTCCATTGGCATCGCCAAAACCGCAATGGCGCCTGAGCTCATTGTTGTGGGCCTCAAGCCAGAGATAAGCCACTGGCTCGTTAATGAGTACAACCGCAGGGTAAGAGCGGGGGAAAGCTTTGTGCCTGGTGTTCTATACCTAGGGTTCTTGGAGGGCTTCGCCGTGCAGTTCGGCCCGGTGGCACGAGAGCACAAGGGCGAGTACATGCGATCCGCTACTTGGCTACATCAAGGGCCAAACTTTGAGGCACTTCAGCTCATCTGGCCTAGCACCACGGGTATCTGGCCATGGGATCCAGAGGCCAGTGATTGGTTCCGTGCCAATCAGCCACTCCTCGCGGGAGGCAGCTCGTGACGCTCCCTAACAATTCATCCCAGCCGAACTTGCTTCGCAAATAGGCTTAATCCAGGTATCAAGAGGCAATTGTGAGTCCTGCGGACGACCAACTTCTATATCGTGACATGATGCGAGAGGACGACGTTGGCTTGGTGCTTCGAGGCCACTTGCACATCGAGCACCAGCTCATGGAGATTGCCGGTGCAGTTCTGCCATTTGCCGATCGTTGCGACTGGCAGAAATTCTCTTACCGCACAAAAGTCGAGCTCGCATACGCTTGTGGACTTCCCAAAGATACGCGTGATGTCCTTATCAAGTTAGGTACTTTGCGCAATGAGTTCGCGCACAAGCTCGATGCGAGCATTTCCAGGCAGCGGGCACTGGATCTGTATAACTCTCTTTCTGATTGGCATCGTACGGTATTGAAGGAGTCGTACAAGGTCATGATGGACAAGCAGGACTTTGCCCCGGCAAGCTTGGAACCGCGAGATCTCGTAACGCTCATATTGCTGAACATGTACTCAGCCACAAGAGCGGAGGGGTTGGCGTTGCGGGCCAATACCCCCTGACAATTCATTCAAGCCGAAGCCGCTCCACGGCGCGGTCTGATTCAGGCGTTCGGCATCGGAAACCACCATCTGCATGCTCAGCACCGTCCGAACACAACTCCTGGCCATGCGCGCTCGTGACGAGCAAGTTCGCACCGAGCTTGCCGCCGATGGCTCGCTGTTCGAGGGCTACCATCCTCGGATGGAAGAAGTCCACCGAGTCAGCGCACAGGAACTTCGCTCCGTGATCCAAGAGCACGGATGGCCGGACGAAGAACTTGTTGGGCCCGAAGGCGCGGAAGCAGCTTGGCTTGTCGCCCAGCACTCCATTGGCGAACCGGACTTCATGCGCCATTGTCGGACCCTTCTTGATGAAGCCAGCTTTCTTGGGCGTGTTCCCAGGTGGCAGTTCGCCTACATTGATGATCGGATTCGCGTCTTCGAGGGCAAGCCGCAGCGCTTCGGAACGCAGGTCGACCTGCGACCGGAGGGGCCGGAAGTGCATGAACTGGAGGACTCAGCGCAAGTCGATGCTTGGCGTAAGGACGCAGGTTTGCCACCCATCGCCGTCGTTATTGCCAGAGCGCAAGCCGATCCATGCCCTTCGCCGGAGGAACACGCGACAAAGCAGGCCGCAGGACTCCTGTGGCGTCGGCAGGTTGGTTGGATCGAGTGAACGACGCGCCGATTACCTCGAACGTTAGGCGGTGCCGCCCCATCGTTCGTACGACCTAGCCCTCAAAGCGACTCGCGGCGTCACGATCACGATCGTTCTTGCTGGCTGCGTTGTAGGCGACTCTTGCGCCCACTTACAGGTTCTTGATATCGCTGCGTCTGGAAAGGTCGCCATCGGCGACTGAACCGGCTCAGCCGACCAAGTGCAACCGCAGTTCCTTGGGCAGGGCGAAGACCATGTTCTCCGGCTCGCCGTCCAGTTCGCTGATGGCGCCCGCGCCCAGTTCGCGCAGGCGCTGGAGGACGCCCTCGATCAGTACGTCCGGCGCCGATGCGCCGGCGGTCACACCGATGCGCTGCTTGCCATCGATCCAGGCAGGGTCGATCTCGTGCGCGCCGTCGATCAGGTAGGACTCCACGCCGTCGCGCTCGGCCAGTTCGCGCAGGCGGTTGGAGTTGGAGCTGTTGGGCGAACCCACCACCAGCACCAGGTCGCATTCCCGGGCCAGGTCGCGCACCGCGTCCTGGCGGTTCTGCGTGGCGTAGCAGATATCGTCGTTCTTCGGCCCCTGGATCTGCGGGAACCGAACCTGCAATGCCTGGATGATGCCCACCGTGTCGTCCACCGACAGCGTGGTCTGGGTGGTGTAGAACAGGTTGCCGGGCTGGCCGACTTCCAGCGTGGCGACATCGTCGATGTCCTCCACCAGGTAGATGTTCCCTGCTCCACCCTCGGCGTTCCACTGGCCCATCGTGCCTTCCACCTCGGGGTGGCCGGCGTGGCCGATCAGCACCACGTCGCGGCCGGCGCGACAGTGACGGGCCACTTCCAGGTGCACCTTGGTCACCAGCGGGCAGGTGGCGTCGAACACCTTCAGGCCGCGGCGGTCAGCTTCCTTGCGCACCGACTGCGAAACGCCGTGCGCGCTGAAGATGACCGTGGCGCCATCCGGCACCTCGTCCAGTTCTTCAACGAAAACGGCACCGCGTTGCTTCAGGTCGTCCACGACGAAGCGGTTGTGCACCACCTCGTGACGCACGTAGATCGGCGCGCCCAGCGTCTCGATGGCGCGCTTGACGATCTCGATGGCGCGGTCGACGCCGGCGCAGAAACCACGGGGATTGGCTAGCAGGACGTCCATGGAACCAATTCTACCGAAGGCGGTGGAGTGAAAGGATGAATCAGTTGCCGGAGCCGGAGCCGCAATGCACCCTCTCCCGCCTGCGGGAGAGGGATGGGGTGAGGGCGGACCGCCACGATGCCCTCGTCATCCCGGCGAAGGCCGGGACCCAGAGCCTTTCGTTCCCTGGCCACGGTGCCCGTACACACGTCGCTGGGTCCCGGCCTTCGCCGGGATGACGGAGGCGCGGTACGTCGGTTCGGTCAAAACGCCGGGATGACGGGGAATGCGGTGCAGCGCGACGGTGGGCCAGGGCCCACCCACGTCAGGCTGGCTTCTTCTTCCCGTCGAAAAGCCCGAACAGCGCGATGCCGATGGCCCCGCCCACCACCGCGCAGTCGGCGATGTTGAACGCCGGCCAGTAATGGTCGCGCCAGTGCCACTGGATGAAATCCACCACGTGACCGTGCACCAGGCGGTCGATGACATTGCCCAGCGCGCCGCCGATGACCAGCGAATACGGCAGCGCCTGCCGCCAGTCGTTGCGCGCCGTGCGCGACAGCCAGAACGCCAGCAAACCACCGATGCCCACCGCCAGCGTGCTGAAGAACCAGATCTGCCAGCCGCCGGCGTCGGCCAGAAAGCTGAACGCCGCGCCGGTGTTGTAGGTGCGGTACCAGTTCCAGAAGCCCTCGATCACCGGGATGGCGGTGTATTCGGGCAGCGAGGACAGCACCCACGCCTTGGACCACTGATCCAGCGCGATGACGGCCACCGACAGCAGCAGCCAGAGCAGGGCGTTGGGTTTGGGACGTCCCGTCATGTGGCGCTCCTACAAAAAGCCAGCGGGGAAGAAACATCAGAACCACCGCCGGTCTTCGCCGGCGCCGTCGATGTTGTCCACGCAACGTCCGCAAAGTTCGGGATGGGTGGGATTCACACCCACATCGGCGCGATGGTGCCAGCAGCGCACGCACTTGGTCTTGGTGGTCGGTTGCGCCAGCACGAACACTTCGTCGGCATCGACTTCGGACACGGTCACGTCGCCGCTGATGAACAGGAAGCGCAATTCCTCGGCCAGCGGCTGCCACTTGGCCGCCGTCGCGGCGTTCACCGAGACTGCGATCTCCGCTTCCAGCGCCGCGCCGATCAGGCCGTTGGCGCGCATCGGCTCCAGCACCTTGGCGACCTGCTCGCGCAGCGCCAGCAACTGGTCGAAATCGGCCGCGGACAACGCGGCGTCTTCCGGCAGCGGCGCCAGGCCGTCGTACCAGGTGGCGAACAGCACGTTGCCCACGTGCTCGCCCGGCAGGTACTTCCACATCTCGTCGGCGGTGAAGGACAGCACCGGCGCCACCCAGCGCACGAACGCCTCGGCGATGCGGTACATCGCGCTCTGCGCGCTGCGGCGGCCGCGCGAATCCTCGCGCATCGTGTACAGGCGGTCCTTGGTGACGTCCAGATACAGCGAACCCAGGTCCACGCTGCAGAAGTTCAGCAACGCCTGCACGATCTCGGCGAAGTCGTAGCGCTCGTAGGCGGCCTTGATCTTCTCCTGCACCTCGTAGGCGCGGTGCACGATCCATCGGTCCAGCGCCACCATGTCGTCCACGGCGCACAGGTCGCGCGCCGGGTCGAAACCATTCAGGTTGCTCAGCAGGAAGCGCGCCGTGTTGCGCAGGCGGCGGTAGGCGTCGGCGTTGCGCTTCAGGATTTCCTGCGATAGCGACATCTCGTTGCTGTAGTCGGCCGAGGCGATCCACAGGCGCAGGATGTCCGCGCCCAGCGTCTTCATGATGTCCTGCGGCTCGATGCCGTTGCCCAGCGACTTGGACATCTTGCGGCCGTGCTCGTCCACGGTGAAACCGTGGGTCAGGCATTGCCTGTACGGCGCCGCCTTGTCGATGGCCACGCCGGTCAGCAGCGAGGACTGGAACCAGCCGCGGTGCTGGTCCGAGCCTTCCAGGTACAGGTCGGCCGGCTTGCCGAGGCCGCGTTCCAGCAGCACCGTTTCATGGGTGATGCCGGAGTCGAACCAGACGTCCAGGATGTCGGTGATCTTTTCGTAGTCGGCGGCTTCGGCGCCCAGCAACTCGGCGGCGTCCAGCGTGTACCAGACGTCCACGCCGCCCTGCTCCACCCTGTCGGCCACCGCGCGCATCAGCTCGGTGCTGCGCGGATGCGGCTCGCCGGTCTCGCGGTGCACGAACAGCGCGATCGGCACGCCCCAGGTGCGCTGGCGCGAGATGGTCCAGTCCGGGCGGCCATCCACCATGCCAGCGATGCGGGCCTTGCCCCACTCCGGGTACCACGTCACCTTGTCGATGGCGGCCAGCGTATCGCCGCGCAGGTTGGCCTGCTCCATCGAGATGAACCACTGCGGCGTGGCGCGGAACGCGATGGGCGTCTTGTGGCGCCAGCAGTGCGGATAACTGTGTTCCAGCTTGCTGAAGGCCAGCAGCGCGCCGCTGGCGCGCAGCACGTCGACGATGACGTCGTTGGCCTTCCAGATATGCAGGCCCGCCAGTTCCACGCCATGCGCGGCCGGCGTGGAAGGCAGGTAGACGCCGCGTCCATCGACGGGATTGATCTGCGCGGCGGTGTACTTGTCGAGCAGGCCGTACTGCTTGCCCACCACGTAGTCCTCCTGGCCGTGGCCGGGCGCGGTGTGCACGGCGCCGGTGCCTTCCTCGGCCGACACGTGGTCGCCCAGGATCACCGGGATGTCGCGCTCGTCGTAGAACGGGTGCGCGAGCAGCAGGCCCTCCAACGCTGCGCCCTGCGCGCGTGCGTGCACGACGGCATCGGTCACGCCATAGCGTTGCAGCGCGCGCGCGGCCAGCGCGTCGGCCAGCACCAGCCAGCGGCGCTTGCCGTCATGCGCGGGACCTTCGACCAGCGCGTACTCCAGATCCGGACCCAGCGACACGGCGAGCGACGCGGGCAGCGTCCACGGCGTGGTGGTCCAGATCGGCACGGCGATCTCGACATCGGCAGGAACTTCCACCCCGAACGCCTCGCCCACCGCTCGCGCATCGCGCGCGGCGTAGGCCACGTCCACCGCCGGCGAGACCTTGTCGGCGTACTCGATCTCGGCCTCGGCCAGTGCCGAGCCGCAATCGAAGCACCAGTGCACCGGCTTCACGCCGCGGGTCAGGTGGCCGTTGTCGACAATCTTGGCCAGCGCGCGGATCTCGTTGGCCTCGAAGCGGAAATCCAGCGTCTTGTACGGGTTGTCCCAGTCGCCGATCACGCCCAGGCGCTTGAAGTCCTTGCGCTGGATGTCGATCTGCGATTCGGCGTACTCGCGGCACTTCTGCCGGAATTCCACCGCATCCAGCTTCACGCCGACCTTGCCGTACTTCTTCTCGATGGCGATCTCGATGGGCAGGCCGTGGCAGTCCCAGCCCGGGATGTAGGGCGCATCGAAGCCGGCCAGGTACTTCGACTTGACGATGATGTCCTTGAGGATCTTGTTGACCGCGTGGCCCAGGTGGATCGCGCCGTTGGCGTACGGCGGACCGTCGTGCAGCACGAACAGCGGGCGGCCCTGGGCGTTGGCGCGCAGTTGCGCGTACAGCCCTTCGCTCTCCCAGCGCGCCAGCGTGTCCGGCTCGCGCTTGGGCAGGTCGCCGCGCATCGGGAAATCCGTCGCCGGCAGGTGGAGGGTGGCTTTGTAGTCCTGGCTCACGCGGTGGCTCGTCCTGCTGGATGGCGGTTGGCTTGTTCGGAAAGCAGCCTGCGCGCGTCGTCCGCGTCGCGGTGCATCTGCACGGTCAGGCTGGGCAAATCGGGGAATTTCAGTTCGTCGCGCAGCTTGGCGACGAATTCGACTTCGATGTGGCGCCCGTACAGGTCGCCGGCGAAATCGAACAGGTGGGCTTCCAGCAGCGGCTCCACGCCGTCCACGGTGGGACGGGTGCCGAAGCTGGACACCGACGGCCACGGGTGATCGGCCACGCCGTGCACCCAGGTGGCGTAGATGCCGGACAGCGCCGGCGTCTTCGGAAAACGCAGGTTGGCCGTCGGAAAGCCCAGCGTGCGGCCGAGCTGCTTGCCGCGCACCACGCGGCCACCGATGGCGTACGGCCGGCCGAGCAGGCGCGCGGCATCGCCGAAGTCGCCGGCACGCAACGCCTCGCGGATGCGCGTGCTGGAGACGCGCTCGCCCAGCACCTGCACCGGCTCGATCTCATTCGCGCTGAAGCCCAGCTCGCCGCCCATCGCCTGCAACAGCGCCAGGTCGCCGCCACGGCGATGACCGAAGCGGAACTCCGGGCCGATCCAGATTTCCTGCGCGGCCAAGCGGCCCACCAGCAAGGTGCGGACGAAATCCTCCGCACTCATCGCCGACAGGCGCGCATCGAAGCGCAGCAGGCCGACGCGGTCGGCGCCCAGTTCCAGCAGCCCTTCCACCTTCGCGCGCGCCAGGGTCAGCCGCGGCGGCGGGTTGTCGCGGGCGAAGAATTCGCGCGGCAAGGGCTCGAAGCTCAGCACGACGGCTTCGACGCCCCTCTGGCGCGCGCGCGCCACGGCCCGCCGCACCAGCGCGCGGTGGCCCGAGTGCAGGCCATCGAAGGCGCCGATGCAGACCACGCTACCGTGCGGACACAAAAGCCCGCCATCGACGTCACGGAACAGCCTGCTCATGGATACCTGGGTGGAGTGGCCGGGGGAAAGCGGCCCGGCCGGTGCGGAAACGGTGAAGCCTTGAAGTATAGCCGGCCCTTCCCCGTCTCAATGCCCACGCAGGTCACGCGGCCGGATGCCCTGCACCCACAGCAGTCCGCCATAGACCGCTCCGCCCGCCCCCACCATCACCGCCAACCGCCAGCCGCGCTCCCACCAGGCCCAGTCGGACCACGCTGGCCAGGCCAGCCGGAACGCCAGCACCACCAGCGCCATCGCCACGCTCGCCACGCCGATCTGGCGCAGGAAGCGCGCCCAGCCCGGCTGCCGGCGGTATACGCCGGCCTTGCGCAGCAGCCAGGCCAGTTGCAGGGCATTGACCCAGCCCGCCACCGCGATGGCCAGGGCAAGCAGCGCATGGGCGCCCGGGACATGCGCCAGCGCGCCCAGGTAGTCGCCGCCGGCCTTGGTCAAGGCCGCCTGTCCGGTCCCGGTCAGCGTCAGCAGCGCGGCGAAGAGCAGCACCGTGGCGGCGATATTGACCAGCACCGAGACCACGGCCGCCTTCACCGGCGTGCGCGTGTCCTGTCGCGAGTAGAACGCCGGCGCCAGCACCTTCACCAGCAGGAAGGCCGGCACCGCCGTGGACTGGGCCATCAGGCTCCAGCTGATCATGCGCGTGTCTTCTGCCGACAGGTTGCCGTACTGGAACAGCGTCGCGAACAGGGGTTCGGCACTCAGGATCAAGCCCAGGCAGGCCGGGATGCCGATCAGCAGGCACAGCCGGAACCCCCAGTCCAGCCCCTTCGAATACCCGTCCGGATCGGTGGCGGCGTGCCGGCTGGACAAGTGCGGCAGGATCACCGTGCCGATCGCCACGCCGAACATGCCCAGCGGGAACTCCAGCAGGCGGTCGCTGTAGTACAGCCACGTCATGCTGCCGCCGATCAGGAACGAGGCCGCCATGGTGTTGAAGAGCAGGTTGAACTGCACCACCGACGAGCCGAACAGCGTCGGCACCATCAGCGTCAGGATCCTGCGCACGCCGGCATGGGCGAAATCCAGGCGCGGGCGCGGCAGCAGTCCCAGCCTGGCCAGGGCCGGCAACTGGAAGGCCAGTTGCAGGATGCCCGCGGCGAACACGCCCCATGCCAGCACCTTGACCGAACCACCGAACCACTCCCGCGCGGCCAGCGCCGCCGAGATCATCGCCAGGTTCAGCAGCACCGGCGACAGCGCGGGGATGGCGAAGCGCTGATAGCTGTTCAGGATGCCGCCGGCCAGCGAGGCCAGCGAAATGAACAGCGCGTACGGGAAGGTGATCCGCAGCATCTCGATGAAGAGCGCATGCTTCTCGCCGTCCGGGGCGAAGCCGGGGGCGATGGCCTGGGTCAGCCACGGCGCCAGGGCCAGCACCAGCGCCGTGATCGCCACCAGGCCGGCCATCAACGTGCCGGTCACCCGGTCCACCAGTTCGCGGACCGCCTGCGGACCGTGCTTTTCCTTGTATTCGGCCAGCACCGGCACGAAGGCCATCGAGAACGAACCCTCGGCCGACAGCCTGCGCATGAAATTGGGGATGCGGAAGGCGGCGATGAACACGTCCATGGCCGGATTGGCGCCGAAAACGATGGCGTAGATCTGGTCCCGCACCAGCCCGGAGACCCGGGACAGGAAAGTCATCGAGCTGAAAATGGCGGTGGAACGCAGCAGGCGATTGCCGCTCATCGGGACCCCGCCTGGGCCGGCTGGCCCAGGTTGACGCAAGCCTCTGAATAGTCCATACTTTTTTGTCTATTTTCCCGCAACCCCATTATCCCAGCTTTCAGGAACCCAACGTGGCCAATATCAAGTCCGCCAAGAAGCGCGCCAAGCAGACCGTGGTGCGCAATGCGCGCAACGCCGGTCAGCGTTCGATGCTGCGCACCGCCGTCAAGAAAGTGCTGAAGGCGCTGGACGCCAACGACCCCGCTGGCGCCCAGGCAGCCTTCGCCGTGGCCCAGCCCATCCTGGACCGTTTCAGCTCGCGCGGCCTGATCCACAAGAACAAGGCTGCCCGCCACAAGAGCCGCCTGACCGCCCGCATCAAGGCCCTCCAGGCCGCCTGACCGGCCGGTTTGCACGGGAAAACAAACAAACCCGGCTTCGGCCGGGTTTTTTGTTGCCCGGGATTCGACCCCCTCCCCCGCTTGCGGGGGAGGGTTGGGGTGGGGGTAAGCCGGAGCCTTCGCGCTTCCCGTAGGCGTATCGAATCGAACGCGGCGATCCCGCTTCACTCGACGCTTCACAAGCAGGCTGAACCTTCTCGGCGCCGGCTCGCCCCCACCCCAGTCCTCCCCCGTAAACGGGGGAGGGGACAGATCGCGGGGGTGGTGGAAACACACGGCCTCAGCCCGCATTGCGCGCCGCCTCTTCGGCATCCTCGCGCTGGCGGTCGAAGAAGGCCATCACGTCCTTCATGATCGGCCAGGTGCCCTCGCGGGAAATCGCCGAGACCTGGTACCACGGCTGGGTCCAGCCCAGGCTGGCGATGATCTGCTCGGCGCGCTCGCTGGCCTCGTCCTCGAACATCAGGTCGGCCTTGTTGAGCACCAGCCAGCGCGGCTTCTGCAGCAGTTCGGGGTCGTGCTTTTCCAGTTCACGCTCGATGGCGCGCACCTGCTCCACCGGGTCGATGCCTTCCACCCCGCCTTCCATCGGCGCCATGTCCACCAGGTGCAGCAGCAGGCGGGTGCGCTGCAGGTGGCGCAGGAAGGTGGCGCCCAGGCCGGCGCCGTCGGCGGCGCCCTCGATCAAACCGGGAATGTCGGCGATCACGAAGCTGCGGTGCGCTTCCACGCTGACCACGCCCAGGTTGGGATACAGCGTGGTGAACGGGTAATCCGCCACCTTCGGCGTCGCCGCCGAGACGGCCCGGATGAAGGTGCTCTTGCCGGCATTGGGGAAGCCCAGCAGGCCCACGTCGGCCAGCAGCTTCAGCTCCAGCTTCAGCAGGCGCTCCTCACCCTCTTCGCCCGGCGTGGCCTTGCGCGGCGCGCGGGTCACCGAGCTCTTGAAATGCATGTTGCCCAGGCCACCCTTGCCGCCCTTGGCCACCAGCAGGCGATCGCCGTGCCGGGTCAGGTCGCCGATGACTTCGTCCGTACTGACGTTGGTCACCACGGTGCCCACCGGCACGGTGATGGTCAGGTCGTCGCCCGCCTTGCCGTACATCTGCCGGCCCATGCCGTTCTCGCCGCGCTGGGCGCGGAACTGGGTCTGGTGACGGAAATCGACCAGGGTATTGAGGTTCTCGTCGGCCTGCAGCCAGACGCTGCCGCCGTTGCCGCCGTCGCCGCCGTCCGGCCCGCCCAGCGGGATGAACTTCTCGCGGCGGAAGCCCACGCAACCGTTGCCGCCGTTGCCGGCGCTGACCTGGATTTCTGCTTCGTCGACCAGCTTCATGGGATTGGGGATTCGGGATTGGAGATTCGTTGGAAAGCGTAACCGCTTCCCCCTGCGGGCGCGCGGAATGGGTCATTTCGCCGGGAGACCCGCCTTTGCGAATCCCGAATCACGAATCCCCAATTCCGGCCCTCAAACGAAAAACCCCGCCGAAGCGGGGCTTTCCGGTGTGCGGCGTGGACGCGACGGCTTACGCCTCGTTCACCACGCTCACGGTACGGCGCTTCTTGGCGCCCTTGACCGAGAACTCGACCTTGCCGTCGACCAGCGCGAACAGCGTGTGGTCGCGGCCCAGGCCTACGCCCGGACCCGGATGGAACTGGGTGCCGCGCTGGCGGATGATGATGTTGCCGGCGTCGATCGCCTGGCCGCCATAGACCTTGACGCCCAGCATCTTCGGGTTGGAGTCGCGGCCGTTGCGCGATGAGCCTACGCCCTTTTTATGTGCCATGACTGCTTCTCCTTACTTGTTGATGCCGGTGATTTCGATTTCGGTGTAATGCTGCCGGTGACCCTGGCGCTTCATGTGGTGCTTGCGGCGGCGGAACTTGATGATGCGCACCTTGTCGGCGCGGCCATGGCCGACGACCTTGGCGGTGACGCTGGCGCCCTTCAGGGCGTCGCCCAGGCTGATGGTTTCGCCATCGCCCAGCATCAGGACATTGTCGAAGGTGACCTCGTTGCCGGCTTCGGCCTCGAGCTTCTCGACGCGGAGCGTCTCGCCCTTCATCACGCGGTACTGCTTACCGCCGGTGACTACGACTGCGTACATGTGGATACCTCGGTTCTGTAGTTATTTTATGCCTGCCGCGCCATCAAGGGCGGACAGAAGCGGAATTGTAGTGGATTCATACGGTTAGGGTCAACCGGACCCCTAGTCTGGCCCGGCGCGGTCCGCGGCGGATACGCATTGCGGACCGTTCCCGCCCTCTTTGGCCCTGCAAGCTGCGGAGCCGGGCGGCATGGCCGCCCGGACGCAAACCGGGGGGCCGCTATACAAATCAGTTACTTAGATACCGACTGCCGCTGCGCTGATCATGGGTACGGGGCCGCGCCAACCGAAGCGGCCTGCCCTCCATGGTGCCGCGACCGGAAGGGCCCGATGTTTCGACCAGCCCCGCCCTGGACCTGAGCCGCCGCCCACCCGCATGCCCCTGCTCCACTGGTGACCGGCTGATTTGCCCCCACTTCAGCAGACCGCTACGCTTCCTTGTTCGCTTTCCGGATCCCCCACCCGATGGCTATGGATTTCATCCGCATTCGCGGCGCACGAACGCACAACCTCAAGAACATCGATCTCGACCTGCCGCGCGACAAGCTGATCGTGATCACCGGCCTGTCCGGCTCCGGCAAGTCGTCGCTGGCGTTCGACACCATCTACGCCGAAGGCCAGCGCCGCTACGTGGAATCGCTGTCGGCCTACGCGCGGCAGTTCCTGTCGGTGATGGAAAAGCCCGACGTGGACCACATCGAAGGCCTGTCGCCGGCGATCTCGATCGAGCAGAAATCGACCTCGCACAACCCGCGCTCCACGGTCGGCACCATCACCGAGATCTACGACTACCTACGCCTGCTGTACGCCCGCGTCGGCACGCCGCGCTGCCCGGACCACGGCTATCCGCTGGAAGCGCAGACGGTCAGCCAGATGGTCGACCAGGTGCTGGCGCTGGACGGCGAACAGCGCTACATGCTGCTGGCGCCGGTGATCCGCGAGCGCAAGGGCGAGCATGCGCAGGTGTTCGACCAGTTGCGCGCGCAGGGCTTCGTGCGCGTGCGCGTGGACGGCGAGCTGCACGAGATCGACGCGGTACCGCCGCTGGCCTTGCGCCAGAAGCACACCATCGAGGCGGTGATCGACCGCTTCAAGCCGCGCGAGGAGATCAAGCAACGCCTGGCAGAGAGCTTCGAGACCGCGCTGAAGCTGGGCGACGGCATGGCCTCGGTGCAGTCGCTGGACGATGCCCAGGCCGCGCCGCTGCTGTTCTCGTCCAAGTATTCCTGCCCGGTCTGCGACTACTCCCTGCCGGAGCTGGAACCGCGCCTGTTCTCGTTCAACTCGCCGGTCGGCGCCTGCCCCACCTGCGACGGCCTGGGCGTGGCGCAGTTCTTCGACCCGGGGCGCGTGGTCGTGCATCCGGAACTGTCGCTGGCGGCCGGCGCCGTGCGCGGCTGGGACCGCCGCAATGCGTACTACTTCCAGTTGATCGCCTCGCTGGCCAAGCACTACCAGTTCGACACCGACGCGCCGTGGCAATCGCTGCCGGAGAAGGTCCGGCAGGCCGTGCTGTACGGCAGCGGCGAGGAGGTCATCACCTTCACCTATCTCACCGAGTCGGGCGGGCGCACGCAGCGCAAGCACCGCTTCGAGGGCATCGTGCCCAACCTGGAGCGCCGCTATCGCGAGACCGAGTCGCCGGCGGTGCGCGAGGAACTGGCCAAGTACATCAGCGACCGCCCCTGCCCCGATTGCGAAGGCGCGCGCCTCAACAAGTCCGCGCGCAACGTGTTCGTCGCCGACCGGCCGCTGCCGTCGCTGGTGGTGCTGCCCGTGGACGAGGCGCTGGCGTTCTTCCGCTCGCTGAACCTGCCCGGCTGGCGCGGCGAGATCGCCGGCAAGATCGTCAAGGAGATCGCCGAGCGCCTGGGCTTCCTGGTCGACGTGGGTCTGGATTACCTGACCCTGGAACGAAAGGCCGACACGCTGTCCGGCGGCGAGGCGCAGCGCATCCGCCTGGCCTCGCAGATCGGCGCCGGCCTGGTCGGCGTGATGTACGTGCTGGACGAACCCAGCATCGGCCTGCACCAGCGCGACAACGAGCGCCTGCTGGGCACGCTGACGCGCCTGCGCGACCTGGGCAACACTGTCATCGTGGTGGAACACGACGAGGACGCCATCCGCATGGCGGACTACGTGCTCGACATCGGCCCCGGCGCGGGCGTGCACGGCGGCGAGATCGTCGGCCAGGGCACGCTGGACGACCTGCTGAAGTCGCCGCGTTCGCTGACCGGCCAGTACCTGTCGGGCAAGCGCCGGATCGAAGTGCCGAAGGCGCGCCACAAGGCCAATCCGAAGATGACGCTGCACCTGCGCGGCGCCACCGGCAACAATCTGAAGGACGTGGACCTGGACATTCCGTCCGGCCTGTTCACCTGCATCACCGGCGTCTCCGGTTCGGGCAAGTCCACGCTGATCAACGACACGCTGTATTCGCTGGCCGCCAACGAGATCAACGGCGCCTCGCACAAGCCGGCGCCGTACCGCGAGGTGACCGGCCTGGACCTGTTCGACAAGGTGGTGGACATCGACCAGTCGCCGATCGGACGCACGCCGCGCTCCAACCCGGCGACCTACACCGGCCTGTTCACGCCGTTGCGCGAGTTGTACGCGCAGGTGCCGGAGTCGCGCGCGCGCGGCTATTCGCCGGGCCGCTTCAGCTTCAACGTGCGCGGCGGCCGCTGCGAGGCCTGCCAGGGCGACGGCATGATCAAGGTGGAGATGCACTTCCTGCCCGACGTGTACGTGCCCTGCGACGTCTGCCACGGCAAGCGCTACAACCGCGAGACGCTGGAAATCCTCTACAAGGGCTACAACATCAACGACGTGCTGGAAATGACGGTCGAGGATGCGCTGGTGCTGTTCGAGCCGGTGCCGTCGATCGCGCGCAAGCTGGAAACGCTGATGGACGTGGGCCTGAGCTACATCAAGCTGGGCCAGAGCGCGACCACGCTGTCCGGCGGCGAAGCGCAGCGCGTGAAGCTGTCGAAGGAGCTTTCGCGCCGCGACACCGGCCGCACGCTGTACATCCTGGACGAGCCGACCACCGGCCTGCACTTCCACGACATCGAGCACCTGCTGGCCGTGCTGCACAAGCTGCGCGACGAAGGCAACACCATCGTGGTGATCGAGCACAACCTGGACGTCATCAAGACCGCCGACTGGGTGGTGGACCTGGGGCCTGAGGGCGGCCATCGCGGCGGGCAGATCCTCGCCACCGGCACGCCGGAAGAGATCGCCGCGCATCCGGGTTCGCACACCGGCCGCTTCCTGGCCAAGCTGCTGCCGGCGTCGAAAACGCCCAAGCCCAGCAAGCCGGCGGCGGTCGCCAAGCCCGACGTGCTGCCGCCGCGCAAGTCCGCCAGCAAGACCACCAAGACCACGAAGAAGAAGGCCGCCCGATGAGTCCGTCCCCCGATGCCAACGCCAACCGCAAGCTGCTGGCGAAGATCCCGATCAGCGTGCGCTGGCGCGACATGGACAGCATGGGCCACGTCAACAACGCCAAGTACATCTCGTACCTGGAGGAAGCGCGCGTGCGCTGGATGCTGACCGTGCCGGACGTGTCGATGACCGACCGCATCGCCCCGGTCGTGGCCGCCAACAACATCAACTACAAGCGCCCGCTGACCTGGCCGAACGACGTGGTGGTGGAACTGTACGTGGACCGGCTGGGCACCAGCAGCGTCACCATCGGCCACCGCATCGTGTCGGCCAAGGACGACAGCGTGCTGTATTCCGATGGCAACGTGGTGGTGGTGTGGATGGACACGCAGACCGGCCACAGCGCCCCGCTGCCGGCCGCGATCCGCGCCGTTTCGGAGTGATCCATCCCGTCGGGAAGACCATGACGTAGGGTGCGCCCTGGCGCACCGCTTTCGATCCATCATCGTGATGGTGCGCCGGGGCGCACCCTACGTCAGGGCGCCGTCTTGCGCACCTCGAAGACCACCGGCAGCGTGCGGCCATCGGCCAGCTTCAGCGTGATCACCGGCTTCTCGCCCTCCGCGAGCGGCTGATAGGGGCCGTGCAGCATCAGGTGCAGGCCGCCGGGCTTGAGTTCGGCGGCCTTGCCTGGCGCGATCGGCAACGCGTCCACTTCGCGCATGCGGCTGACCCCGTTCTCTTCGCGCGTCTCGTGCAAGGACACGTCGGCGAAGGCCAGGCTGTCGGCGCCGACCACCGTGACCGGCGTGTCGCAGGGATTCTCGATGCGGGCGAAGCCCGCCATCATCGGCATGGCCGCGGGCGGCAGGCGCACCCAGGCATCCCGCACTTCCGGCAGGCACTCGGCCGCGGAGGCGGACGCCAACGGCACCATCAGCAGGGCCAGCAGGCAGGTCGTTTCGATGCGTCGGTTCATGCGCCTATGATACCGGCCTGACCTCAGGGAGATGGTGAATGACCGGCCTCATCGAAACGACCGACCACGGCGACATCCGCGAGATCCGCCTCGCCCGCCCACCGGTCAATGCGTTGAATACAGAGCTGTGCCGCGCGCTGATCGACGCGATCAACCGCGCCATGGACGATGGCGTGCGCGGCATCGTGCTGGCCGGCAACCCGAAGATCTTCTCCGCCGGCATGGACGTGCCCTACCTGCTGTCGCTGGGCGACGACCGCCATGCGCTGCTCGATGCCTGGCAGGCGTTCTTCGGCGCGGCGCGCACGCTGGCCGAATCGCGGGTGCCGGTGGTGGCTGCGATGGCCGGCCATGCGCCGGCCGGCGGCTGCGTACTGGCCCTGTGCTGCGACTATCGCGTGATGGCGCGCAGCGTGGACCCGGCGCGGCCGTTCGCCATCGGCCTCAACGAAACCCAGGTAGGCCTGGTGGTGCCGGAAGGTATCCAGCGGTTGATGCGCCGCATGGTCGGCCCGTATCGCGCCGAGCGCCTGCTGGTGGCCGGTGAAATGGTGCCCGCCGAGCGCGCGCTCGAGATCGGACTGGTGGACGAACTGGCCGAGCAAGCCGAGGTCACCGCGCGCGCCGTGGACTGGCTGGAGCAACTGCTCCGCCTGCCGCACCACCCGATGCTGCAGACCCGCGCCATCGCCCGTCGCGACCTGGTGGAAGCGCTGGACCCGGACCTGATCCAGCTCGACCGTTTCGTCGATGCCTGGCACGCGCCCGACACGCAGGCCGCGCTGAAGGCGCTGATCGCCAGGCTCAACAAGTAGGCGCGGCGTCCCGCGACACGGTGTGTGTCAATGCGCGAGCGGGTAGGTCTGCTCGCCGGCCGCCACCGCCAGATCCAGGCGGTTCTCCGGCGGCGCGGTAGGGCATACGACATGCCCGTTCAACGCGCAGGGCGGATTCTGCGCCTTGTTGAAGTCCAGCACGATCCTGCCGTCGCGCGGCGGGTCGGCGTAGAGGAAACGGGCGCCGCCGTAGGTCTGCTTGCCGCTGGTGCGGTCGGCAATGATGAAGAACAACTGCTCGCTGTCCTCCTGCACGACCGGCAACAGGACATGGCGTTTGCCGTCGCGCTCGAACTCGGCCTGGCCCGGCACATCGGCCGGTTCCAGCGTGCCGTTGGTGGTCACCAGTTGCAGGGTCCGCAACGCCGGATACGGCCGCCAGTCCGCCTCGATGCGCCACGCGCGGTCGACGGGGAAATGCGGGATGCCGGCGAACGCCTGCAGCGCCGGCGATTCCGGGTCGCGGAAGCGCCAGCCGTAAAGGTCGCCGGTCTTCACCACGTAGAAATACTGCCGGCCGGCGGCGATGCGGGTCGGGCCGCCTTCGTCCCGCTGGGTCAGCAATGGCGCCGAGCCGAATGTCTTGCCGTCGATGGTCAGGCCGCTTTCCGGCGCGGCATCGAAACGCAGGCCACCGTCCGCCGACAGGTGCAGTACGCCCCACTTCGCCGGGCCCTTCGGCAGCACGATGGCATCGTCCCGCGCACTGCCGACGCTGTGCGCGCCCACCGCCACCTGCCCGGAACCGGCGAAACTCAACCAGCCGTCCGGATCGCGCAATCTGTCCGCACGCTCGCTGCGCCATTGTTCGATCGAGGCCAGATAGGCCGGATCGGCTTCCTGCACGGTTTCCACCGGGACCGCAGCCGTAGGCACCGCCGCCTCTTCGCGCGAACAGCCGCCCAGCAGGGATACGGACAGAGCGGCCAGGGCCGGGAACAGGATCGATCTCATGCGCGGGGTGCCGGAAAGGACGAAGTCCCACAACCCTAGACGACTTCGCGCGTCATGTGAAATGACCGAATGCGATGCGCCGGATGACCATCGCGCATCGCGGTGGCCTCAGTCGCCGCGCGCGACCGGCCGCGACGGATCGCTGATCCATTCGCTCCACGAGCCCGCATACACGCGTGCGTCGTGCAGACCGGCATGTTCGAAGGCCAGCAGCAGGTGGCAGGCGGTGACGCCGGAGCCGCACATCAGCACGGTGTCGGCGGGCTGGCGATGGGCCAGCAGCGCCGACAGTTCCGTCCGCAGTTCGTCCGCGGGCTTGAAGCGCCCTTCACGCAGGTTCTGCGCATAGGGGCGATTGACCGCGCCGGGCACGTGGCCGGCCACCGGATCGATGGGCTCCACTTCGCCGCGGAAGCGCTCGCTGGCGCGCGCGTCGAACAGCCAGCCGCTGTCCTCGTCCAGGCGCGCCTGCACCTCGTCCGCATCGGCGATCAGGCGGCCATTGAAGCGGGAGGGGTAGGCGGGCGCCGCCGGCAGGCGAGGCAGTTCGGCCGTCTCCGCCAGGCCCTGCGCACGCCATGCGGCCAATCCGCCGTCCAGCACGGCGACGCGATCATGGCCCAGCAGTTTCAACATCCACCACAGGCGCGCCGCGGCCATGCTGCCATCGCCGGCGTCGTAGACCACGACCTGGTGCGCGGGCGTGATGCTCCACTCGCCCAGGCGACGGGCGAACGCGCCATCGTCGGGCAAGGGATGGCGTCCCTGCCCGGTCTTCGCCAGATCCGAAAGGTCTTCGTTGAGATCCGCGTACACGGCGCCCGGCAGGTGCGATTGCAGGTAACCGGCGCGGCCTGCCGACGGGTCCGTCAAGGCGAAGCGCGCATCGACGATGCGCAGCCGCGGGTCCGCCAGCGACGCCGCCAGTTCGTCCACGCCGACCAGCGATGTCCGGTTCATGCCAGTCCCTCCAGGCGTTGCCGCAGGTTGAACAGGATCGAGGCGGTGGCGCCCCAGATGCGCTGGCCAGGCCAGTTGTATTCCAGCACCGCGCGGCGGCGGCCACGGTAATCCACTTCCACGCGGCGCAGGTTGTCCGGCGACAGCAGGTATTCCAGCGGCACCTCGAACACGTCCGCGACTTCGTTCGGCTCCGGCGTGGGGACGTAGTCCGGATCGATCACCGCCACCACCGGCATCACGCGGAAGCCACTGACGGTGGTGAACGGGTCCAGGAACCCCAGCGGCATCACCTGCGAAGGCAGCAACGCGATCTCCTCGCGACTTTCGCGCAGCGCGGCCGCCACGGCATCGGCATCGGAAGGCTCCATGCGCCCTCCCGGAAAGCTCACCTGCCCACCATGGTGGCGCAGGCCGTCGGTACGGCGCGTCAGCAGCACCTGCGTGCCCTGCGCGCGCGGCACCAGGCCGGCCAGCACCGCGGCTTGCGCCAGCGGGCCGGGCGGCAGCAGGTCGACCAGTTCATCGTGGTTCCAGCCGGCGCCGACGGGCACGGCATCCAATGGATACAGTGCGCGGCGCAGGCGGTCGCGTTCGGGCAGGCGCAGGTCCAGCGCCTGCCGCGCGCGTTCGCGGCCCGGCAGCACGGTTTCCATCAGACGCAGGCGTTCGTCATCGTTCATCTGCGACCAGCGCGCGATTTCCGAAGTGGTGCGAAGGCAGCCCTCGCACAGCCCGTCATCGTCCAGCTTGCAGACGCCGATGCACGGGCTGAGCACGGCGCGGAATGCGGTATTCATGTTCTCGGACACCTGCGGAGGTTAGCGCAATCCCGGTGCGCCCTCCGCAAAAAGCACTGCGCCGGCTTTGGGCCGGCGCAGGGTCGTACACGTAAGACAAAAGCCAAGGCGCTGGATGACCCGCCATTCGGCGGTTGAACAGCGTCTCCCGCCTGCGCGGGGATGACGCAACGGCAAGGGCTCTGGATCCCCGCCTGCGCGGGGATGACGCAACGGCAAGGGCGGGCGCTATGCGCCCGCGCCGTTGCGTCACTTGACGCTGACGAGCTTGATTTCGAAGACCACCGCCAGGTTCGGCGGGAAACCGGTGCGTGGGTCGGCGCCGTAGGCCTGGTCCGGCGGCAGGGCGACTTCCCACTTGGAGCCGGCCGGCATCTGCAGCAGCACTTCGCGCATGGCCTGCATCTCGACGGCGCTGAGCTTCAGGTCGTTCATCTGCTGCGGCGGGCGCGCTTCGGCCGGCTTCTGGCCGAATGGATACGGGCCGGCCACTTCCAGCTGCACGGTGCTGGCCTGCGTGGGCTTGGCGCCGTTGCCGACTTCGATCACGCGGTACTGCACGCCGCTGGGCAGCGACTGCACGCCCTGCTTGGCCTTGTTCTGCGCCAGGAACTGATCGCTCTTGGTCTTGTTCTCGGCCGCGACCTTGTCGTACTCGGCCTTGGCCTGCTGGGCGCGGGCCTGCTCGCGCTTCTGGAAGGCTTCCAGCGCGGGCTTCAGTTGGTCGGCGGTGAGCGCCGGCTCCTTCTTGGCGAACGCATCCTGCAGGCCCTTGACCACCGAGTTGACGTCCAACTGCTCGCCGCGGGCCGTCAGTTCCGCCAGATTGTTGCCGTAGTCATAGCCGAAGTAGTAACTCAGCTTGCCCTTTTCGGACGTGGTGTCCTGGGCCAGGGCGCTACCGGCCATGGCGAATGCCGCAACAGCGACCACTAACGAACGCAACTTCATCAAAACAATCTCCGGGTGGTGGCAAGGGGCGGCGATACCGCCTGGAATGGACGCGCTAGGATAGCCGCCGGGGCGCTTAACCGCCACTGACGACGGCCCAGTGTGACCGGCCACCCCGTGAAGAGTTCCCGCTTCACTTAATATTTACATTTTCCAGCGAAGAACCCATGTCCGAATCCCCTGTCCTCGTCACCGATGCCGGCGCCGTGCGCCGCATCACCGTCAACCGCCCCGACAAGCTCAACGCCCTCGATGCCGCCACCCTCGACGCCCTGCGCGCCGCCTTCGAACAGGCCGCGCAGGACCCGGCGATCCGGGTGGTCGTGCTGACCGGAGCCGGCCCGAAGGCCTTCGTGGCCGGGGCCGACATCGCCGAAATGGCCGATCTGCGCGCCACCGAGGGCCGGGATTTCTCGCTGCGCGGCCAGAAACTGATGCGCACCATCGAAACCCTGCCCAAGCCGGTCATCGCGATGGTGAACGGTTTCGCCCTGGGCGGCGGGCTGGAACTGGCGATGGGCTGCCACCTGCGGATCGCCGCCGACACCGCCAAGCTCGGCCAGCCGGAAATCAACCTGGGCCTGATCCCCGGCTTCGGCGGCAGCCAGCGCCTGCTGCGCCTGGCCGGCCGCGCGGCGACGCTGGAACTGTGCCTGCTGGGAACGCCGATCACCGCCGAGCGCGCCCTGCAGCTGGGCATCGTCAATCGCGTGGTGCCGGCCGCCGAACTGGAAGCCGAAACGCAGAAGCTGGCCGAGCAACTGGCCGCGTCCGCGCCGCTGGCGCTGCGCGCCACGCTGGACGTCGTCAACGTGGGCGGCGAATGCGCCATCGAGGAAGGCCTGCAGTACGAGTCGGCGCAGTTCGGCCTGATGTTCGCCACCGACGACATGCGCGAAGGCACGCGCGCGTTCCTGGAACGGCGCAAGCCGGCCTTCACCGGCCACTGAACACGGGGACCGGGTATCGCCAGCATGACGCACGCCACCTGCCCCGACTGCGAACACGCGCGCCGCCTGCATGCGCTGGTGGCCGCCGACGACCTGGATGCCGCCATCGAGGCCGGATTGATGACCTATGCGCCCTGCACCGGCTGCGACGGCATCGATCGCTCGACAGTCGACACCCTGCTGCAGGCGCAGGCGCGCCTGCGCACCGCGTGGGAGGCGCGCGAACGCCACCGCCAGCGCAACGCGCGCCTGGCACGGCGCGCCGCCGAACGCGAAGCGCGCCGCCTGGCAGCCGCGCCGCAAGCCGCCGCCGCGCAGGCGCCGGCCCTGCCCACTGCGGCGGCCGAGATCCTGGCGCGCGCCAAGGCCAGGGCGGCGGAGCGGATGAAGCGATGACCGCCACGCCCCGGCGCAGCGCCACGCTGAAGCGCGAGGAAGTGGTGGAACTGTTCTCGCGATTGCGCGAATTGAACCCGCATCCGACCACCGAACTGGAATACCGCACGCCGTTCGAGCTGCTGGTGGCGGTGACGCTGTCCGCGCAGGCCACCGACGTGGGCGTCAACAAGGCCACGCGCAGGTTGTTCCCGATCGCCAATACGCCCGCGGCGATCCTCGCGCTGGGCGAGGACGGGTTGAAGAAGTACATCGCCACCATCGGCCTGTTCAACGCCAAGGCGAAGAACGTCATCGCCACCTGCACGATCCTGCTGGAAAAATACGGCGGCGAAGTGCCGCGCTCGCGCGAGGCGCTGGAATCGCTGCCCGGCGTGGGCCGCAAGACCGCCAATGTCGTGCTCAACACCGCCTTCGGCGAACCGACCATCGCGGTGGACACGCATATCTTCCGCGTCGCCAACCGCACCGGACTGGCGCCGGGCAAAGATGTACGCACGGTGGAGGAGAAGCTGGTGAAGGTGGTGCCGGCGGAGTTCATGCAGGATGCGCATCACTGGTTGATCCTGCACGGCCGCTATGTCTGCAAGGCACGCAAGCCGGATTGCCCGCAATGCGTCATCCGCGACATCTGCCGGTTCAAGGACAAGACGGCCTGAGGCCGTCACATCCTCGACCTGCGGCACCGAGACATCCTGTAGGAGCGGCTTCAGCCGCGACCGGAAATCAGGAAAAGCCGAGGACACGGATCAACACGGATAACGCGTTTGCCTTGATCCGCCTTGATCCGCGCCAATCCGTGGCTGAAGGCTATTTCGTTTTCCGGTCGCGGCTGAAGCCGCTCCTACAGCGCACATCGAACGGAGAGCATCGCGCCCACGTTGCTCTCCAACGAAAAACCCCGGGGCATGCCCGGGGCTTTCCGTGTCGCGTGCAGTGCTGTGCTTACCAGCTGAACTGCGTGCGCAGTGCGTACTGGGCGGTCTCGTCGCCGGTGACTTCGTTGTCGCCCTTCGTGTAGTTGAACATGAAGCGCAGGTTCGGGTTGACGTAGTAGTTCATGCCGAGGATCCAGCTGGTGACTTCGCGGTTGAGCGTCTCGTTCTCGGCGTAGTCGTAGCGCGCGGTCAGCTCCCACAGGCCCTTGTCGGTGACCTTCGGCGAACCGAAGAAGCCCGTGGCCGGCTTGTAGCCCTTGTGGCCGCCGTTGAGCATGAGGCTGCCCTGCACGTAGTACGTGGTCACGTCCTGATCGCGGCCCAGCGGCTGGCCGAAGGTCGCATCGGCGTACTCGGCCTGGAAGAATGCCGGGCCGAACGAGCCGGCGGCTTCCAGTGCGTACACGCTGATGTCGTTGCGGCTGGCGCCGGTCACCGTGGCGATGGTCTGCGCCGGGCCGCGACGGCCGGCGTAGTTGAACGTGGAGGTCAGGTCGGCCGAACCGTTGTTGGCGTTCTCGTAGCTGTACCAGGCGCCGAAGTGCAGCGTGTTGTTGTCGTTGTTGATCGGCGCGTAGGTCACGCGGCCGGCGGTGCCGACGCCCTCGTTGCGTGCGCCGGCGGCGCCGCGCAGGTTGAACACGCTGAGGCCGGCGGTGTAGTTGTCGCCGGCGCGCAGGTAGCCCACGCCCTGCTGGAACTGGCGGCCGCTGAACAGGCCGGTCGCCGTGGCGAACGGACGTTCCATCATCAGGATTTCGTTCGAGCTGGTCAGTTCTTCCATCGCACGGTACGGCTTGAAGTGGCCGATGGTGAACTTGCCGCCCAGCGCGGACTTGGCGATGTAGACGTCGCGCATGCCGTCGAGGTTGGTGCCGGCGGCGAAATCCTGCTCCACCTTGTATTCCCAGCCGTAGGCCTTGCCGCTCAGGGTCAGGCGCGCACGGCGGAATTCGGTGCCGCCGGTGGTGCCGACCAGGTCGCGGTCGAACGCGTAGGTGTCGAACTGGACGCGGCCGCCGATATTGGCTTCGAACTTGCCGTCGGCCGAGGTCACCTTGATGCCGCCCTTGGTGTCGATCTTCGGCGAGCCGGTGTTGAGCTTGTCCAGTTGCTGCGCCGTGTCCACGTTGACGTCGGACTGCGCGTCGGTGCGCTCCTCCAACTCCAGCAACTTGGCCTGCATGGCTTCCAGCTGCGCCCTCAATTCGGCGATCTGCTGGTCACGGTTGTCGGCGGCGGATGCCGAAAAGCTGGTGCTGCCCATGGCGACGGCAAGCGCGGCGGCCAAGAGGGAATAACGCATGGGAGGACTCTCCAAAGGTGGACTAGAAAGATGTGCGCACGCTTTGCGGGCCTCCGACTCCCTTAGGAAATCATTAAGCGCCCGTCAAAGATGCGCTAAGGATGGGGACCAAATCTGACAGCCAGATGTGAGTTTGGTGACTGAAATATGACAATTGATATTCATCACGTTTCCACCGGCCGGCTGGATGCTGCGCCGGCAGGATTCCCGTGGCAGCCAGCTTGCCTGCGCTTGAAGTCCGCCTCATGACCGCCCCAGCCCGGCCATGCCAACGAGATGCGCCGCCCATCGAATGGCGACTCCCGCCCGTCGCCACCACAGGGTGGCGAGATGCGCGGTCATCGGCATCCATCGGCCTGGCCCGCGCCGACCCATTCCACCCCTATCTATATAAGGTAGGGAGCGATGCGGGAAACGGAGGAAGCGCACCGTGTACCCCTTCCAACAGCCGGCCTCGATGGGTGCCCCGCGCACGTGAGGCAGGCAGGCTCCCCACGTCACGCGACTGTCGCAATGCCGACACGGAGCTGTCACACAAACGTCGTGCAATGGTCAGCCAACGGGCACGCCCGTGCCGTTCCACCCTGCCTTCTCCCAGGAGATTCCCGTGTTCAACTCGTTCAAATCCCGCGTGGCGCTGCTGGCCCTCGCTTCGGCCTTCTCGGCGCAAGCCATGGCCGCCGACGTGACCGGCGCCGGTGCGTCGTTCGTGTATCCGGTGATGACCAAGTGGTCGGCGGAATACGCCAAGGCCACCAACAACCGCGTCAACTACCAGTCCATCGGTTCGGGTGGCGGTATCGCGCAGATCAAGGCCGGCACGGTGGACTTCGGCTCGTCCGACGCCCCGCTGAAACCGGAAGAACTGGCCAAGTACGGCCTGGCGCAGTTCCCGTCGGTGATCGGCGGCGTGGTGCCGGTGCTGAACGTCGCCGGCCTGCAGCCGGGCCAGCTGAAGCTGGACGGCCCGACGCTGGCGAACATCTTCCTGGGCACCATCACGACCTGGAACGACCCGGCGATCGCCGCGCTCAACCCGGGCCTGGCCCTGCCGGCGCAGCGCATCACCGTGGTGCGCCGTTCGGACAGTTCGGGCACCACCTTCAACTTCGTCAACTACCTGTCGAAGATCAGCCCGGAGTGGAAGAGCAAGGTCGGCGAAGGCACCAGCGTGCAGTGGCCGACCGGCGTGGGCGGCAAGGGCAACGAAGGCGTGGCCGCCTATGTGAAGCAGATCAAGGGCGGCATCGGCTACGTCGAACTGTCCTACGCGCTGCAGAACAAGATGGCCTACGCCAGCCTGAAGAACGCCGCCGGCAACTTCGTCGCGCCGAGCGAGGAAACCTTCGCCGCCGCCGCCGCCAGCGCCGAGTGGGGCAAGTCCCAGGACTTCTACCTGGTGATGACCAACGCCCCGGGCACCAATTCCTGGCCGATCACCGCCACCAACTTCATCCTGGTGTACAAGCAGCCGAAGAAGAACAACAAGGACGCGCGCGATTTCTTCCGCTGGGTCTACGCCAATGGCGACGAGCAGGCCAAGTCGCTGGACTACGTGCCGCTGCCGGACGCACTGGTCCGTCAGATCGAAGCCTACTGGACGCAGAACCTGAAGTACTGATCAACAACTCCCCGCCCGCGCCTCCTCTCCCGGCGCGGGCGGGGATGGCGGGCAGCTCCAACCTCCACTGGATCCAATTGCAGGCGGGCCTTCGGGCCCGCTTTTTTATGCGTATCCGAATCGGCGCAGGGCCTGCCCTTCCCCCTCCCTGTTGACCGGGAGAAGAGCCTGCCGCGTACTCGAACGGGGGGCTCCAGGCTTGCAGATACTTTTTTTGCCTACACGGCAGTCATTCCCGTCGCATGGAAGGCTGAGACCGACATGTCATCACGCCGTAACAAAAACATCATTTCATAGCATGGATCACACACGCGACGCTCCAGGAGCCTGTCCATGCCCGTCCATACGCCATACCGCCTCGCCGCCCTCGCCCTGGGCACCGCCCTGTTCGTCGCTGGCTGCGGCGGCAAGTCCGCCGATGCCCCGGCCACGGCCGGCAGCGAAGCCGCCTCGACCGCCGCCAGCGACAGCGCGGAAAGGATCACGGCCGAGATCACCGGCGCCGGCGCTTCCTTCATCTATCCGCTGATGGCCCGCTGGTCCACGGACTACAACCGGGCCACCGGCGCGAAGATCAACTACCAGTCCATCGGTTCGGGCGGCGGCATCGCCCAGATCAAGGCGGCCACGGTCGATTTCGGCTCGTCCGACAAGCCGCTGTCCTCCGAGGAACTCGCGCAGGCCGGCCTGGGCCAGTTCCCGTCGGTGATCGGCGGCGTGGTGCCGGTCATCAACGTGCCGGGCCTGCAGCCGGGCGAGCTGAAGCTCAGCGGCAGCGTGCTGGCCGACATCTTCCTGCACAAGATCACCACCTGGAACGACCCGGCCATCGCCGCGCTGAACCCCGGTGTCACCCTGCCCACGGACAAGATCAACACCGTGCATCGTTCCGACGGCTCGGGCACCACCTTCAACTTCGTCAACTACCTGTCCAAGGTCAGCCCGGACTGGAAGGACAAGGTGGGCGAAGGCACCTCGGTCAACTGGCCGGGCGGCGTGGGCGGCAAGGGCAACGAGGGCGTGGCCGCCTACGTGCGCCAGCTGAAGGGCTCGATCGGCTATGTCGAACTGGCCTACGCCGAACAGAACAACATGTCGTACGCCTCGCTGCAGAACGCGGCCGGCAACTTCGTGCAGCCCACCGCCGAAAGCTTCGCCGCCGCGGCCGCCAGCGCCGACTGGGCCAATGCCAAGGACTTCGACCTGGTCATCACCAACGCACCGGGCGAACAGGCGTGGCCGATCACCGCCACCAACTTCATCCTGGTCTACAAGCAGCCCAAGGACGCGGCGCGCGCCAAGCACACCCTGGACTTCTTCAAGTGGGCCTACGAACAGGGCCAGGCGCAGGCCAACGAACTGGACTACGTGCCGCTGCCGCCGGAACTGGTGGGCCAGATCGAGCAGTACTGGAGCACCGAAATCAAGCTCTGACGGCGCGGAACGGCGGGCCGCTCTCCGGAACGGCCCGCTGTCATCACGCGGTAACCCCCGCATCGTGCACTTGAACCTCCTGAACCACCACCCCGCCCCTTCCTCTCTCTTCCGGGTTGCATGAACGCCACCGCCCTCCCCGCCTCCCTGTCGGACGTGCGCACCACGCGTGACGCGCGCTCCGACAAGCTGTTCCGCTGGACAATGACCGGTGCCGGCCTGTTCGTCCTGATTTCGTTGGTGGCCGCCGCACTGTCGATGCTGTGGGGCGGCCGCGAAGCCCTGCAGACCTTCGGCCTGGGTTTCTTCACCAGCACCGAATGGAACGTCGGCACGCGCGAGTTCGGCGCGCTGGTGCCGGTGTTCGGCACCCTGGTCAGCGCCGGCATCGCCATGCTGATCGCGGTGCCGGTGAGCTTCGGCATCGCCGTGTTCCTGACCGAGGTGGCGCCGGGCTGGATGCGCGGCCCGGTCGGCATGGCCATCGAGCTGCTGGCCGGCATTCCCTCGATCATCTACGGCATGTGGGGCCTGTTCGTACTGGCGCCGCAGTTGAGCGAACACGTCTATCCGTGGGTCAACGACAACCTGGGCCAGCTGCCGCTGATCGGCAGGGTGCTGTCCGGCCCGCCGCTGGGCATCGGCATGATGACCGCCGGCCTGGTGCTGGCGATCATGGTGATCCCGTTCGTTTCGTCGGTGATGCGCGAGGTGTTCCTGACCGTGCCGGGCCGGTTGAAGGAATCGGCCTACGCGCTGGGTTCCACCAAGTGGGAAGTGGTGTGGGACGTGGTGCTGCCCTATACGCGCTCGGCGGTGATCGGCGGCGTGTTCCTCGGCCTGGGCCGCGCATTGGGCGAAACCATGGCGGTGACCTTCGTGATCGGCAACGCCTACACCATCAGCGCGGCGCTGCTGGAACCGGGCACCTCCATCGCGGCCACCATCGCCAACGAGTTCGCCGAAGCCACCGATCCGCTGCACAAGGGCGCGCTGCTGCTGCTGGGCTTCACCCTGTTCGTGCTGACCTTCATCGTGCTGGCCGCCGCCCGCCTGATGCTGCGCCAGCTGGCCAAGCGGGAGGGCAACTGATGTCCACTTCCCTGTACACGTGGCGCAAGGTCAAGAACGCCGTCGCGCTGACGCTGTCCATCGCCGCGGCCATCTTCGGCCTGATGTGGCTGGTCTGGATCCTGTGGACCACGATCACCAAGGGCATGAGCAGCCTGAACCTGGACCTGTTCACCCAGATGACGCCGCCGCCGAACGAACCGGGCGGCCTGGCCAATGCCTTGTTCGGCAGCGTGGTGATCAGCCTGCTGGCGATCCTGCTGGGCACGCCTATCGGCATCGCCGCCGGCACGTACCTGGCCGAGTACGCCAACAAGCACTGGCTGGGCGAAACGGTCCGCTTCGTCAACGACATCCTGCTGTCGGCGCCGTCCATCGTGCTGGGCCTGTTCATCTACACCGTGATGGTGGCGCAGATGGGCCACTACTCGGCATGGGCGGGCGCGGTGGCGCTGGCCTTCATCGCCCTGCCGGTGATCGTGCGCACCACCGACGAGATGCTGCGGTTGGTGCCGCAGCAGATGCGCGAGGCCGCGCTGTCGCTGGGCGTGCCGCAATGGAAGGTGATCACCCAGGTGCTGATGCGCTCGGCGTTGCCGGGCATCGTCACCGGCATCCTGCTGGCGCTGGCGCGCATCAGCGGCGAAACCGCGCCGTTGCTGTTCACCGCGTTCAACAACCAGTTCTGGAGCACGAACCTCAACCAGTCCATGGCCAACCTGCCCATGGTGATCTTCCAATACGCGATGAGCCCCTACGACTCCTGGAACTCGCTGGCCTGGGCCGGCGCCTTCCTGGTGACGGCACTGGTGCTGATCCTGAGCCTGATCGCGCGAACCATCCTTCTTCGAAACAAGGTGACCCATGAATGACGCGGCCCGAATCTCGGTCGTTGCCACCCAGCGCAATGATGAACACGCCGCGCCGGCGAAAGTGAAGCTGGCCGCGAAGGACCTGGATTTCTACTACGGCGACTACCATGCGCTGAAGAACATCAACCTGGAGATCCCCGAGAAGCGCGTGACCGCGCTGATCGGCCCGTCCGGTTGCGGCAAGTCCACGCTGCTGCGCGTCTTCAACCGCATCTACTCGCTTTACCCCAAGCTGCACGCCAAGGGACAGGTGCTGCTGGACGGCGAGAACATCCTGGACAGCAAGTACCCGATGAACCGCCTGCGCAGCAAGGTGGGCATGGTGTTCCAGAAGCCGGTGCCGTTCCCGATGACCATCTACGAGAACGTCGCCTACGGCATCCGCCACCACGAGCGCCTGAGCAAGGCGGACACGGACAACCGCGTGGAGCAGGCGCTGCGCCAGGCCGCGCTGTGGGACGAAGCCAAGGACAAGCTGAAGCAGAGCGCGCTGGGCCTGTCCGGCGGCCAGCAGCAGCGCCTGTGCATCGCGCGCGCGGTGGCGCTGCGCCCGGACGTGATCCTGCTGGACGAACCGACCTCGGCGCTGGACCCCATCTCGACCAGCAAGATCGAACAGTTGATCGAGGAGCTGAAGCACGAGTACACCATCGCCATCGTCACCCACAACATGCAGCAGGCCGCGCGCGTCTCGGACTTCACTGCCTTCATGTACCTGGGCGAACTGATCGAGCACGACGTCACCGCGACGATCTTCTCCAAACCCAACAAGCAGCAGACCGAAGACTACATCACAGGACGTTTCGGGTGAGGCAGGCTGCTTGCGCGGCACTGCCGCGCGGCCTGCCGAACGCCCGGCCACGGATGGCCGGGCCGGGGCATCCGGCGATCGTATTGTCGCGCCAGGGATGGCAGCCTCGAAGCCATCCGAATTCCACCGCTTTCCAGGACCGATTCCCATGAACACCCAACCACATGAGCACATCGTGAAGAGCTACGACGAAGAACAGCGCCGCATCATGGGCGAGATCGTGCGCATGGGCGAGACCGCCGTGGCGCAGTTGGAAGCGGCTCTGGACGTGGTGGAACGCCGCGACGACAAGGCCGCCCAGCGCATCATCGCCAACGACGAGGCCATCGACGCCATCGAGCACCAGGTCAGCCACGACGTGATGCACCTGGCGCTGCGCGGCCCGATGGCGCGCGACCTGCGCGAGATCCTCGCCGGCCTGCGCATTCCCTCCGACATCGAGCGCATCGGCGACTACGCCGCCAACGTGGCCAAGCGTTCCATCGCCCTGAACGTCTCGCCGCCCATGCCGCATATCACCGGGCTGCGCGCGCTGGGCAAGCTGGCCGTGCGCCAGGTCCGCGACGCGCTGACCGCCTACCAGAACGGCGACGCCGAGTCCGCCGTGCAGGTGCGCGAGCGCGACGCCGAACTGGACGCGCACTACACCGCGCTGTTCCGCGAACTGCTGACCTACATGATGGAAGACCCGCGCAACATCACGCCGTGCACGCACCTGCTGTTCATGGCCAAGAACCTGGAACGCATCGGCGACCACGCCACCAACATCGCCGAGAACGTCTGGTTCCTGGTCCACGGCGACCAGCCGCTGCCCCCGCGCGACAAGCGCGACGAGACCAATACCACCGGCTCCGTCTGAAACATCATCCCGCACCGCAACATGGAACGCCCCGCCGGCCCACCGGCGGGGCGTTCCTGTTTCGCAACCCGTGCATACGAACGGCTAACGACTTCCGACTACACTGGCGCCACTTTTCCCGTGCGGGCTTCCGCACTTCCACTGGAGAAACCACGATGTCCAAGACGCCCACCAAGCCCGCCGCCATCGCCATCGCCCTGGCCGGCGGCATCGCCCTGGCCGGCTCCGCGTTCGCCATGCAGCCGATGGCGCAGGGTTACCTGCTGTCCGCGGACGAGGCCGCCAAGGCGGGCGAAGGCAAGTGTGGTGAAGGCAAATGCGGCTTGGCCAAGGCCGATACCGACAAGGACGGCAAGATCTCGCAGGCCGAGTTCGCCGCCGCCCACCCCGAGCAGGCCGCCAAATTCGCCGACATCGACACCAACCAGGACGGCTTCATCGATGCCGACGAGCACAAGGCCCACAGCGACGCCAAGGGCGGCGAGGGCAAGTGTGGAGAAGGCAAATGCGGCGAGGGCAAGTGCGGCGGTTCGATCTGATCCCTGCATGCCGGTGATCCGTCTCCCTCTCCCCGCTGAGGAGGGAGGGGCCGGGTCCCGGGTTTCTGGTTCCTGGTTCTGGGTTCTTGGTAAAAGTGGGTCCAGGAACCAGGAACCGAGAACCAGAAACCACCTGCCGCACACACCGCCATGACCGCCCTCCCGCTGCCCCACGCCTCCGCCGGCCTCGGCCTGCGACGCGGCCTGCTGGACGATCTGCTGGCCGCGCCGGCGGGCGCGTTCGATTTTCTCGAATGCGCGCCGGACAACTGGATCGGCGTGGGCGGGCGTTACGGCGAGGCGCTGGCGACGCTTTCCAGCCGCCATCCACTGACCTGCCATGGCCTGTCGCTGTCGCTGGGCGGCGTGGCGCCGCTGGACGATACCTTCCTGGCCCGCACGCGCCGCTTCCTGGACCAGCACGACGTCGGCCTGTACAGCGAACACCTGAGCTACTGCGCCGACGACGGCCACCTGTACGACCTGATGCCGATCCCGTTCACCGAGGAAGCCGTGCGCCACGTCGCCGCGCGCATCCGCCAGACGCAGGACACGCTGGGCCGGCGCATCGCGGTGGAAAACGTGTCCTACTATGCCGCGCCCTACCAGGCGATGGACGAAGCGGACTTCGTCAACGCGGTGCTGGCCGAAGCCGACTGCGACCTGTTGCTGGACGTCAACAACATCCACGTCAACGCGATCAACCACGGTTACGACGCGCGCGCATTCCTCGCCCGCATGCCGTCCTCGCGCATCGTCTCGTACCACATCGCCGGCCACTACGACGAAGCCGACGATCTCAAGGTGGACACCCACGGCGCGCCGGTGAAGGACGACGTCTGGGCCCTGCTCGAGGCCGCCTATCGCCAGCACGGCGTGCGCCCGACGCTGCTGGAGCGCGACTTCAACTTCCCGCCCATCGCCGAACTGCTGGACGAAGTGCGGCGCATCCGCCTCGCCCAGCAAGCGACCGCCACCGCCACGCCGAAGACCCGGCATGGCTGACACGCTGCGCGAGCAACAGTTCGCGCTGTCGCGCCACCTGCGCGACCCGCAGGCGAATCCGCCACCGCCCGGCATCGAGGACCGCCGGCTGGCGATCTACCGCGACCTGTTCTACAACAACATCGAAGGCCTGCTGGCCGGAAACTTCCCGGTCATCCGCAAGACGCTGGGCGATGAACGCTGGCACGCGCTGGTGCGCCGCTTCTATGCCGACCATCGCAGCCGCACGCCGCTGTTCCCGGAACTGGCGCGCGAATTCATCCGTTACCTGGAGGCGCGTGCCGGATCGGCGGGCGACCTGCCCGCCTGGCTGATGGAACTGGCCCACTACGAATGGGTGGAACTGGCGCTGCAGATCGCCGACGATGCCGTACCCACGCACGACCCTAATGGCGATCTTCTCGCAGGCATACCGGTGCTGTCGCCGTTCGCGTGGGCGCTGGCCTACCAATGGCCGGTCCACCGGATCGGCCCCGGCTTCCAGCCTACCGCGCCGCCGCCCGCGCCCACGCTGGTACTGGTCCGTCGCGACGCCACGCAGCAGGTGCGCTTCGCGGAAATATCGCCGCTGGTCTACCGGCTGGTGGAACGGCTGGGCCAGGGCGGCGCCACCGGCGAAGCGACCTTGCGCGCGCTGGCCGCCGAAGCGGGCACGGAAGACGTCGCGGACTTCCTCGTCCACGGCACCGCCATGCTGGAGCGCATGCGCGAGGAAGGCACCGTGCTGGGTACCCGCCCTGCCTGAACCCACCCATGTGGGAGCAACGTCAGTCGCGACAGGGAACCCGTCACGGCAAAAAGTCGTTCACCACCCAGGCGCGCTGCGACGCGTTCGTCATCGTGCACCACCAACGGCTATCGCGACTTAAGTGCTCCCACAAGAATCTGGCGGCCTTCGTTCGGCCGCCAGCCGGGGAAGGACCTGCGGCCTCTGCTACGCTGTCGCGCATGGAAAACGCCACCGAACCGTCCCGCACCACTCCGATGGCCCAGCGCTTCCGCGGCTACCTGCCCGTGGTGGTGGACGTGGAGACCGGCGGCTTCGACTGGAACCGGCATGCCCTGCTGGAACTGGCCGCGGTGCCGCTGGAACTGGACGAGAACGGCCTGCTGGTCTTGGGCACCACCTCCAGCGTGCACCTGCACCCGGCGCCCGGCACCGAGATCGATCCCAAATCGCTGGAGATCACCGGCATCGACCTGGACCATCCGTTCCGTTTCGCCAAGCACGAGAAGGACGCGCTGGACCACGTGTTCGCCCCGGTCCGCGCGGCGGTGAAGAAGCACGGCTGCCAGCGCGCGATCCTGGTCGGCCATAACGCGCACTTCGATCTCAACTTCCTCAACGCCGCAGTCGCGCGCGTGGCGCACAAGCGCAACCCGTTCCACCCCTTCAGCGTGTTCGACACGGTCACGCTGGCCGGCGTGGCCTACGGCCAGACCGTATTGGCGCGTGCCGTGCAAGCGGCGGGTTTCGAGTGGAATTCCGACGACGCGCACTCGGCCGTCTACGACGCCGAGCAGACCGCGCGGCTGTTCTGCAAGATCGTCAATGCGTGGCCCAGGCCGCTATGAACGCGTCCCGTAGCGAAGAGACGGTGACGCCTTAGCGGCAATCATCGCCTGCATGCGGCAGGATCGACGACGCCAGCCGCCAGGCACGTGCACGCAGGGAACGAATCGGACCTGCATGCCCGCCCAGCATGCGGACGCTACCCCGCGGTACGCTGGCGCACCGCTTCGAACAGCGTGATGCCGGTGGCGACCGAGACGTTGAGGCTCTCGATGTCACCCGGCATCGGGATCTTCACCAGTCCGTCGCAATGCTCGCGGGTCAGCCGGCGCATGCCGTCGCCTTCGCCGCCCAGCACCAGCGCCACGTTGCCGCGCAGGTCGGTGGCGTACAGCGAGGCCTCGGCTTCGCCCGCCAGGCCGTAGATCCACACACCCAGCTGTTGCAGGTCGCGCAGGCAGCGCGACAGGTTGGTCACCGCGAACACCGGGATGCGGTCGGCCGCGCCGGCCGAGGTCTTGCGCACGGTGGCGTTGATGCCGACCGACTTGTCCTTGGGGAACACCACCGCGGTGACGCCGGCCGCCGCCGCGCTGCGCAGGCAGGCGCCCAGGTTGTGCGGGTCCTGCACACCGTCCAGCACCAGCACCAGCGCCTTGCCTTCGGCGGCTTCCACCAGCGCCGGCAGCTCGCCCTCGTCCCAGGTCTTCGCCGCCGCATAGCGCGCGGCCACGCCCTGATGTCGCAACGAACCGGCCACGCCGCTCAACGCCTGCGCGGTGACGCGACGCACCTCGATGTCCTTGCGACGGGCATTCTCTTCGATCTCGGTCAGGCGGGGATTCTTGCTGCCGCCTTCGACCAGGACTTCGCGCACGTTCCCGGCATCGTTCTCGATGGCCGAAGCCACCGCGTTGACGCCGACGATCCACTGGTTCTGTTTGCTCATCTGTCGCTGCAACAATGGTAGGGGCGCCCCAGGGCGCGATTGGGCGTGCAGGAAAAGCATCGCGGCCATAGGCCGCTCCCACAGGCTTTCTTCGATCAGTAGTTCTTTTTCCTGCGCTTGGCAGGCTGTCCGCGGGGCGGCGGCGGTGCCGCGCCACTATCCTTGTCGTCGACCAGGCGGAAGTCGATCTTGCGTTCCTCCAGGCTGGCCTTCAGCACGACGATCCGCACGCGGTCGCCCAGCCGGAACGCCATGCCGCGGCGTTCGCCGGCCAGAGTCTTGCGGATGGGGTCGAAATGGTAATAGTCGTGCGGCAGCTGGGTCACGTGGACCAGCCCGTTGACCTTGGATTCGTCCAGCTCGACGAACAGGCCGAAGCTGGTGACGCCGCTGATGACGCCGTCGAACTGCCCGCCGACGTGCTGTTCCATCCAGGCCGCGCGGTAGCGCTCGTCCACCTCGCGCTCGGCCTCGTCGGCGCGGCGCGAACGTTCGGAACATTGCAGCGACAATGCCGCCATCTCGCGCGCCGAATACAGGAACTTGTCGGGCTTGCCTTTCGTCAGCGCGTACTTGATCGCCCGGTGCACCAGCAGGTCGGGATAGCGCCGGATCGGCGAGGTGAAATGCGCGTACGCCGCCAGCGCCAGCCCGAAGTGGCCCGCGTTGTCCGGCGTGTACACGGCCAGGCTCTGGCTGCGCAGCACCACCGATTCCAGCAACGCCACGTCGGGGCGTTCGCGGACCTTCTTCAGCAGCTGGGTGAAATCGCGCGGCTGCACCTTGGCCCACGCCGGCATGCTGAGCTTGAATTCCTTCAGGAACTCCAGCAGGTCGGCGTACTTGGATTCCGGCGGCTTGTCGTGGACGCGGTACGGCGCGGGAATGTGCGCGCCGAGCAGGTACTTGGCCGCTTCCACGTTGGCCGCGATCATGCATTCCTCGATCAGCTTGTGCGCGTCGTTACGCTGCAGCATGCCGGCCTGGGTGACCTCGCCGCGGTTGTCCAGCACGAAGCGCACTTCCGAGGTTTCGAACTCGATCGCCCCGCGCTTCTCGCGCGCCTTGGCCAGCAGGTGGTACAGCTCGTACAGGCGTTCGACCTGCGGCAACAGCTTGCCGATGGCGCCGCGCGCGTCGGCATCGTTCTCGCCGACCGCGCTCCACACCTGGTCGTAGGTCAGGCGCGCGTGCGAGCGCATCACCGCCTCGTAGAACTTCGACTGGGTGACCTCACCCTCGCTGTTGACCTGCATGTCGCAGACGAAGCACATGCGGTCCACGTTCGGATTCAGCGAGCAGATGCCGTTGGACAGCGTCTCGGGCAGCATCGGCACGACGAAGCCGGGGAAATACACCGAGGTGGCGCGCTTCTGCGCCTCGTCGTCCAGCGGCGTGCCCGGCTTGACGTAATGCGACACGTCGGCGATGGCCACCACCAGCCGGTAGCCCTGGCGGTTCTTCACCCGGAAACCCTGGCGGTTGCTTTCGCAATACACCGCGTCGTCGAAATCCTTGGCGTCGGCGCCGTCGATGGTGACCAGCGGCATGTCGCGCAGGTCCACGCGCCCGCCGATCATCTTCTCCTCGACCACCAGCGGCACCGCCGCGGCCTGGTCCAATACTTCCTGCGGGAACTCGTGCGGGATCTCGTGCCCATGGATGGCCGCTTCGACCACCAGCGAGGGCGTCAGCTTGTCGCCCAGCACCGCGATGATGCGGCCGATCGGCGGGCGGCGCGTGTCCGGCGCCATGGTCAGCTCGCAGACCACCAGTTGGCCGTCGCGGGCGCCACCGGTGGCGTCGGGCGGGATCTGCACGTTGCGCTGCACGCGCTTGTCGTCGGGCACCAGGTAGGCGATCCCGCCTTCCATGCTGAAACGGCCGATCAATCGGCTGAGACCGCGCTCCAGCACCCGCGCGATGCTGCCTTCGCGGCGGCCGCGGCGGTCGATGCCGGTGACGTTGGCCAGGGCACGATCGCCGTGCATGACCTTGCGCATTTCGTACGGCGGCAGGAACAGGTCGTCGCCGCCCGCCTCCGGGCGCAGGAAGCCGAAGCCGTCCGGGTTGGCGATCACCACGCCGGCGATCAGGTCGGTCTGCTCCACCGGCGCGTAACCGCCGCGGCGGTTCTGCACTAGTTGGCCGTCGCGCACCATCGCGCCGAGCCGCTTGCCGAGCGCCTCGAAGCGGTCGGGCGCGTCCAGGCCCAGCGGAGCGGCGATGTCTTCGGCCGTCTGCGGGCCATTGGCCGACTCCAGCAGCGCCAGGATGGCTTCGCGGCTGGCGATCGGCTGTTCGTAGCGTTGGGCTTCGCGTGCGGCATGGGGGTCGTGGTGGACGCCACCTCCACTCGCGGACGGTGCGCGCCGGGGTGCTGGACCACGCGCGGCCGGCGCGGATCGGCCGCGTGCCGGCTTGTCCGCGGGCAGGTCCGGCATCCACGGGGGCAACGACTTCTTCGCCGGCTTGCCGGACTTGGCCGCACCCGCGGGCTGGCGGCCGCGTGCCGCGTCTTCGCCGGGGTTGCGGGGCTTGCCGGCCGGCGTCTTGCCGCCGCCACTCTTGGTTTTTCTGGTCATCCGGGCATGGTACACCCCGGCTGAACAACACCGTGCGAAAACAGGCGTTGACAATCCTTTCGATACCCACCAGAATTCGCGCCCTGCACACCTGCCCAGGTGGCGGAATTGGTAGACGCACTAGTTTCAGGTACTAGCGGGTAAAACCGTGGAGGTTCGAGTCCTCTCCTGGGCACCAAGTAGGCTTCTCCGCACGGCTCTCGAAGCCTCGGGAATGCACATAAACCCTCGCGAAAGCGGGGGTTTTTCGTTTCCGGCGCTCCCGTCCGCGTCATGCGGCGGCATCGGCATCCTCGCGGCGACGGGTAGAATTGCGGTGGACACGACTGCTGCAGACGAACGCACCCGATGACCGAAACCATCCGCCCCACCTTCCACGGCTTCGAGCAGATCCCGCTGCGCGAATACGCCGAGCGCGCGTACCTGGACTATTCCATGTACGTGGTGCTGGACCGCGCCCTGCCCTTCATCGGCGACGGGCTGAAGCCGGTGCAGCGACGCATCATCTATTCGATGAGCGAGCTGGGCCTGAACGCCGCCGCCAAGCCGAAGAAGTCCGCCCGCACCGTGGGCGACGTGATCGGCAAGTTCCACCCGCACGGCGACAGCGCCTGCTATGAGGCGCTGGTGCTGATGGCGCAGCCGTTCTCGTACCGCTATCCGCTGATCGAGGGCCAGGGCAACTTCGGCTCGACCGACGACCCGAAGTCGTTCGCGGCGATGCGCTACACCGAATCCAAGCTGACCCCGATCGCCGAAGTGCTGCTGGGCGAACTGGGCCAGGGCACGGTGGACTGGGCGCCGAACTTCGACGGCACGCTGGAGGAACCCACCTGGCTGCCGGCGCGCCTGCCGCACCTACTGCTCAACGGCACCACCGGCATCGCCGTGGGCATGGCCACCGACGTGCCGCCGCACAACCTCAACGAGATCGTCAGCGCCTGCATCCGCCTGATCGACGACCCCGACGCCACCGTCGCCGACCTGTGCGAGCACGTGCGCGGCCCGGACTATCCCAGCCACGCGGAGATCATCACCGCGCCGTCCGACCTGCGCACGATGTACGAAACCGGCAACGGCAGCGTCCGCGCGCGCGCCACCTGGCGCAAGGACAACGGCAACCTGGTGATCGACGCCCTGCCCTACCAGGTGTCGCCGTCGAAGGTCATCGAGCAGATCGCCGCGCAGATGCGCGCCAAGAAGCTGCCGTGGCTGGAGGACATCCGCGACGAATCCGACCACGCCAATCCGGTGCGCGTGGTGCTGATCCCGCGCTCCAACCGCGTGGACGCCGAACAGCTGATGGGCCACCTGTTCGCCACCACCGACCTGGAGAAAAGCTACCGGGTCAACCTCAACATCATCGGCCTGGACGGCCGTCCGCAGGTCAAGAACCTGAAGACGCTGCTGGCCGAATGGCTGGCGTTCCGCAGCGACACGGTGACGCGCCGCCTGAAGCACCGGCTGGAAAAGGTCGAACGCCGCCTGCACTTGCTGGAAGGCCTGCTGGTCGCGTTCCTCAACCTGGACGAAGTGATCCGCATCATCCGCACCGAGGACGAGCCCAAGGCCGCCTTGATCGCCCGCTTCGGGCTGAGCGAGGAACAGGCCGACTACATCCTCGACACCCGGCTGAAGCAGCTGGCGCGCCTGGAGGAGATAAAGATCCGCGGCGAGCAGGACGAACTGGCCGCCGAGCGCGAAAAACTGATCGCCACGCTGGACTCCAAGGCCAGGCTGAAGAAGCTGATCAAGGACGAACTGGCCGCCGACGCGAAGAAGTTCGGCGATGCGCGCATGTCGCCGCTGGTGCGGCGCGACGCCGCGCAGGCGCTGGACGAAACCGAACTGGTCGCCAGCGAGCCGATGACGGTGGTGCTGTCGGAGAAGGGCTGGATCCGCGCGGCCAAGGGCCATGACGTGGACGCGGCCACGCTGTCGTACCGCGACGGCGACGGCCTGCTGGGCGCGGTGCGTTCGCGCAGCACGCAGCAGGTGGCGTTCCTCGATTCGGAAGGACGCAGTTATTCCACCGCGGTGCACACCCTGCCATCCGCGCGCGGCAATGGCGAACCGCTGACCGGCCGCTTCTCGCCGGCGCCGGGCGCTTCGTTCCAGGCGCTGGCCAGCGGCGACAACGATGCCCGCTTCGTGCTGGCCTCGTCGCATGGCTACGGTTTCGTCACCCGCTTCGAGAACCTGACCAGCCGGCAGAAGGCCGGCAAGGCGATGCTCAACCTGACCGCCGGCGCCAAGGTGCTGCGACCTGCCGCCGTACCGAACAGGGAAGCCGACCGCATCGTCGCGGTGACCAGCGCCGGCCACCTGCTGGCCTTCCCGGTCAGCGAACTGCCGGAACTGGACAAGGGCAAGGGCAACAAGATCATCGAGATCCCCAAGGCCAAGCTGGGCACCGAGCGCGTGGTGGCCATCGCCACCGTGTCGCCGGGCGGCACGCTGCAGGTGAAGAGCGGCCAGCGCACGATGAGCCTCTCGTTCAAGGACCTGGACGAGTATGTGGGTGCGCGGGCGAGCCGTGGTGGGTTGCTTCCCCGTGGTTGGCAGAAAGTGGATGGATTGGATGTCCAGTAGTTCACCGTCGCCATGCACTGCGGCGCGTTCTTCACTCCGACTGCCGCACACTACGGAGGCGCGACAGAAGGTAGATGGATTGGATGTCCAATAATTCGCCACATGGACGCGCTGCGGCGCGTTTGTCCTCGCGGCGACCACAAGCCATCGGGGCGCGGCAGAAAGTGGATGGACTGGATGTCCAGTAGTTCACCTGCCGGGCGCGCTGCGGCGCGTTCTTCATCGCCTCTGCCGCACGTCTATGGTGGCGCGGCACGGCGCGGACAAGATAAACGCCGGGTGGCAATGGAGCCGAGCAATCTCGGCTCTACCCCCTAGCATCTTTCTCTCTCGAACAAGGATCCGGGTCGTCAACGCGACACCCGGGCCGGTTCCATCCTGTGCTATGCAGACGTTCGCGATGGAACGCAACGGTGGATAACTCACATTAACGACGTCCCGTCGAGCGGTCGTGCGGCGCCCGTAGAATCCGCGCGGCACGCCGCAGCGGTCATGCACCACTCGCGCGATGCGGCTCACATTCGCTCCACCTCGCCGAGGATCACCATGCCCCGTTCTCTTTTGCCGTTGCTGCTGGCCTGCCTGTTCCTTTCCTCCCCGGCCGCTGCCCAAAACGGCAGCGTGCAGGTGCTCAGCGCCACGGTGAAGGATCAGAAGATCGCGGGCGCGAACGTCATCCTGCAGAAGGACGGCACCCGTTCGGTCAGCGTGGACACCGATGCGCAGGGACGCGCCGGCATCGACGCCGCAAGGGCCAGCGACCCCGGCACCTTGATCATCATCAAGAAGCCCGGCTACTCCAACCTGGTGGCCAAGTGTCCTTGCGACGGGCTGACCTATGCGCTCAGCCCGGTCATGGATTCGCTCGACGGCATCCGCGTCGTGCTCAGCTGGGGGGCCGATCCCCTCGACCTGGATTCCCACCTTGTCTTTCCGGGCAACCATGTCTACTTCGGCAAGAAGTCGGGCGATGGCGCCAACCTCGACGTGGACGATACGGACAGCTACGGGCCGGAAACGATCACCCTGCAGCGCAGCGGAAACGGCATCGCCTACGAGTACGCGGTGCATGATTTCAGCAACCTCGACCGACCGGCGAGCGAAGAGCTTTCCGACAGCTCGGCCACGGTCTTCGTCTATGTCGGCGAATCGCTGGTGCGCACTTACTACGTGCCGCGCGGCATCGCCGGAAACCTGTGGTCGGTATTCCGCATCACCGGCAACGGCGAATTCCAGGACATCAACCAGATCCGCGGAATCCGCAGCAACGCCGCCGGGATCGACGGCGTAGTGAGCAGCGGCCGATCCGGAGCGCCTGTCGCTGCCGTCGTCAGCCAAGGCAACCTGAGCCAGGCCAGAAGCCTGAATCGCGCAGGCGAACAGGCCTACGCCGCCGGCAACCTGGAGGAGGCGCTGCGGCTCTATCGACAGGCCATCGACCTCCATCCCGAATTCGGCCAGGCTTACAGCAACCTCGGCCTGGCCTATCTGAAGCTGGGTCGCGCCGCCGAAGCCATCTGGGCATCGCGCAAGGCCATCGCACTGGCGGACGGCCAGTACGCCAACGTCACCCGCGCCAACTCCCACTACAACATCGGCATGCTCTACGAAAAAGCCGGACAGTACGAACAGGCGCTGGACAGCTACCAGGCGGCGCAACGCGAACGCCCGAAGCCCGCCTACGAGGAAGCCATCAGGCGGATGCTCTCGCGCTGATTCCAGTATCGTCCGGCTGTTGCCCGCTGCCAGGCACAGCCGGGGCGCATCTTCGTGCAGGCAGGCAAACCCATTGCGGCACGCTTGACGAGCACGACACGCCCGGATAAAGCAGCAAAATCGCTGTCGCTCTTTCTGCTGTTCTCGGTCATCTCGACATTCTTCTGGTGGCTATTCCATGAGCGCTACCTCAAGCATGCGGACTGCATCGAGGCGCTCGCAAATTCAAGCTGCATCACTCCGGAGGGAGACAACCTGACTTCCGGGGGCATCCTCTGGGCGTTGGTCGCGATTCTCTTCGGGTTGCTTGCGGCCATCTTCCTGTGCGTTTCGGTTTGTCGCCTTCTCCGGCGCCGATCCGTGGCCATCCGGCAATCCATCCACGCGGACACGCCTCGTCGATCGGTATGATGGCCGCGACAATAACCGAGGAGCAGGACTTCATCGATGGACGCGGACTTCTGGCTGCAACGCTGGCAGGAAGGGCAGATCGGCTTCCACCGCGACGACGTCATGCCGCTGCTGGAAAAGCACTGGCCCACGCTGCGGCTTCCCGCCGGCAGCCGCGTGCTGGTGCCGCTGTGCGGCAAGTCGCTGGAAATGCATTGGCTGGCGGCGCAAGGGCATCGCGTGCTCGGCGTGGAACTCTCGCCGCTGGCGGTGCAGCAATTCTTCGCCGAGGCCGGACTGGAGCCGCGGCGGCATGCGAGCCGCCATGGCGAGCACCATGTCGCCGGTCCGATCGAGATCATCCTGGGGGACGCCTTCGGCCTGGACGCGGAGTCGCTGGCGGATGTGGCCGGCGTCTACGACCGGGCCGCGCTGATCGCCCTGCCGCCGGCGTTGCGTCGGCGCTACCTCGGCACGGTGTACGCCAGGCTGCCCACCGGCTGCCAAGGCCTGCTGATCACGCTGGAATACCCGCAGGCCGAAAAGGAAGGGCCGCCGTTCTCGGTGGAACAGGACGAAGTCGAAGCGTTGTTCGCCGCGCCCTGGCAGGCATCGCTACTGGAACGACGCGGCATCCTGGACCAGGAACCACGCTTCCGCGCCGACGGACTCAGCGCATTGGCGACTGCGGTTTACGCGCTGGCCAAGGCCCGACCAGCGCCCCTGTAGGAGCGCCCCATGGGCGCGATGCCTCCGCCTCTCGTGACGGAAAAGCATCGCGGGCATGGCCCGCTCCTACGGAGACGACCGTACCGTAGGGGCCGCAGAAACATCGACCTTGCAGGAGCGCCTTCGGGCGCGATGCTTTTCTCCGACGTGCCCCAACAGGGTCGCGCCCATGGTGTGCTCCTACGGCGATCAATCGCCGACCTTGCCGTCCAGCTTGGTCAACAGGTAGTTCTCGATCCCCAGCCGCTGGATCAGGCCCAGTTGCTGCTCCAGCCAGTGCGCGTGGTCTTCCTCGGTGTCCTGCAACTGCGTCAGCAGCATCTCGCGGCTGACGAAATCGCCGTGCTGTTCGCACAGGGCCATGCCCTTGGCCAGGTTGGCGCGGACCCGGTACTCGACTTCGAGATCGCGCTGCAGCATGTCCTCGACGGTCTTGCCGGCCACGAACGGTTCCGGACGCATGTCCGGGTCGCCCTCCAGGAACAGGATGCGGCGCAGCAGCGCGTCGGCGTGCTGGGTTTCCTCTTCCATTTCATGGTCGATGCGCGCGTACAGCGCCTTCAGCCCCATGTCCTCGTAGCGGCGGGAATGGATGAAGTACTGGTCGCGGGCGGACAACTCGCCGCGCAGCAGTTGCTTGAGGTAATCGACGACGTCGGGATGGCCTTTCATGGGGGCGGCTCCTGTAACAAGGCGCACAGGATGCCGGATCGCGCCAGGCGATGGCCGAATCGGAATCACTCTCAGTCGCCCTTCGCCTCCGGCGCATGCGCATGGCGGCGACCGGCATGGCTTCCATGGAATAATCGGCGGGCCCGTCACCCCGACCGCAAGGATTCCACAATGTTGAAATGGACCCGGCGCATCGCGCTGCTGTTGCTGGCCCTGGTCGTGCTGGCGTTCCTGGCGGCATGGTGGGCCATGCGGGGCAGCCTGCCCGCGCTCGACGGCGAGGTCGCACTGGAGGGCCTGGCCGCACCGGTTTCCATCCAGCGCGACGCCTTGGGCGTGGTCACCATCGACGCCGCCAGCGAAGCCGACGCGATGCGCGCGCTGGGCTACGTGCACGCGCAGGAGCGCTATTTCGAGATGGACCTGATGCGCCGCACTTCGGCCGGCGAACTGGCCGAACTGTTCGGCCCCATCGCCGTGAACCTGGACAAGGAAAGGCGCGTGCACCGCATCCGTGCGCGGGTGACAGAACACCTGGACACCTTCGCCGGCGGCCGCCTGCCGCAGCTGCAGGCCTATACCGACGGCGTCAACGCCGGGCTCGGCGACCTGCGCACGCGTCCGTGGCCTTATCTGCTGTTGCGGCAAGCACCGCGGCGCTGGGACGTCGTGGACTCGGCGCTGACCGGCTATGCCATGTACTTCGACCTGCAGGATTCGCAGAACGTGCGCGAGCTGGGACTGTGGAAGATCGGCCAGCACGTGCCGCCGGCACTGCATGCTCTGCTGATGCACGACGGCACCGAGTGGGATGCGCCGTTGTTCGGCGAGGCGCGCGGCAATGCGGCGCTGCCGACGGCCGACCAGGTCGACCTGCGCAAACTGCCGATGCCCGCATCCGATGCGCATCGCCGGCTGGCCGACAAGGGCACGCCGGGCAGCAACAACTGGGCCGTGGGCGGCGCGCTGACCGCCGACGGCCGCGCCATCGTGGCCGACGACATGCACCTGGGCCTGCGCGCGCCGAACATCTGGTTCCGCGCGCGCCTGCGCTATCCGGATGCGCGCGCGCCCGGCGGCAAGGTGGATGTGTCCGGCTTCACCCTGCCCGGCCTGCCCGCCATCATCGTCGGCAGCAACGGGCACGTCGCCTGGGGCTTCACCAACAGCTATGCGGATACGGCGGACTGGTACCCGGTGCGGCCGTGCGCGGGGGAAACCGACCAGGAAGCCGATTGCGACCCCGCGCAGCGCCACGTTGAAACGATCCGCGTGGCCGGCGGCGAACCCGTGCGATTCGATGTGGTGGAGACCCGCTACGGCCCGGTGATGCATGAAGCGGAAGACGAGCAGCCTGCCCTCGCCCTGCGCTGGGTGGCGCACCAGCCGGGCGCATTGAACTTCGGCCTGGCGGACTTCGCTCGCGCGGGCGACCTTTCCGCTGCGCTCGCGGTCGCGCAGCGCACCGCGACGCCGGCGCAGAACCTGGTGGTCGGCGATCGCAACGGACGCATCGCCTGGCGCGTCCTGGGGCCGCTGGCGTCCCGTGACGGCGCCTGCCCGGCACCCTTGCAACTGCCGCATCCGGCCAAGGCCACCGCAGAGCCGGCGGCGGTCGCCTGCCTGCCATGGGACATCTCCACCCAACTGGCGCCCGTGCTCACCGCGCCTGCCGAACATCGCCTGTGGACGGCCAACGCGCGCGTGCTCGACGGCGCCGCGCTGGCGCGCGTCGGCGACGGCGGTTACGCGCTGGGCGCGCGCGCGAAGCAGATCCGCGACGGCCTGTTCGCCAGGGAGCAGTTCAGCGAGAAGGACCTGCTGGCGATCCAACTGGACGATCGAGCGGTATTCCTGCAACGCTGGTGGCAGCTGTTGCAGGACGAAGCGAAGAAGCAGGAGCAAGCCACCGCACTGCATGCCCTGGCCGATGCCGGCAGGACATGGGAGGACCGCGCCAGCCCGGAATCGGTCAGCTATCGCCTGGTCCGCGCGTGGCGGCTGGCCGTGCACGCGCGCATCGCCGACGGCCTGACCGCCCCCGCGCAGGCCGCGCTGGGCGACGGCTTCGTGATGCCCGACCTGCCGCAACTGGAAGGCATCGTGTGGCCGCTGCTGGAACAGCGTCCCGCGCATCTTCTTTCCCGGCGCTACGAGAGCTGGGGCGCGTTGCTGGAAGATGCGGCCAGGGAAGTGCGCGACGATCTGGCCGAAAAAGGGCCGTTGGCGCAGCGCACCTGGGGCGAACGCAACACCGCGAAGATCTGCCACCCGCTGGCCAATGCCCTGCCCGGCTTCATCAAGCCGTCGCTGTGCATGCCCGGCGAACCGCTGCCCGGCGACGGTTCCATGCCGCGCGTGCAGGGCCCGTCGTTCGGCGCATCCGAGCGCATGGTGGTATCGCCGGGCCACGAGACCGATGGCATCATCCACATGCCCGGCGGCCAGAGCGGCCACCCGCTGTCGCCGTTCTGGGGCGCCGGCCACGACGACTGGGTGCATGGAAGGCCGACGCCGTTCCTGCCGGGCAAGGCGGAGTACACGCTGACCTTGAAGCCCTGAGCCCTCCCCTTGAAGGGGAGGGAGAAGATCACAGCGCCGCGTTGTGCACGCCGGCCACCGCGCGGCCGGACGGGTCCGCGGCGCCGGCGAAGCTGGCATCCCAGGCGATCGCCGCCGGCGACGAGCAGGCGATCGACTTGCCGCCCGGCACGGTCTCGGCGCAGGCCTGCCCCGGGTAGAACTGCTCGAACAGGCTGCGGTAGTAGTACCCCTCCTTGGTGAGCGGCGGGTTGACCGGGAAGCGCTTGTCGGCGGCGGCCAGTTCGCGGTCGCTGACCTGGGCCTCGGCGTGCGCCTTCAACCCATCGATCCAGCCGTAGCCGACGCCGTCGCTGAACTGCTCCTTCTGCCGCCACAGGATGGAATCGGGCAGGTAGCCGTCGAAGGCCTCGCGCAGCACGCCTTTCTCCATCCGTGCCGCACCGTCGCCGGCCTTGTCGATCATCTTGTGCTTCGCGTCCATCTTCATCGCCACGTCCAGGAACTCCACGTCCAGGAACGGCACGCGCGGCTCCACGCCCCAGGCCATCATCGACTTGTTGGCGCGCAGGCAGTCGTAGTTGTGCAGCGCGTCCAGCTTGCGCACCAGTTCCTCGTGGAACTCGCGCGCGTTGGGCGCCTTGTGGAAGTACAGGTAGCCGCCGAAGATCTCGTCGCTGCCCTCGCCCGACAGCACCATCTTCACCCCCATGGCCTTGATCCGGCGCGCCAGCAGGTACATCGGCGTGGACGCGCGGATGGTGGTGACGTCGTAGGTCTCGATGTGGCGGATCACTTCCGGCAACGCATCCAGGCCTTCCTCGAAGGTGTACTCGAACCCGTGGTGCACCGTGCCCAGCGATTCCGCCGCGATGGCCGCCGCCGCCAGGTCCGGCGAACCCTTCAGGCCGATGGCGAAGGAATGCAGGCGCGGCCACCACGCCTCGGCCTTGTCGTCCTCCTCGATGCGATGGCGGGCATAGCGCGCGGCCACCGCCGCGACCAGCGACGAATCCAGCCCGCCCGAGAGCAGCACGCCATACGGCACGTCGGTCATCAACTGGCGATGCACCGCGCGCTCGAACGCCTCGCGCAGTTCCTGCCCCGGAACCTCGACGCCCTGCACGGCGTCGTACTCCCGCCACGGCTTGTCGTAGTACTTCGTCAACGCGCGGGTGGCGCTGTCGTACCAATGGCCGGGCGGGAATTGCGCCACGTCGGCACAGATCGGCGCCAGCGCCTTCATCTCCGAGGCCACGCACAGCCGGCCTTCGCGGTCGTGGCCCCAGTACAGCGGACACACGCCGATGGGATCGCGCGCGATCAATGCGCGCCCCTTCTGCTGGTCCCACAATGCGAAGGCGAAGATGCCGTTGAGGCGGTTGAGGAACGACGCGGGTTCATCCTCGCGGTACAGCGCATTGATGACCTCGCAGTCCGAGCCGGTCTGGAAGGCGTAGTCCTGCTGGAGTTCCTTCTTCAACTCGCGGTGGTTGTAGATCTCGCCATTGACCGCCAGCGCCAGTTCGCCGTCGGCCGAGCGCAGCGGCTGCGAACCGCCGGCCGGATCGACGATGGCCAGCCGCTCGTGGACCAGGATGGCGCCGCCGTCGTGGTACACGCCGCTCCAGTCGGGACCGCGGTGGCGCTGCTTCTGCGAAAGTTCCAGCGACTGCCGTCGCAGGGCCTGCACGTCGTCGCCGGGTTGCAGCCCGAAGATGCCGAAGATGGAACACATGGGGTGGGGACTCCTGGGTGGGTTCGGTTTCATGGCCCGGATACGAAAAAACCCGCATCTCGCGATGCGGGTTCTCTGGTATCCGGCTGGTGTTTCGTCGCCTAGTCGCAGACCCGCAGCGTGCACGCACGATTATTCGCGCGCGCAATATTGCGGTTGGCGTTGTTCGTGGCGAGCGCGGAAGGACGAGGCATGGGGCGACCGTAACCGGTCGGCCGGGGGCTTGGCAAGTCCCTGGCCATCGCCGGAAAAGTTGCCGATGCAACCAATCCCCTTGTAGGAGCGGCTTCAGCCGCGACCGCAGAAAGATCCCCCCTTTGCCAGAGATTGACGCGGATAGCCGCGGATAAGAAACAGGGCATTATCCGTGTCTATCCGCGCTGATCCGTGGCCTTCTGGTGTTCATCGTTTCCGGTCGCGGCTGAAGCCGCTCCTACAGGGGGATAGGCATCAGCCCGGCAGCATCAATCGCTCGACCAGCGCCAGGTACAGGCCCGGCAGCGCATCCAGGTCGGCCACGGCGATGTGTTCGTCCACCTTGTGGATGCTGGCGTTGACCGGGCCCACCTCGATGCACTCGGCGCCCAGCGGCGCGATGAAGCGCGCATCCGAGGTGCCGCCGGCGGTGCTCTCCTCCGGCGGCGCGCCCGCGAACTCGCCCAGCACGGCGCGCGCCGTGGCGCGCAGATGGCCTTCCGGCGTGTAGAACGGCTCGCCACCGCGGTGCCAGTGCACGCTGTAATCCAGCCCATACCTGCGGAAGACCGCTTCGATCTCCTGCTCCAGTTTCTCGGCCGTCCACGTCGGGTTGAAGCGCAGGTTGAACACCACCTGCAGGTCGCCCGGGATGACGTTGCTGGCGCCGGTGCCGGAATGCAGGTTGGAGATCTGCAGGCTGGTCGGCGGGAAGGTCTCGTAGCCTTCGTCCCACTGCCGCGCGGCCAGTTCGTCCAGCGCCGGCAAGGCCTTGTGGATCGGGTTGAGCGCCTTGTGCGGATACGCCACATGGCCCTGCACGCCGCGCACGCTGAGCGTGCCGGTCAGCGTGCCGCGGCGGCCCACGCGCAACAAGTCGCCGAGTATTTCCTTCGACGAGGGCTCGCCGGTGATGCACCAGTCGATCGCCTGTCCGCGCTGGCGGAACAGTTCGGCCACTTTCTTCACGCCGTCGTGGGCGTCGCCTTCCTCGTCGGACGTGACCAGCAACGCCACCGTACCGGGATGGTCCGGATGCGCATCGACGAAGCGCTCCAGCGCGATGGTGCAGGCGGCCACGCTGCACTTCATGTCGGCGGTGCCGCGCCCGTACAGCACGCCATCGCGTATGGTGGGAATGAAGGGGTCGCTGGTCCACGCATCCAGCGGACCGGGCGGCACCACGTCGGTATGGCCCAGCAGCACCAGCACCGGCGTTCCGCTGCCGTGGGTCGCCCAGAGATTGTCGGTCTCGCCGAAACGCAGGTGTTCGCAGCGGAAACCGGCCTGTTCCAGGCGATGCGCCAGCACCTGCTGGCAACCGGCGTCGTCCGGGGTGACGGAATGGCGCCGGATCAGTTCGCTGGAGAGTTCGACGACATCGCTCACGTGTCCGCTCCGAACAGCTTCTTGAAGCCATTGTCGCTGAAGCCCTGTGAAAAGCCGCCTTCACCGGTGACGACCACCGGCCGCCGGATCAGTTGCGGGTATTCCTTCAGCAGCAGCGTCCATTCCGCTTCCGAGCCGGGCGACTTGCGGTTCTCCGGCAACTGCCGCCAGGTGGTGGACGACTTGTTGATCAGCGAATCCCAGCCGCCGGCCTTCTCCGCCCACTCCTTCAAGGTTTCGGGTGCCTGCCGGTTGTCGCGGTAGTCGACGAAGCCGTAGGCGACACCGAAACGGTCCAGCCACTTGGTCGCCTTCTTGCAGGTGTCGCAGTTCTTCAGTCCGTACAGCGTGGTGCTCATGTCGTTACCCGGATGCAATCCTGTGGGAGCGCGCCATGCGCGCGATGCTTTTCGTTTCGATCCAGGACACCTCGGCAAGAGCATCGCGCGCATGGCGCGCTCCTACAAGGCATCCGGCGCCGTGATGGCGGCTCAGTCCGCCAGCCCGCGCAGCAACTCGTTGACGCTGGTCTTGCCGCGGGTCTTCTCGTCCACCTGCTTGACGATCACCGCGCAATACAGCGAATGCGAGCCGTCGGCGGCCGGCAGCGAGCCGGAGACGACCACGCTGCCCGGCGGCACGTAGCCGTAGGTGATCTCCCTGGTGACGCGGTTGTAGATGCGGGTGGACTGGCCCAGGAACACGCCCATGCCGATCACGCTATGGTGGCCGACCACGACGCCCTCGACGACTTCCGAGCGCGCGCCGATGAAGCAGTGGTCCTCGATGATGGTAGGGCTGGCCTGCAACGGTTCCAGCACGCCGCCGATGCCGGCGCCGCCGGACAGGTGGCAGTGCTTGCCGACCTGCGCGCACGAACCGACGGTGGCCCAGGTGTCCACCATCGTACCCTCGCCCACATGCGCGCCGATGTTGACGAAGCTGGGCATCAGCACCACGTCCTTGCCGAAGTAGGTGCCGCGACGGGCGATGGCGCCCGGCACCACGCGCACGCCGAGCTTGCGGAAGTCGTTCTCGTCGAACGCGCCGAAGCGCGCCTCCACCTTGTCCCAGAACGGCGCCGGATAGGCTTCCACCAGTTCCATCTCATTGACGCGGAAGTACAGCAGCACGGCTTTCTTCAACCATTCGTTGACCTTCCAGCCGCCCTTGCCATCGGGTTCGGCCACGCGCAGCTTGCCTTTCTCCAGGCCTTCGATGGCCAGTTCCACGGCGGTGCGGGTGGAGCCTTCGATCTCGGCCGGCGTCAGCTCGGCGCGGCGCTCGAACGCGCTCTCGATGGTGGACTTCAGTTCGTCGGTCTTGCTGGCTTTGCGGGTCATCAACAATCCTGTGGCGCGTTACGGTGGGGTATCGAAACTGGCGCGCAGCGCGTCGCGCAGCGCCTGTCGCGGCTCGTCGCCGGCGAGCGGCTGGTCGTTCTCGTCGGTGATCTGGAAGATGTCCTCGGCGCGTTCGCCGAAGGTGGCGATGCGCGCGTCGTGCACGCGCAGCCGCTGCCGGCGCAGTACCTGCGCCACGTCCGACAGCAGGCCGGGGCGGTCGGGCGCCACCAGGCTCAGCACGGTGCGGCGGCCGTCCGGCGTGGCGCCGAACTCGATGCGCGGCGGGAACCGGAAATGGCGCAACTGCCTCGGGACGGCCCGGCGCGAGGTGCGCACCGCGTCGAGCGGTCCGGACAGCGCCGCGGCCAGCCGCTGCTCCACTTCCGCCGGCACGCATGGCGCGTAGATATCGGCCGGCAGCACCTCGAAGGTGTCGAAGATGGTGCCGTTGGGCCCCACCAGCACGCGGGCCTGGTGGATGGCGAAGCCCATGCGGTCCAGCGTGGCCAGGATGGCCGCGAACAGGCCGTCGCGGTCGGGCGAATGCACGAACACTTCCATCGCCTTGGCGTCGTCGGCGATGTGGCGCACGCGCACGCGCGTCTCGCCGGGCGCCGCGCCCTGGATGGCCAAGGCCTGCCAGGCCAATTGTTCGGGCCGGAAGCGCAACAGGCTTTCCTCCGGCATCGCCGCGAACAACGCGTCCGCGCGCGGCGCGTCCACGCCCTGGATGCCCAGCAGCGTGCGCACGGCATCACGCGCCTCGGCCAGGCGTTCGTTGACGGCGATGGGGTTTTCCAGCCCTTCGCGCAGCACGCGGCGCGCGGCGAAGTAGAGATCGGCCAGCAACCGGTCCTTCCACGCGTTCCACAGCTTGGGACTGGTGCCGGCGATGTCGGCGCAGGTCAGCAGGTAGAGGTAGTCCAGCCGCTCGCGGTCCCTCACCAGCGCGGCGAACGCATGGATCACGTCCGGATCGGCGATGTCCTGCTTCTGCGCGGTCACCGACATGCGCAGGTGCTGCTCCACCAGCCAGGCGACCAGTTCGGTGTCCGATTCGCTGAGGCCGTGGGCGGCGCAGAACTCGCGCGCATCCACGGCGCCCAGTTCGGAATGGTCGCCGCCACGGCCCTTGGCGATGTCGTGGAAAAGCCCGGCCAGCAGCAGCAGTTCCGGCTTGCGCAAGCGCGGCCAGACCTCGTGCGCGATGGAGAAACGCTCGTCGGCGCGCCCGGCGGCGAACGCGGCGATGTTCCGCAGCACCATCAGCGTGTGCTGGTCCACCGTGTAGACGTGGAACAGGTCGAACTGCATGCGCCCGGACACCCGCGCGAACGCGGGGATCCACTGCCCCAGCACGCCCAGCCGCGCCATGCGGGTGAGCGTTTCCACCGCGCGCGGACCGCGCAGCAGCGCCATGAAGGCATCGCGCTGCACGGTGCCCGCCGCTTCGTAGGACGGCAGGCGCGGCAGCGCTTCGGCCAGCGCGCGCGCGGTGCGCGAATGCAGGCCGCGCAGTTGCGGGTGCGCGGCCCAGGTGGCGAACAGCGCGAACACCTGGGTCACGTCGCCCTGCGGCCATTCGCCGTCGCGCGCCGCCAGGTAGCCGCGGCGCGAGGCGAACTGCGCATCCAGCGGTTCGGCCAGCGCTTCGCCGTCGAATTGCTCCTCGAAGCGCTGCAGCAGGCGGTCGCTGATCCGGCGCACGATGGCGGCGCTGCGGTAGAAGCCCTGCATCATCTTCTCGACGCCCAGGCTCTCCGCGTCGTCGGCGAAGCCCAACCGTTGCGCCAGCGTCTTCTGGTAATCGAAGCGCAGCCGCTCTTCCGGCCGGCCGGCGACCCGGTGCAGGCCATAGCGCAGGCGGCCCAGCGCACGGCGCTCGCGCGCCAGCGCGGCGGCTTCGTCCTGCCCCAGGTGGCCCAGGCCGACCAGCGGCTCCAGGTCGCGCACGCCGAACGTGCGCAGCGCCATCCAGCCCAGCGTGTGCAGGTCGCGCAGGCCGCCCGGGCCGTCCTTGATGTTGGGTTCCAGGTTGTCCGAGGTGTCGCCGAAGCGCGCGTGGCGGATGCGCAGTTCCTCGCGCTTGGCCACGAAGAAATCGCGCGGCGGCCAGACCCGAGCGGCGGACACTGCGTCGATCAGGCGCGCATCGTCGACCGGTTCGCCCACCAGCATGCGCGCCTCGATCAGCGCGGTCAGCACGGTCTGGTCGGCGGCGGCGGCGCTGGTGCATTCGGTCGCCGAACGCACGGCATGGCTGATCGGCAGGCCGGCGTCCCACAGCAGCGCGAAGAAGCGCGCGACCGCGTCATGCTGCTGCTGTTGCGCCTCCGCACTGGCCAGCACCAGCAGATCCACGTCCGAATGGGGGAACAGTTCGCCGCGGCCGTAGCCGCCCACCGCGAACAGCGCCATCGGCGCCTCGGGGGAAACGCAACGCGCCCAGCCGTCCTTCAGCAGGTGATCCACCGCCCGCGCGCGCAGGGCGAGGACGCGGTCCATGCCGTCGTTCTGGTCGAAGCGCCTGTCCAGCCGCGCATCGGTATGCGCCAGCGAGGTCCGCGCGGCCGCCGACCAAGCGGCATCGTCGGCGACGTCCGGGCCGATTTCCGGAAGCCGCGGCGCAAGTCCGTTCGCGGCCACGGGAGCGTTCACAGGTCGTTGTCGTCGCCCGGCACGCGGGTAAGGATCTCCACGCCGCTCTCGGTGACCAGCACGGTGTGTTCCCACTGGGCGGACAGCTTGCGGTCCTTGGTGACCACGGTCCAGCCGTCGGGCAGCACCTTGGAGTGGCGGGTGCCTTCGTTGATCATCGGTTCGATGGTGAAGGTCATGCCCGGCTTCAGCACCACGCCCTCGCCCGGGCGGCCGTAGTGCAGCACCTGCGGCTCGTCGTGGTAGACCTGCCCGATGCCGTGGCCGCAGTACTCGCGCACCACGCTGAAGCGCTCGGCTTCGGCGTACTGCTGGATCGCGTGGCCCACGTCGCCCAGGGTGGCGCCCGGCTTGACCGCCCGGATGCCGCGGAACATGGCCTCGCGGGTGGTTTCCACCAGCCGCCTGGCCATCACCGACGGGGTGCCGACGTAGTACATGCGGCTGGTGTCGCCGTGCCAGCCGTCCTTGATGACGGTGACGTCGATGTTGAGGATGTCGCCGTCCTTCAGCACCTTGCCCTCGCTGGGCATGCCGTGGCAGATGACGTTGTTGACCGAGGTGCAGACCGTGGACGGGAACGGGATGCGCCCGTGCCCGCCGCCGTAGCCGATGTTGGCCGGGATGGCCTTCTGCACGTTGACGATGTGGTCGTGGCAGACACGGTCCAGTTCGGCGGTAGTGACGCCGGGCTTCACGTGCGCGGCCACGACCTGCAGGACTTCGGCGGCCAAGCGGCCGGCCACGCGCATCTTCTCGATGTCTTCGGGGGTTTTGAGCTGGATTGCCATGGCCCGATTATCGCCTATTTGCCGGGCAGGCTGAATGGTGGCGGCACTTTCCGGGACAATCCCGGCCCCGCGCGGCCGGCCGGCACCCTCCGGGGCCGGCGCACCCGGCCGCACCCGGACAGTCCAGGTTTGCGGCGGCGACCCTGCCCCGGCTATACTCCGCAGGCTTTGCCGGGCCCATGCCCGTCCTGGCGGCCCACGTCGGGCCACACCGGCGAATCCACACCTGCTGCCACAACCCGTGCCGGGGTGCCCTTCGCCGAAGGGTTCGGCCACGGATGCCGCAGGGAGGCCCAACCCCGGAACCACGCCCTCGCGGGCAAGCCGCCGTCGACACGATGCCCGTCCGGGCCTGTCGAATGGATGGCCGGTTCCCCTTCAGGAGTCCATGCAATGCCCCAAGTCACCATGCGCCAGATGCTGGAAGCCGGCGTCCATTTCGGCCACCAGACCCGCTACTGGAACCCCAAGATGGCCCCGTACATCTTCGGCGCCCGCGGCAAGATCCACATCATCAACCTCGAGAAGACCGTTCCGCTGTTCAACGACGCGATGAACTTCATCTCCGGCGTCGCCCAGAAGCGCGGCACCGTGCTGTTCATCGGCACCAAGCGCAGCGCGCGCGAGGCGGTGAAGGAAGAGGCCGAGCGTTGCGGCATGCCGTTCATGACCCAGCGCTGGCTGGGCGGCACGCTGACCAACTTCGCCACCGTGAAGAAGTCGGTCGCCCGCCTGAAGGAACTGGAAGCCGCCGAGACCGACGGCACCTTCGAGAAGCTGGTCAAGCACGAAGTGCTGGGCCTGCGCCGCGAGCGCGAGAAGCTGCTGGCCTCGCTGGGCGGCATCAAGGAAATGAACCGCCTGCCGGACGCGCTGTTCGTCATCGACATCGGCCATGAGGACATCGCCATCAAGGAAGCCAAGAAGCTCGGCATCCCGGTGGTCGCGGTGGTCGACTCCAACTACGACCCGGCCCTGGTCGACTACGCCATCCCCGGCAACGACGACGCCATCCGCGCCGTGCAGCTGTACGCCCGCGCCGCCGCCGACGCCGTGCTGGAAGGCAAGGCCGCTTCGCCGAACGCCGCCGTCGTGCGCGAGGAAGAGTTCGCCGAAGCCGGCGAAGGCGACGCCAAGGGCGCCCGCCGCGCGCCCGCCC